>DASREU010000505.1:0-4939 GCA_035651935.1 Myxococcales bacterium | reverse complement strand
AGCGCGCCGGCTGCCAGGACCACACCGCCAACCGCTGCGACACCGACGACGACGCCCGCCTCGATCAGGGACTCGCCGAGCAGCGATCGCCTCGAGGCCCCGACCGCCCGTCGCAACGCGATGTCGCGCTCGTGCAGCCGGTTTCGCGTGTGGAACAGCCGGACGAGGGTGAGACAGCACGCGACGAGCGTCGCTGCGCCGAACAGCTCGACCACCCGGTACGCGGGCGGCGTTCCCAGCACGCCACTCCATTCCTGGTAGCGCCGGATTCGCGGAGTCCCCGCGTCCGGATGTGCCGCTGACCACCTTCCCAACCATCCGCGGAATCGCTCGACGTCTGCAGCATCGGGGAGCTCGACCCAGAGGGAGGCGAAGTAGAAGTCGCCGTTCGACGGCCGCGTGGTGCGCGGGGCGGGATGCCGCTGGAAGGGGAGAACGCCCAGCCGCAGCGCGTCCGCGAAGGGCATCCAGAGCACGTCCTCGCCAGCATCGTCCACGAGGTGCATGCGCCGGCCGACCCCTTTGTCCGCGGCGACGACGCCGGTGATCGCCCATTCCTCGCCGGAAACGAGCAACATCCGGCCGACCGCAGCGGAGGCAGGTCCACCGAACCAGCGACGCGCGTCGGCTTCCGAGACGAGCAACTCTCTCTTGCCCTCGTCGAAGACACGCCCCGCGGCGAGGCGGACGGAGAAGAGCGCGAACGCGTCGCGCCCGGCGAACCGCACCGAGATCGTGCGGACGCCTCCGCCCGGCTCTTCGAAGGGCAGCTCCCCGGTGGTCACCGCGGCGCTCCGCACCCGGGTTGGCGCGCGCGACAGCTCCTCCACTTCGCCCGGCGAGAGCACGAGCGATGGCAGCTCGGAGACGAACTGCATGTCGGTTCCGGCGAGGATCTGGCGAAGCTGCGGATAGCGCACGAGCTCCACCCTCCAGAGGGCGGCGGTGCCGCGCGCGGGATCGTGCTCGAACGATGCCGCCATCCCGTGCGTGGTCAGCCACACCGCGATCCCGAAGGCGAGAGTTGCGATGATCAAGGCGTTCAACCCTGGAGATCTTCGCACGGCGCGTACGGGTGCGAGCCGGAGGAAGGAGGCCCTCACGCGTCCTTCTTCCACGGGCCCGGTGGTGCGCGGGTTGCCGCGCGTCGTTCCAGCGGGTCGATGGCGCGCCCGTCCAGGATGTGGAGCTTTCGGTCCGCCCGGGCGGCGAGCTCCGGCGCATGCGTGACCATGACGACGGTGACGCCCGTCCGGTTCACCTGCTCCAGAAGCTCGAGGATCCGCCGCGCCATCTGCGAATCCAGGTTGCCTGTCGGCTCGTCCGCGAGAAGGACCCTCGGCTCGCCGACCAGCGCACGGGCGATCGCGACACGCTGTTGCTGTCCGCCGCTCAGCTCGTCGGGCAACGCGTGCATGCGCGCGCCCAGCCCTACGTCGTCGATGACGCGGTCGACCCGGCGGCGCCGTTCGCCGGCCGTCAGCTTGCGGTATCGCAGGGGGAGCGCGACGTTCTCCCTCACGTCCAGATCCGGAATGAGGTTGAAGCTCTGGAAGATGAACCCGAGCTTCTGGTTCCGCAGCGCCGACCTTTGCGGGTCGGTCAGGGCCATCACGTCGTGGCCATCGAGGCGGTAGGCGCCACCGTCGAAGTCGTCGAGCAGACCGGCCACGTTCAGGAAGGTGGTCTTGCCGGAGCCCGACGGACCCATGATCGCGACGAACTCGCCGGGAGCGATCCGCAGGGAAAAGCCGCTCAGCGCCTCGGTGGAAAGTCCGCCGTGCCGGTAGCTCTTCTGGATGTCGTCCATCGCCAGCATCGGCGGCATTCAACCCTTCCCCTCGGTCCTGTTTCAAGCCGGGACGGTCCGGCAGGCAGCCGAGCTTCAAGGTCCGTGCCGGCTTCGTGCCCGGGGATTGACCGCGAACCTGTCCGCAAAGGGCCCCTGCGCGGACACGTGTCCGGTCCGCGGTCTCGATCGGACGGCGACCGAAACGAGTGCGGTGAGAGGGTGGAATTGAAAGCAGACGCCTGGCACAGCCGGTGCAGAAGGGAGCGCCACACCTCTTTCCACTCGGAGACCGATCATGAAGAACCTTCTCGCGGCGTTTCTCTCTTCCATCCTGCTCTCGGCCTGCATGCACGGCCGCTCCCACGCCGAGGCAAACACGGCGACGAACCGGATCTCGAACGCAGGGAAGTACGCCGTCGCGTACGAACCGGCGGTCCAGCCCATCCCCAAGCGGCAACTCCATGCCTGGACCGTGGAGCTGCGCGACCGCGATGGTCATCCGGTCGACGGCGCGCAGCTGCGGATCGCCGGCGGGATGCCCGACCACGGTCACGGGCTGCCGACGAAGCCGTATGTGCGCGAGGCGCTCGGCAACGGCCGTTACGTGATCGAAGGGATGAAGTTCAACATGGGCGGGTATTGGGTCGTCGACCTCGGGATCGAATCTGCGAAGGGCGCCGACGCGGTCCGGTTCGAGCTCAATCTCTAGCCGCCAACGTGGCACGGCCGCTGCAAATCGATGGCTGCAGGCTCTCTCTCTCGTACCCGGAGGCTTACCGTGAAACGGCTCGCCAGCATCGCCGCGCTGCTCGGAGGAGGCATTCTCCTCGCCGGATTCGGCTTCTCCTCTTCGTGGTGGTCCGACGAGGAAAAGGCGACGCTCCAGGACCTCCGCCTGGTGGAAGGGCCCGGGGCGCCGGATCGGAGCAATCGCTACGCAGCGAACGAAGATGCAGCCCGCCTCGGGCACCGATTCTTCTTCGACGCGCGGTTCAGCTCGAACGGCAAGGTGTCCTGCGCGACGTGCCACGTTCCGGAGAAGAACTTCCAGGACGGCACGCCGCGCGGGAGCGGGGTCGGGACGACGGGCCGCCGGACGATGCCCATCGCGGGCACCGATCGTTCGCCGTGGTTCTTCTGGGACGGACGGAAGGACAGCCTCTGGGCGCAGGCCCTGGGGCCACTCGAGAGTGCCGTCGAGCACGGGGGAGATCGCGTGCAGTACGTGCGGCTGGTCTCCGCGGCCTATCGGGATCAATACGAGCAGCTGTTCGGACCCCTGCCGGACCTCTCCCGCATTCCCGAGCACGCCAGCCCGAACGGATCGGCCACGGCGCGAGCGGCCTGGAGCCGGATGACACCAGCGCAGCAGCAGTCGGTGAATCGCGTCTTCGCAAACGTCGGAAAGGCGATCGCCGCGTACGAGCGGAAGCTCCAGCCCGGGGTCTCACGGTTCGATCGGTACGTGGACGCCGTCGTTGCCGGGAATCGGGCCGCCGCGCATGCCGCGCTGAGCGAGGACGAGATCGCCGGCTTGCGGCTCTTCATCGGAAAGGCGAGCTGCACGCAGTGCCACAACGGCCCACAGCTCACGAACAACGCCTTCTCGAACATCGGGGTCGCCGATGGTCCCGCCGCTCCCGCGGACGAGGGTCGGCTCGCCGGAGCGCACCAGGTCGTCGCTGACGAATTCAACTGCCTGGGTCGGTACAGCGATGCGAAGCCGGGCGACTGCGAAGAGCTGAAGTCGGTGAACGCCGACGCGCATGCGAAGGGTCAGATGAAGGTGCCGTCGCTGCGGAACGTAGCCGACCGCGGGCCGTACATGCATGCCGGCCAGTTCGCCACGCTCGAGCAGGTGATGGACCACTACGACCGCGCCCCGGCGGCCACTCTGGGAGAGACCGAGATCCGGCCGCTGCGGCTCTCGGCGAACGAACAGAGGCAGCTCGTCGCCTTCCTGCGCTCGCTGTCGGCGCCCCTCGCCGCGGAACCGCAGTGGCTGGCATCGCCGGCGGCGCCATCACAGCCCGCCTCGCACCCGGTGGCCGACCGGGACCAGCGTCTGGCACGTTCCGAGCAATGAACACGTCGCGTCCACATCAACGGACACACCGAAAGGGCACCCAGATGAATGCTGCATTGAGGGAATCGTTCCAGGCTGAACTGGCGATGGCGCGGACGGCGGAGGTGCGGGGTGACGTTCGACTCGCATGGCGTTCGCTCGAGCGGGCGCACGTGCTGAGCCAGGCCTTTGCCGGACCGCACCTGCGCGTGCACTGGGTGATGGCGGGATTCGCGTGGCGCAGATTGGATGTCCGGGAGCTGCTCGGGCAACTTCCCCGCCTGCTTCTCGCCGCTCCCGGCTCGTGGTCCGGCCGGGCGCCACGAGGAAACACCGGAGGATCGAACGTGGGCATCTTCACGCCGATGGAGATCCCGGCGGACCTCCAGTTGCTGCTCGACCGCCGCTCAGCCTGAGACCGCGTACTTCGTGACAACCGCATTCTGTAGGGGAGGGAGATCATGGAATCGATCCTGCGTGTTTATGAGCAAGGTGAACAGCGAGTGGTCCGCTGGATGGCTGCGAACGGCATCCTGCTGCTGCGCGTCAGCCTCGGGATCGTCTTCCTCTGGTTCGGCGCGCTGAAGTTCCTGCCGGCGTACAGCCCCGCAGAAGAGCTCGCCGGTGCGACGATCGCGAGGCTGACCTTCGGGCTGGTCGAGCCAGGCTCCGCTGTCGCGCTGCTCGCTGTCTGGGAGTCGGCGATCGGCCTCGCGCTCGTCCTCGGTGTTCATCTCCGCCTCGCGCTGGGCTTGCTCTTCCTGCAGATGGCCGGGACCTTGACGCCGCTGGTTCTCTTTCCGTCGCTGACGTTCACGAAGTTCCCGTTCGCGCCGACGATGGAAGGGCAGTACATCCTGAAGAACCTGGTCCTGATCAGCGCCGCGATCGTCATCGGCGCGACGATGCGTGGCGGCAAGCTGGTCGCGCGGCCTCCGGCGGAGTGCTGCGGCAGCGAATCTACGTGCTCGTGCAAGCCGGCTCTCGCGTAGCCGCACACGATGGCGGAACTGTGGCGTCAGCGGGTGGCTTCAGGTGCGACCTCCGGGGAGAGGCGGCGAGTTTCGTATTGTGTCCCCGAA
>DASREU010000504.1:0-3686 GCA_035651935.1 Myxococcales bacterium | reverse complement strand
TTCATGTACAGCTCGAACACCGCCTTGCCCCACGCGCGCCCGGTATAGGTGTGCGCGCGATCCGCGAAGTCGATCACCAGGTAGATGAGGACGATGGCGCCGAGGGTGGCGAAGAACAGGCGCAACAGCTCCAGGAGCAAGAGCTGATCGAGCTGGCCTCCGGGCTTTTGCCGGCCGCGGACCAGTTACGTCTCCGCCGCCGCGATGTCCGAGCGGCTCTGCATCCCCGCGAACGAGATCCGGGCGGCGGCCCCGTACGCGCGGGCCCGCGCCTGGGCAGGGCCGGACCCGAGCGCGGCTACCGTGAGCACCCGCCCGCCGCCCGTCACCACCTTGCCCGCGCGCAGCCGCGTCCCGGCGTGCAGCACCCAGAGATCGTCGCTCTCGTTCCCGTCGAACGCCTCGAGCCCGTGGATCTCGTCCATCGCGCGCGGCGCCTGCGGATAGCCGTGCGCCGCGAGCACCACCGCGACCGAGGTCCGCGCGTCCCAGACCGGCTTCTGTCCGGAGAGCCGGCCCTGCGCGGCGGCGAGGAAGAGCGGCAACGGGTCGCTGCGCAGCCGGAGGAAGATGGCCTGCGCCTCCGGATCTCCCAGGCGGCAATTGAACTCCAAAACGCGCGGACCCTTCGCGGTGAGCATCAATCCGGCATACAGCGCGCCCACGAACGGCATTCCCCGCCGGGCCAGTTCGCGGGCGGTGGGCTCGAGAACGGTGCGGACCACCTCGCCGACGAGCTCGTCGCCGACGTCGGAAGGCGGGCAGACGGCGCCCATCCCCCCGGTGTTCGGACCCTTGTCGCCGTCGAGGAGGCGCTTGTGGTCGCGCGCGGGAGGCAGCGGAACGACGCTCTCGCCGTCGCAGAGCGCGATGATCGAGACCTCGGGGCCTTCGAGACGCTCCTCGATCAACAGCTTCGATCCGGCCTTCCACAGCTCGTCGACCGCGGCCGCCGCCTGCGCGCCGTCGTCCGCGACGATCACGCCCTTGCCGGCCGCAAGCCCGTCCAGCTTGACCACGCATGCGCCCGCGCCACGCGCGTACTCGCGCGCCGCCTGCGGATCGTCGAACACCACCGCATGCGGCGTCGGGACGCCGGCCGCCAGCATGATCTCCTTCGAGAACGCCTTCGACGACTCGATGCGCGCCGCCGCCTGGGAGGGACCGAAGCAGGGCACCCCGCGGTCCGCCAGCAGATCCGCGATCCCTTCCGCGAGCGGCGCCTCCGGGCCCACCACCACCAGGTCGGGAGACTCCGCCAGCGCGGCCTCCCCGAGCGAGGGCTGCGCGGGCATGCAGCGGGCCTCGCGCGCGATCCCCGGATTTCCCGGGATGGCGAGGATCTCGCGCGCGCCGCCGCCTCTCCGCAGCGCCCGCACCAGCGCGTGCTCCCGCGCGCCGCCCCCGATGACGACGACCCGGGTCATCAGTGGCGGAAGTGTCGCACGCCGGTGAAGAGCATGGCGAGGTCGAGGCGATCGGCGGCGGCGATCACCTCGTCGTCCCGGACCGAGCCGCCGGGCTGGGCGATGGCGGTGACGCCGGCCTGCGCCGCCGCCTCCACTCCGTCGGCAAAGGGAAAGAACGCGTCCGAGCCGAGCACGGCGCCGCGCGCCTTCTCGCCCGCGCGCTGCGCGGCGATGCGCACCGAGTCGACGCGGTTCGTCTGTCCCATCCCGATGCCCACCGTCACGTCGCGCCGCGCGAGCACGATGGCGTTGGACTTCACGTGCTTCACCACGCTCCAGGCGAAGGACAGCGCCTCGACCTCGTCCGCCGTCGGCGCGCGCCGGGTGACCTGCTTCCAGCCGCGGGGATCGGCGTCCGCCAGATCGCGCGACTGCACCAGGAGCCCTCCGGGCACGCTGCGCAGCTCCCGCGGCTCCGGCGTCCACGCATCGCGGCCCTCGCCGAGGAGCGGCACCTCCAGCAGGCGCAGCGACTTCTTCGGCTTCAGCACCTCGAGCGCGCCCTGCTCGAACCCGGGCGCGATCACCGCCTCGAGGAAGGTCTCGGCCAGCGCCGCCGCCGTCTTGCCGTCGACCGGATGCGTGAGGGCGACGATGCCGCCGAACGCGCTCACCGGATCCGCGTCCCGGGCCAGCCGGTAGGCCTCGAGCAACGTCGACGCCCGGGCCACGCCGCACGGGTTGGTGTGCTTCACCACCACCACCGCCGGTTGCCCGGCGATGCCTTGCGCATGCTCCTTGAGCGCCTCCAGCGCCGCGGATCCGTCCAGCAGGTTGTTGTAGGAGAGCTCCTTGCCCTGGAGCTGCCGGGCCGCCGCCAGCGTCGGCTCACCGGGCTGGGGCACCGCCGCGTAGAAGGCGGCGCGCTGGTGCGGGTTCTCGCCATAGCGCAACGACTGCCTGCGCCGGTACTCGGGGAGGGGCGGCGACTCGGCGAACCCGCCACCCTCCTCCGGGTGCGCCTTCGCCAGCTGCTCCGCGAGCCAGCCCGAGATGGCCGCGTCGTACGCGGCCGTGTGCGCATACGCCCGGGCCTGCAGCCGGCGCCGCGTGCTCTCGTGCACCTCGCGCTTCTGCTGGAGCTCGGCGAGCACGACGCCGTAGTCGGCGGGATCGACGATCACCGTCACGTACTCGGCGTTCTTCGCCGCCGAGCGGATCATCGACGGGCCGCCGATGTCGATGTTCTCGATCACTTCCTCCCAGGGCAGCCCCTTCGCCACCGCTTCGCGGAAGGGATAGAGGTTCACCACCACCAGGTCGATCGGCTGCACCCCATGCTTCTGCATGTCCGCCTGATCGGAAGAGAGCTTGCGGCGGGCGAGGATGCCGCCGTGCACCTTGGGGTGGAGCGTCTTCACCCGGCCCCCGAGCATCTCCGGCGCGCCGGTGAAGTCCTGGACCTGGGTGACGGCGATGCCCTCCTTGCTGAGCGTTGCGGCGGTTCCGCCGGTGGAGAGGATCTCGATCCCCAGCCCCGAAAGGCCCCGGGCGAATTCCACCAGGCCGGCCTTGTCGGAGACGCTGATCAGGGCGCGCGCGACGGTCATGACGCGGCTCCATACCACAGGTACAATCGCCGGCATGCGGACTGCGGTGGCCCGGCCCCAGCTGGTTTTCCTCCTGCTCGCGGCCTTCGTCGTCGCCGCCGAGAGCGTTGCGCTCGCCTCCCGCGCGATGGGCCTTCACCCCGAGGCGATCCGCGCGGCCGTGATCTTCGACCTCTGCGTCGTCCCCGCCCTCCTCTGGTGGGCGCTGGTGGTGCGCCGGCGGCTGGCGCGTCCCCGGACCATCGCTCGCGTCGCCGTGGTCTCGGTGGCGTTCTGCGCGCTGCTCTTCGGCCGCGAAGTCCGGCTCCTCGCCCTGCCTCTCGAGCTGGCCCTGGTCTGGGTGGCGGCGTCGTCCGTCCGCCGGGCGCTGCGGGCGCGCGGGGCCGCGGACGCCGCCTCCGCGCTGCGGACCGGGCTGTCCGACGCGCTGGGCGACTCCGCGGTGGCGCGCGCGGCCGCGAGCGAATTCGCGGTGCTCTGGTACGCGCTGTTCTCCTGGGGACGGGGCGCGCCGGCGGGCTTTTCCGCGTACAAGCGCGCCGGCTGGGTCGCCCTGTACGTGGCCGTCCTGCTCGCCTGCATCGCCGAGGCGATCCCCCTCCACTTCCTGTTCCGCCGCTGGGGGCCGCTCGCGTCGGCGCTCAGCCTGACGGTGCACGTCTATACG
>DASREU010000503.1:0-7181 GCA_035651935.1 Myxococcales bacterium | reverse complement strand
AACGCCGAGCAGCGCAAGCTCTACCGCGCGGCGCTCAGCGAAAAGGCCGAGCCCGTCTACGGCGAGTCGCGCCAGACGCTGCAGGGCGCCGCTTCCAAGGCGCGGGAATTGGGCGTGAGCGGCCCGTGCACGCGACGGATGGCGGCGCTCCTGGAGAAGATGTCGGTGAAACCGGCGGAGCGGATCGCGCTCGGATCCGCGCCGGCGCCCGCGGCGGAGCGCCCGGATCTGGTGGACGCGCGGGGAGTGCAGGGCGAACGCGCGCGACGGCTCCTCGGAGAGGCGGTGGCCGCGGCCGGAAGTCTCCGTCCGGAGGAAGCGCTGGAGAAGTTCCGGGCGTTCGCGCAGGCGGAGCCGTCCGCGGTGGCGCAGTTCGATCTCGGCGTCGCTCTCGATGCCGCGGGCCATGCGGCCGACGCGGAGCAGGCGTATCGCTCCGCGGCCACCGCCCCGGGCGCGCTCGGATACCAGGCTGCCGCGCGCGCCGCGGCTCTGGCCGCCATGCGTGGAGACGCGAAGGCGGCGCGGGACGACGTCGGGCTGGCCCGCACCGCGCTCCGCGATGCGTCGCCGGCGCTCGTGCTGCAGGCCCGCGTCGAGCTGGTCCTCGGCAGCCCCGAAACGGCGCAGGCAGCGGCGAAGGCGGCGCTCGCGCGAAGCGCGTCCGACACCGGGGCGCTCTGCGCTCTCGCGCGCGCCCAGCTTGCGCAGGGACAGCCCGGCGTGGCGCGGATCTTCGCGGATCGGGCCGCTCGCGCCGACGCGCTGGATCCCGAGCCCCGGTTGGTGCTGGCGGAGATCGCGCGGGCGAGCGGCGACCCCGCCGGGGAATTCGCGGCGCTCGAAGCCGCGGTGGCGATCGATCCGGATGACTCGCCGGTGCAGGTGGCGCGGGGACGCGCGCTCTACGACCGCGGACGGACCGGCGACGCGCTCGAGGCGCTGGCCAACGCGGCGGCGCTCGATCCTTCGTCCTACGCCGCCGCGTTCCTGTACGGGCAGGCCCTGGCCGCCGCGAACCAGCCGGTGCCCGCCAAGCAGGCGCTGGCCCACGCGGTCGAGCTCGCGCCCAGGGCTCCCGATCCGCATCTCGAGCTGGCGCGGCTGAAGCTGGATGGCGACGGCGATGCCCAGGCTGCCCTTCAAGAGGCAAAACTTTTCCTCAGCTTGAGCACGCAGCCGCCCCCGCCCGGGCACCCGATCCATGCGCTGGTCCAGCGCTGCGAGGAAGCGCTGAAGCAGCGCGCGCAGGCATCGGTCCTGCAAAAGGGGTGAGCGGGCGTCGGGGGGAGGGGGCATGCGGAGACGGATCATCCTCGCGGTCGCAGCGGCCTTTCTGGCCGCTGGCGGCACGGCGCTCGCCGCCGAAGCCGCCGGCAAGGCGCCTGCTCCGCACCGCGCCCGCCGGACCATCCTCCACTTTGGCGAGGAGGACATCCGCGGCGACATCACCCGCCCCGACGGCGAGCTGGTGCAGGCGCCGCGCAGGGTCACCGAGCCCAGCCTGCTACGGGTGCGCCGCTCGTTCGTGGACCGCGCGCTTGCCGCGCCCCTGCAAGGCCGCTGAGGTTCCGGAGACCCGATGATTCCGATCGTCCTCAAAGTGTACGACGGCGGGAAGCTGAAGTGTGCGCGCGCCTTTCGCGCCGAGCGGATCCGCCTCGGGAGCGCCGCGGCCGACCTGGTGCTGGAGTCCGCCACCGTCGCACCGACCCACGCGGTGATCGAGACCGGCGCGATGGGCGCCGTGCTCCGGGCCACCACCTCGGCGCCGGTGTACCTGAACGGCCAGCCGATCCTCGCCGCGCCTCTCCGCCACGGCGACCTGATCTCGATCGGCGATCTGCGGATCATGGTCGAGCTGCACGCGCGCACGACGCTCAGCGCCGGCGCGCCGAAGGCGAGGCCGCGCCTGCAGCTGATCCACGGCGAGGAAGAGCCGTTGCACGAGCGGTCCCACCCGCACGCTCCCGCCCTGCAGGTGGTCCGCGAGGACGGCCTCGTCCCCTTGGAGATCGCCACCGACGAGGGGCTTCACGAGGAATTCGAGCAGGAGGAGCCCTCGCCCGAGGCGCCCGCTCCGGAGCCCGAGGTGGTGCCGGACCCGCTCCCCGCTCCCACGCTCGTCACCGAGAGCGCCGCCGTCGCGGTCCCGGCGGCGACGCCATTGCCGCTGCCGGGAAAGAGCGCGCTGCCTCCCGTCACCACCGCGCTCGGCGGAGAATGCGCCGAAGTCGAGCTGTTCTGGGGCGAGACGCGGGTGAGCGTCTGGCAGCTGCAGCCCGGCGAACACTTCCACGCCGGCACCGCGCCGGGCTGCCAGGCATTGCTGCAGGGCATCGACCGCGCTCCGGTGCTGAGGAGCGACCTCAACGGCTGGACGGTGACCGCGCCGCGTCCGCTCGAGCTCGTGCTCGAGGAGGAAGGTCGGGTGCTCCGTGGTCCCGAGCTCCTGGTCCGTGGCCGCAGCCAGGCCGATGCGCATGGCCTGGTGGTTCCACTCCCCCAGCGCTCCGTCGCGGTGCTTTCCAACGGCAACCTCGCCCTCCGCATCCGCCGGGTCCCGGGCGCCGCGCGCGTCGGCGGCGAGCAGACGGACTGGAAGGGCGTGCTGGTCGCCAGCATCGCCGCCTTGCTGATGATCACCGGGATGAAGTTCTGGAGCGCCGCCGTCCCGCCGCCGAAGGTCTCCTCCGGCGAGGCCGAGCTGATCAAGCCACGGCCGCTGGTGGTGCGCGCCGCGCCGCCGAAGCCCGACCAGACCAAGGTGCTCGAGGCGCAGAGGGTCAACCAGGCGCGGCGCGACCCGGGCAAGGCTGTGGCGCGGCACATGGAGCAGGAAGGGATGGCGGGCAGCAAGACCGCCCCCCGGCGCAGCGCGCGCGCCGAGCGCAAGACCGACGACAAGGCGCTGGTGGCGCAGACGGGCCTGCTCAAGGCGCTCGGCGGCGGCAGCGGACAGAGCGACGTCTTCGGCATCGCCCTGGAGAAGGGGACCCGGGACGCGATGGGCCACCTCACCGGCCCGAAGTCGGGCGATGCGCGCGGCGACGCCGGCATGGGGCTCAAGTCGCTGGGCGGCCGCGGCGGCGGTGGTGACGGATCGGGGCTCGGCCTCGCACGCATCGGAACCAACGGCATCGGCGGCGGTCTCGCCAGCTACGGCGACGGAAAAGGCGGCCTTCGCGGCAAGGACGACGGCGAGATCGGCCTCGGGCCGGGAAAGCCCGAGGTGGTCGGCTCGATCGATCCCGAGCTGATCCGCAAGGTGGTCCACGAGCACCGGGCGCAGATCCGCACCTGCTACGAGACGCAGCTCACTTCCCGGCCGAACCTCGCCGGGAAGCTGGTCTCTGCCTGGACCATCGACCCCCAGGGCTCGGTGACCGAGGCGCACACGCAGGAGACCACGCTGCGCGACCGCACCGTCGAGAGCTGCGTGGCGTCGCGGATCAAGAGCTGGCGGTTCCCCATCCCGAAGGGCGGCGGCGAGGTGTTCGTCACCTATCCCTTCATCTTCACCCCGGGAGGGTGACGCGATGCTGATGCTCGCCCTGATGCTCGCCGCCGCGCCGCAGCCGCAGGCGTACCTCGGCATCTCCGCCGGACCCGTGCTGCTGCGCGAGAGCGGACGCCCGGGGACCGGCAACGGACCGATGGTCCGGCTCGAGCTCGGAGTTCCCGTCGCGGATCGGTTCGGCGCCGAGGTCTGGCTGACCGGCGCGATGGAGAGCGCACCTGCCGGCACTCCGGGCGATCGCGCCCTGCTCGGCGCCGGCGTCGGGGGACGTTTCCTGGTCGCGCGCGCCGGGTCGGAGGACAGCTTCGGGCTCTGGCTGCATGCCGGCGCCGGATGGGGAGCGCCGATCGCCGGCGACGGCGCGCACGGGCCCACGGGATTCGGCGGGGCGCTGGTGACGTTCCAGCCCTTCGTCAAGCGCTTCACCGTCGGCCTCGAGGCCGACGCGGTCGCGTGGCGCCGGACGTTCGGTCTGGCGGTTCTGCCCACATTACGCTGCGCATTTTGATTGATAATGCGCCGCGGCGTAGCGGATGGTTGCTTGTAGGCCTCCGGTGGTTGCAGCATGCTGGCGCCCGATGCTCGCCCAGCCGCCCATCCCGCTGCCCGACCGCTGGACGCTCGGCGATCTGGAGCGCATGCGCCTGATCCTCCGCGGAGGATCGGTGATCGACTGGCGGCGGCTGCACTTCCAGACCCGGGAAGAGGTGGATCAGTATCTGCGCCTTTGCCTGTTTGAGCCGAACGATCCCTTCGATCGCGCGCGGCTGCAGTGCATCCTCGACGAGGCGGTCGACTACCTGCGCACCACGTTCCGGTACGCGGTCGCCGAGGAGGTGGCGCAGCCCGAGCGGGTGCAGGATCTCTTCCTGCTCGCCTCGGGCGTGGGCAACCACAAGCTCCGCCGCATCGCCTGCCTGGTGCTGAAAGTGATGCACGTGGTGCATCACGTCGAGGCGCGCGGGCTCCTGCACCGCGCCCGGGTCAGCGAAGACGAGCTTTCGCAGATCATCACCCAGCGGGTGGACAACTCGATCGCCCAGCTCCGGCGCGAAGGCTTTCCCGTGGTCGCGGCCGCCGGCAGCGTGAAGACCCGCCACAGCCTGATCACCAAGCTCCTGGCGAAGAAGGAGACGCTCGCGGCGCAGATCTACGATCGCGTGCGCTATCGGGTGGAGACGGCCGACGCGGATCACGTGCTCCCGGTGCTGGTCCGGCTTTGCGATCTGTTGATCCCCTTCAACTTCGTGGTCCCCGGGCAGACGCAGAACTCGCTCATCTGCCTGCGCAAGCTCGTGAAGGACTGGCCGTCGCTCGCCGAGCTCGCGCCCCAGCTCGAGCTGGCGCTGCACGAGGAGGACGAGGAGCTGCAGCAGAACGAGTTCTCCGGCAACTCGTACAAGGTGCTGAACTTCGTCGCCGAGATCCCGGTGCGCCTGCCCGAGCGCTCGGTGGACGCGGGCGACGGCCGCATCGTCTTCTGCATGGTCGAGCTGCAGCTGGTGGACCGGGAGACGGCGCTCGCGAACGAGAGCGGGCAGAACGCGCACTCCCGCTACAAGAAGCGCCAGCTGCGCAGGGTGCTCCGCCGACTCTCCCGCGGGCTGGTGGTTCCGCGCGGCACCCGGCCCCCACACAAGTCCCCCGTCTGAAGCACGAGTCGTCTTGACGGCGCCGGAAACTCGCGCTACTCGCTCGGACCCTTCGACGGCACCGTCGCCAAGTTGGTAAGGCAAGGGACTGCAAATCCCTCATTCCCCGGTTCGAATCCGGGCGGTGCCTCCAAGCCCGCCGCAACGAAGCTCACCACCTCGACCCCGCGCCGACCGATTTGCGCCCGCGCCGGTCCCCGCTTACGCTCCCGCGCGACGGCGAAAGGAGGTGGTGCAATGGTCAGCGCAAAACAGGCCGCTGCCCTCTGCCCCGCCTCGATGGCCACCACCCGGTAGCCATCGAAGCGCGCGAGGCATCTGCCGGACGCCCGGGAGACACTGACGCTCCCGGGCGTCTCTTTTCGAGATCCGGGGACACCATACGTAATTCGGCGTGACAGGTGCGTCCGGATGCGTCCGAGTTGGCATGACTAATTACGTATGGTGTCCCCGGATCTCCGTCCGGCGAGCGCGTTCAGGCGTGTCCGGTCTCCAGCGCTCGCCGGAGCGCGTCCTTCACGGCGGTGACGCTCGGCGGCAGTTCGATGGGCCGGTTCGCGTGGGCGCTGGGAAAGCCGAGCGTGCCCTCGTGGTATCCGACCTTGAAGTCCGAGAACTTCAGGCCGTTCGCGGTGGAGATCACCACCACGCGCTCCGCGCGATCGATCTTGTTCGCCTCCACCAGCTTCTTGAGCACGGCCAGCGCCACGCCGGTGTGCGGATCGGTGAACATGCCGGTCAGGTCGGCGAGCGCGGCGGCGTCCGCGAGCTCCTGCTCGGTCGCGTCGAGGACCACTCCGTCGAACTGCTTCAGCGTCCGGATGGCCTTGGCGATGCTGACCGGATTGCCGATCTGGATCGCGCTCGCGAGCGTCTTCCCGGCCGTGATCGGCTCGATCACCTCGAAGCCGGTGAGATACGCGCGATAGAGCGGATTCGCGCGCTGCGCCTGCGCGACGACGATGCGTGGGAGCTTGCGGATCAGGCCCAGGTCGCGCATGAGGAGGAGCCCGCTTCCCAGCGCCGAGACGTTCCCCAGGTTGCCGCCGGGGATGACGATCACGTCGGGGACTTCCCAGTCGAACTGCTGGACGATCTCGATGCCGACCGTCTTCTGTCCCTCGATGCGCAGCGAGTTCATCGAGTTCGCCAAATAGATGGTCTGGTCCTCGGTGATCTCCTGCACCACGCGCATGCAGCCGTCGAAGTCGGTGTCGAGCGAGAGCACCAGGGCGCCGTTCGCCAGCGGCTGGACGAGCTGCGCGGTGGAGATCTTGCCGCGGGGAAGGATGACGATCGACTGGATCCCCGCCGCCGCGCAGTACACGGCCAGCGCCGCGGACGTGTCGCCGGTCGATGCGCACGCGACCGCCTGGATGGGCGTGCCCTCGGCGATCATCTGCCTGACCATCGAGACCAGCACCGTCATCCCGAGGTCCTTGAACGAGCCGCTGTGCGAGTTGCCGCACATCTTCACCCACAGCTCGTCGAGCCCCAGCTGCTTGCCGAGCCGCTCGGCCCAGAAGAGGTTCGTGCCGCCCTCGTAGAGCGAGACGATGTTGGCGTCGTCGAGCTCGGGGAGGACCCATTCCTTCTTTCCCCAGACCCCGGAGCCGTACGGCCACTGCGTCGACTTGTAGCGGTCCTCGAAGAGCTTGATCCAGTGGTGCGCGTCGCGGCGCTTGAGCTCCTCCAGATCGTGCTGCACCTCGAGGAGCGCGCCGCACGACGTGCAGCGGTAGATGACGGAGTTGATCGGGTACCGCGCGCGACAGCCGGGCTCGATGCACTGGAACCAGCTCTTCTCGACCTTGCGCGGCGGCATCCGTCTCCTTCGTTCGTCGAACGGGAAGGATAGATGACGCGGAGGCCGCGGCCAACCCGGAGTTCCGCGCCGGTCGCGTTTCGCCGGCCCGCCGGATGCCAGTCCAGCTGGGCCCTCGAGCCGGCGGTCCAACGAATTCGCCACCGGTGGATGTACGTAAGCGCTATCCAGTTCCGGATGGCCC
>DASREU010000502.1:0-7531 GCA_035651935.1 Myxococcales bacterium | reverse complement strand
CTCGTTCTTTCGCGCCGGCGCGCGCGCCGGCCCTCTTGCGGCGCTTGTAACCAGATGATGCGCGAATTGTCCAAAAGGACCGTTCGGCGTACGGGGTTCTACTTCTTTCCCGCGCCGAACACGCGCAACACCGCCGCGACCAGCGCGTTTTCGGGCTGGCCCTTGCCGAGCTTCTCCAGCTCGCCCGCGTCGAGCCAGGTGCCGTTGCAGGAGAAGCACCGATCGACCGCCACCCCGCGTACGTCGATCTCCTTCAGTTCCATCCCGCACTTCGGGCAGCGCATGTGGTGCAGCTGGCGAAGCTTCTCGCGCTCGCTCTCCGCCAGGGACTTCTTCTGCTCGGCTGCAAGCTTGCGCATCCGCTCCGCGTTCTCGCGCGCGAAGTACTCCTCCTCGGTGTCGCTCGCCTTGGCCATGCGTCTCCCCGATCTCAGATCGCGCGCTTCACCATCGCGTCCAGCTTCGCCTTCGGCACCGCCCCGACGATCTGGTCGGCGACCTGGCCGTCCTTGAAGAGCAGGAGCGTGGGGATGCTCATCACCCCGTACTTCTGCGGGACGTTCTGGTGCGCGTCGATGTCGAGCTTGCCGACCTTCAGCTTGCCCTTGTGCTCGAGGGCGAGCTGGTCCACGAGCGGCGCGATCGCGCGGCACGGTCCGCACCAGGCGGCCCAGAAGTCCACCAGCACCGGCTCCTTCGAACCCAGCACTTCACTCTGGAAGTTGTCGTCGGTGAAGGTCATCACGTCCGCGCTCGCCATCTCGTCTCCTCGTCAAGAGTGTGGGGAATCTGCCGCCCGCCCGCCTGTCCGTCAATCAGATTGCGCCGTGACCCTGCTCACGGGTATCGTCGGCCAAGCCCGCGACGCGATAGGATGATCGGTGCGCGGCGAGGATGCGCAGCGCCTCCATGGCAGACTACCTTTTCGTACCCCAGAGCGTGCTCGACAAGTGGTCGGAGCAGGGGCGCATCCAGGTGGACGGGAATGTGCTGACCATCCTGGGCGAGCAGAAGAGCTTCGCCCTCACCAGCGCCGTCCGCTTCATCAAGATGGAGGCGGGCGACGACAACGCCGGGCTCCTCGCGAAGGTGAAGACCACCGACGCGCTCAAGCAGATGGGCGCCGAGCACTACATGGAGTCGGTGCTCCTCGGTGAGAGCGCCTACCAGGTGCAGCAGGGATTCCTCGCCGACGCGAACGCGTTGCGCAGGGCCGCAGCCGCTTCACAGCCGCAGCCCCCTGCGGCCGGCGCCGCTCCCGCGCCCAAGGGGAACCCGGACGCAAATCCTGCATCTGGATCGCAAGGCACGCAGGACGAGAAGAAGGGAGCCGAGCAGGATATGCTGGCGCAGTTCTTGCTCGATCACCTCTAAGAAGACGCCGATGGCCCCGATCCTCGTCCACATCGCGTTGATCGCCTACGCGGCGGGAGCGGCGGCGTTCCTCACCTGGCTGGTGCGTCCGCGCCCGGTGCTCGCGCGCGCCGGCCGCGTCCTCCTGCTGGTCGGCGTCATCGTGCACTTCGGCGCCTTTGCCGCCTCGCTGGGCGTGGCGGGCGCGGGCCTCGGCGTTTCCGCCTGGAAGGGCGGCCAGCTCTTCAGCCTGCTCGCGGCGGTCACCGTCGCCGGGTACCTGGTCCTCGACTTCAAGTACGAGTTGCCGGTGGCGGGCGCCTTCGTCGCTCCCTTCACCGTGGCGGTGATGGTCCCCGCGCACCTGGTGCAATCGGGCTCCCGCGCCATCGCGCCGGAGATCACCCACAGCCTCGCGCTCTTCGTCCACGTCGGGGCCGCCGCGCTGGGCACCGCGGTGCTCGCGCTCGCCTTCGGCCTCTCCATCCTCTATCTCTTCAGCGAAAAGCAGGTGAAGAGCAAGCGCCCCGGACGGCTGTTCGCGCGCCTTCCCTCGCTCGACCTGCTCGATCGCGCCAGCTATCGCCTGGCGGTCTGGGGCTTCGTCTTCCTCTCCCTGGCGATCGCCACCGGCTCGCTGGTCTCGCAGGAAGCGACGGGGTCCACGTTCCCCATCGCGCCCAAGCAGGGATTCGCGGTGCTCGCGTGGGCGCTGTTCGCGGCGCTGATCCAGGCCCGCCTCGTCGCCGGCTGGCGCGGCCGGAGGGTGGCGGTGCTGGTGGTTGCGGGGTTCGTCCTCTTGATCGGCACCTACGTCGGCCTGCTCACGGCGGCGCCGGTGCTGCAGGGCACCATCGCATGACGTTCCTCTGCGTCGGCCTCTCGCACAAGCAGGCGCCCATCGCGGTGCGCGAGCAGCTCGCCGTGCGCGGCGAGGACGTCGGCGAGCGGGTGCGGCAGATCAAGGCGCTGCCGGGGGTGAGCGAGGCGCTGCTCGTCTCCACCTGCAACCGGCTGGAGATCTTCGCGGTCGCCGAATCCCGCGCCGCCGGAGAAGACGTTCTCGAGTCGCTGGGGGCCGTCGCGGCGCCGCACGCCGTCTGCCGCTTCGACGACGAGGCGCTCCGGCACCTCTTCCGGGTGGCCGCGAGCCTCGACTCGATGGTGGTGGGCGAGGCGCAGATCCTCGGTCAGGTGAAGGAGGCGGCGGCCATCGCGCAGCAGGCCGGCGCGCTCGGGCCGGAGCTGTCCAAGGCGCTGGCGCGGGCCACCACCGCGGCCAAGCGCGTGCGCACGGAGACGGAGATCGCGCGGGGCGCGGTGTCGGTCTCGAGCGTCGCGGTTCAGCTCGCGCACAAGCTCCTCGGGAGCCTCGAAGGCCGCTCGGTGCTGCTGCTCGGCGCCGGCGAGATGGCGCAGCTCGCGGCGCGGGAGCTGCGCTCGGCGGGGGCGCGCGAGCTCCTGGTCGCGAACCGCAATCCGCAGCATGCGGAGGCTCTGGCCCGCGAGGTCGACGGCGTCCCGGTCTCCCTCGCCGAGCTTCCTTCGCTGCTGGAGCGCGCCGACGTGGCCATCTGCTCCACGGGCGCCGCGCAGCACGTGGTCACGCGCGAGATGGTGGCGCGCTCGCTCAAGGCGCGCCGCTACCGGGCCATCTTCTTCGTCGACCTCACGCTGCCCCGCAACGTGGAGCCGAGCGCGAACGAGCTGGAGAACGTCTACGTCTACGACCTGGACGATCTCGAGCGGATGGCGGCGCAGAACCGCGACCTGCGCGCCGCCCACGTGGGCAAGGCCGAGGACATCGTCGAGAACGAGCTGAAGAGCTATCTCAGCGCCGTCCGCGAGCGTCGCTCCGTGCCGGTGCTGGCGCGGCTGCGCGCGCATGCCGAGGCGCTGGCCCGCGCCGAGGCGGAGAAGACCCTCGCCTCGCTGCACGGCCTCGACGAGAAGCAGCAGAAGACGGTCCGCGCGATGGCCGCCGCCATCGTCAACAAGCTCCTGCACGGACCCACCTCCCGGCTGCGGGCCGAAGCCGGGCAGGGACCTCTCGGCGACGCGGCTGCTGCGCTGTTCGGCCTGGATGCCGAGCAGCCGCAGCAGGCGCAGGTGCAGGAGCCCGCCGCGACGGTCGCGCCGCGGCCGGAGACGAAAGGCGAAGGCTCGGTGCTGCCGCTCTTGAGGAACGGGTAGCCGCCGGGGTACCGGGAGGATGGGATCGATGCTCAAGATCGGGACGCGCAAGAGCGCGCTGGCGCTCTGGCAGGCCGAGCGCGTCCAGGGCTGGCTGCGCGAGCGCGGACACGCCTGCGAGCTGGTTTCCATGTCGACCGAGGGCGATCGCATCCTCGATCGGCCGCTGGCGGAGGTCGGCGGAAAGGGTCTGTTCGTCAAGGAGCTGGAGCAGGCGCTCGCGGCGAAGCGCGCCGACCTCGCGGTGCACAGCGCCAAGGACGTGCCCTTCGCGCTGCCCGAGGAGTTCGTCCTCTCGGCGTTCCCCGCGCGCGAGGACCCGCGCGACGCGCTGATCGCGCCCTTCGCCCGGACGTTCGCGAACCTCCCCCGCGGCGCGCGGGTCGGCACCAGCTCGCTGCGCCGGGCGGTCCAGCTTCTCGCGGAGCGGCCGGATCTGGTGATCGTCCCGGTGCGCGGCAACGTGCAGACCCGGCTGGCCCGGGCCACCGGCGCCACGGTCCTGCGCGGCGGAATGGAAGTGCGTCCCGCGGAAGGAGACCCGCAAGGGCCGCTCGATGCGGTGGTGCTCGCGCTTGCGGGTCTGCGCCGCCTCGGACTGGACGGCCAGGTCACCGAGGTGCTCTCCGTCGAGCTCTCGCTGCCTGCCGCGGGGCAGGGCGCGCTCGCGATCGAGACGCTGCGCGGTTCGCCGGGATTTTCGGCAACCTCTCCGCTCGACGACGCGGCGACGGCGGACTGCGTGCGCGCCGAGCGGGGCGTGCTCGCGCGTCTGGCCGGGGGTTGCACCGTTCCGGTCGCCGCCCATGCCGTCCTCGAAGGCGCGTCGATCTGGTTGCGGGCGGCGCTGGGCGGCCCCGACGAGCACGGCGGCGTCCGGCTGGTCCGCGCCGAGATGCGTGGACCGAGGTCGGAACCCGAGTCGCTGGGACGCCGCGTCGGAGAGGCGCTGCTCGACCAGGGCGGAGCGCCGCTTCTCGAGGCGGCGCGGTCGCAGGCCCACGGGCTGCCCGCGCCGAAGCGCGCGTGACGCTCGCCGGCGTGCGCGTCCTGGGCACGCGCGCCGCGGAGGACGCTCCGGAGCTGGAAGAGCTGCTGCGCGCCAGGGGCGCGGTCCCCGTGCGCATGCCCTGCATCGCTTTCGAGGACGGGCCCGACGCCGGCCGGATCGCGACCATCGTCCGCTCCGCGCGCGTGGATCTCGCCGTGGTCGCATCTCCACACGCCGCGCGCCGCCTGCGCGCCCTCTGCGGCTCGC
Organism: Myxococcales bacterium; assembly: GCA_035651935.1. Classification (GTDB taxonomy): domain Bacteria; phylum Myxococcota; class Myxococcia; order Myxococcales; family 40CM-4-68-19; genus 40CM-4-68-19. The sequence goes on along the minus strand of DASREU010000502.1, from coordinate 2,727 downwards.
TGCCGATGCCGCTGGCCGCGGTGGGCGCCGCGACCGCGCGCGAGCTCCCGGGGGAGGTGATCGTCCCCGCATCCGGCGTCGGCGCCGACGCGCTCGTCGCCGAGCTGCGCGACCGGGTTCGCGGCAAGCGCGTCCTGGTCGCGCGCGCCGAAGGCGGCAATCCCGCGCTGGTCGACGGTCTGCGCGCCGCCGGAGCCGAGGTCGAGGCGCTGACGCTCTACCGGACGGTGCCGGTCACGGAGGCCGACCCCGTCGCGCTCTCGGCGCTGAGAGAAGGGCGCATCGACGCCATCGCGTTCGCCAGCGGAAGCGCCGCCCGCGCCTTCGCCGCCCTCGCGGGGGCGAGGAGCGCCGATGGGGTCGCCGTCGCCTGCATGGGTCGGAGGTGCGCCGGGGAGGCCCGCGAGGCCGGAATCCGGGTCGATGCGGTGGCTGCCGGCGGCCTGGCTGAACTTTGCGACGCGCTCGCGCTCGCCGTGCAATCGCGCAAGCGGTAGGCTTCCCGCGTGGCCGTAGTCCGGGAAATCCTCATCGTCGACGACGACGAAGACACCCGCCTCGTGCTCCAGGACCTGCTGGAGCTGAACGGGTACGCCGTGCGCACCTCGCCCGATGCCCGCCGCGCGGTCGAGGCCGTCCGCGCCGCGCCCCCGGCGCTGATGCTGGTCGACTACTTCATGCCCGACGCGGACGGCGCCTGGGTGGTGCAGGAGCTTCGCGCCTGCGGGCTGGGGCGGATCCCGGTGGTGCTGATCACGGGCTCGAACGAGGGCCGCGAACAGGCGGAGCGGATGGGCGTGCCGTCGATGGAGAAGCCCTTCGACGTCAGCCGCCTGCTCGAGGTCGTCGAGTCGCTGGTGCCCGGCACATGAGAAGGCCGGCAGGCCTCGAAGCGATCATCGTCTACAAGCTCACCAAGTCCGTCGCGCAGGCGCTGCTCGGCATCGGAGGGCTGTGGGTGCTCGCCCGGGGCGCCGATGCGGCCGTGGCGACGCTGGCCGAGCTCATCCTCGAGCACTTCACCGGGGCATGGGCGCTGCGCGTCGCCACGCTGCTGGTGCGCGCCGCGACCGCCCGCCACCTCGAGGTCCTGACCATCGCGCTGCTGGGGGACGCGGTGCTCTCGGCGGCGGAAGGTCTCGCCCTCCGCGCGGGACGGTGGTGGGCGCCGTGGCTGGTGGTGATCGCCACCGCGCTGCTCCTTCCCTGGGAGATCTGGCACCTCTTGCGGCACCCGGCCTGGGGCAGGGTGGCACTCGTCGCCATCAACCTGGCGGTCGTCGCTTATCTCGTGCTCGGCGTGATCCGCGAGCAGCGGCCGGCGGAGCCCGGGGCGTGAGGCTCAGGCCGGCGGCCCGTACGCTTCGCCGCCGCGGTACAGCCCGTACACCGCGACCCAGCCGATCACGAGCAGGACGACGAACAAGAGGATCGAGACGCGCTCGAGCCACCGCATCCCGCTCTTGCTGACGGTGATGCCCCAGCCCATGGTCATGAAGCTCCAGAGGCCGTTGGCGAGGTGGTACGCGATGGCGATCACGCCGAGCACGTACACGATCAGCGTCGGGGTGTGGAAGCGCATCTCCCGCGCGATCTCCGCGAACGGCTCCGGCCGGCCGTGCAGGAACCGCGGCTCGAACCACGCGAGGTACAGGTGGGCGCCGAGGAAGAGGAGAAGCCCGATCGCCGAGAGGCGCTGGATGACGTAGCGGAAATTGGAGAACCCGCTCTGCACCACGTTGGGGCGGCTGCGGAGCATGCGGACGATCCCCCAGATCGTGTGCCAGAGCAGCGGTCCGAGCACGAGGATGAAGACCAGCGCGGTGCTGGCGCCGCTGTTGTGGCCCGTGACCGACGTTTCCCAGGCCTGCGGCGAACGGAATGCGGCGAGCTGGTTCCAGAGGTGGACCGCGGTCCACACCCCGACCGGAGCCAGGGCGAACAGCGACCCGAGGCGCGCGAGGATGAAGTTTCGCGCCGTCGTGCGCTCGGAGGGGGCGACGGTGCGGTCCGGCTGATCGGTGGTGAGGGGCAACGCCATCGCGTCTCCTGGAAGGCCGGGGCGCGCCCTGAGTAGAGCGAAGGGGATGTGCTGTCAAGGCGCGAGCGACCTCGCGGCCCTGCTGCGCCGGACGGTCCGCGTGTCCTTCGGGTCCGCGACGAGCGCCGGCCGGGATCAGGGAAGCAGCGTGCCTTCCAGGGTGGCGCAATAGGTCGACTTGAACTTTCCGCCGAAGAGGAAGCCGTTGGCGCTGGTCAGCGGCGGTGGCGGCCCGTAGAGGAGATTGAAGGATCCGACGGCCTCTCCGCCCGGGGTCTCCGACCAGTCGCTCAGCGCGATGTATCCGACGAGCTGGATGGCCTTGAACGGCGCCACCGCCAGCCCGGTCGCGGCGATCGACGCGTCCTTCTTCGCGGGATCGCCCCCGAGGATCTCGCTGTCCGTCCCTTCATCGCCCGGGCGCCCCGGGATGAACGTGCCCAGGTGGTCCGTCGGGGGGAGGAACAGGACGAGGGCGATGTACAGCTCGGGGGGATCGCGGAGATACGTCGGGGTGGCCTTCAGCGTGTCACACAATCGGGGCCGGTCGGAGATGATCACCACCTCCGCGGTGTTCCCGGTGGGGTTTCCGCTGGCGTCTCTCAGGCTGAGCCGGCCGAAGATGGAGCTGTTGATGTTCTCGAAGTCGATGAACGGGGTGATCGAGCTTTCCGAGACGACGCCGA
>DASREU010000501.1:0-26144 GCA_035651935.1 Myxococcales bacterium | reverse complement strand
CGACGCGCTCGACAGCGTCATCCTCGGCGTGTTCGCTCCCATCTTCTTCGTCTACACGGGTCTGAAGGTGACCACGCTTTCGCTGCCGCCCTGGCCGGTCACGCTGGGCATCCTCGGCCTGGCCATCGTCGGGAAGGTGGTCGGCGCGGGACTGGGCGCGAAGCTCGGTGGTCTCCGCAACGCCTCCGCGCTGGCGGTCGGGATCGGAATGAGCTCGCGTGGATCGATGGAGCTGGTGGTCGCCCGCATCGGGATGGACCTGGGCGTGCTTTCGCCGACGCTGTATGCCGCGATCGTGCTCATCCCGATCGTCACCAGCTTCACCACCCCCGTGCTCCTCCGCGCCGCCGTGGGCAAGGCGAAACCCGACGAGACCGAGGCGACCCGGCTCGGCGAGGAAGCGGAGCGGGAAAGGGCCGTGATCAAGCGCGAAGGCGCGCGCATCCTGGTGGCGCTGAGCGGTGGACCACGCTCGCTTCACGCCATGCGCCTTGCCGCGCCTCTCGCCCGCCTTCCAGGCGCCACCCTGGTGGCGTTGTCCGTCGTAGCGGACAAGGCGACGCGCGCGCTTTCGGGTCAGCGCCGCGAGGTGCTCACGGAAGAGACGACGCGCGAGGCGCTCTCGAAGTTCGAGGCGGAAGAGCACGTCCCGGACCTGCAGCCCCGGATCGTCCGGTCGCCTTCCCCCGCGAACGCCATCCACGAAGAGCTGCAAGCTGGCTACGATCTGGTCTTCGTGGGCGCGGGACGGCGGCGGACCGTCGCCAACCGCGTGCTCACGGCCGCGCTCCAGGAGGGCGGCGCGAGCGCGGTGTTGCTCTCGGGAGATGCCTTCAAGGGGCGCTTCCGGAAGATCCTCGTCGCCACCGACGGCGGGTACGCGGCCCGCGGCGCCACGGAGCTCGCGCTTCTCTACGCGAAGGCGACCGGCGCGGAGCTGGCGGCGGTGAACATCGTCGATCCGCGGCTCCATGGTTCGGGCACCAGCGAACAGATCGGCATGCGCGTGGTCACCGATGTCGCCGCGCTGGGCGCGCAACATGGCGTCACCGTCGATGCTCACGTGCGCTGGTCGTCCGCCGCGCCGCGCACCATCGTCGAGGCGGCGCGCGAGTTCAACGCGGACCTGATCGTGCTCGGCGCAGTCCCGCAGCTGCTCGGCCGCCAGACCTTCCTCGGCAACACCGTCGAGTACGTGCTCCGCGCCGCTCCCTGCCCGGTGGCGCTGTTCGTGCCGCGGGCCCCGCGCGCGGCGGCGAAGGCCGCCTGACTCGGTCGCCGAGTTTCGGGGACACAATACGATCTACGCGGTGCGCAATTACGTATGGTGTCCCCGGATCTCCGGAGCTCTATTCGGCGGGGGCGCCCTCTTCGAGAGGGAGGTGGCATTTCTTGTACTTCTTGCCGGAGCCGCAGGGGCAGGGATCGTTGCGGCCGACGCGGGGGCCGGCGCGGACGATGGGAGCGGTCTGGTTCTGGACCACCGTGCCGCCCTGGCCGCCGGAGGCGGTGGGGGCTTCGCCGTGCGTCTCGATGGTGGGCTGCGCCCGGCGCTGGGGAAGCGGCGGGAGCGAGGTGGAGGTGCGGCCCTGGGCCGGCTGCTGGGTGGCGGCGGCCTGCGGCTGCACCGGCTCGACGCGCATCACCATGGAGATGGCGCTCGCGGCGATGCGGCCCTTCATGATCTGGAAGAGCTCGAACCCTTCCTTCTTGTATTCGATCTTCGGATCCTTCTGCCCGTACCCGCGCAGGTGGATGCCCTGGCGCAGGTGGTCCATCTGCAGCAGGTGGTCCTTCCACAGCTGGTCGATGGTGTTCAGGTACAGCCATTGCGTGTAGAGGCGGAAGTCGTCGCCCAGCCCCTCGAACTTCGCCTTCAGCTTCTTCTCCGCGACGTTGAAGATCTCGAGCTGGAGCTTCTCCTTGTCGGGCGATGCGCCCTCGAAGCTCATGTCGATGTTGAACTGCTCGCGGACGCGCTGCTGCAGCCCGGCGGTGTCGAACTCGTCGTTCTTCCCCCGCGGCACCGCCTCGTCGACGATCTCGATGATCAGATCCTCGAGCAGGTCGTAGAGCTGTTCCTCCTGGTCCTTCCAGGTGACCACCTTCTCGTGGCGGGTCTTCTTCTTCGTCTTCGGGTCTTCGGTGAACCACACCAGCGGCACGTCGGCGCCCGCCGCCAGCACTTCCTTGCGCATCCCGTAGATGGTCTTGCGCTGCTGGTTCATCACGTCGTCGTACTCGAGCAGGTTCTTGCGGATGTCGAAGTTCTGCCCTTCCACCCGCTCCTGCGCGCCCTGGATGGCCTTGGTCAGCCAGGGGTGCTCGATCGGCTCGTTCTCCTGCACCCCGAAGGTGTCCATCAGCTTGGAGATGCGATCGCTGGCGAAGATCCGCATCAGGTCGTCTTCGAGCGAAAGGTAGAACTTCGAGGAGCCGGGATCGCCCTGGCGTCCGGAGCGCCCGCGCAGCTGGTTGTCGATGCGGCGCGACTCGTGCCGCTCGGTGCCGAGGATGTGGAGGCCGCCGAGCGCGACCACCTCGTCGTGCGCGTTCGCGCACTCCGCCTTGTACTTCGCGACCGCGGCGTCATGGCGCTCCTTCCACGACGCGTACTCCGCCCGGTACACCTGCTCCACTTCCGCGGCGGTGACCGGCGCGAACTTGCTCTCGCCGTCGGCCTTCGCCTTCTCCACCCGCGCCTGGACCAGCCGCCCTTCGATCTCCACCGGGCTGGGCTCCGCGCCCACCTCGCGCTTCGCGAGGAACTCGGGGTTCCCGCCGAGGAGGATGTCGGTCCCGCGGCCGGCCATGTTGGTGGCGATGGTGATCCGCCCCTTGCTTCCCGCCTGGGCGACGATCTCCGCCTCGCGCTCGTGCTGCTTGGCGTTGAGCACGTCGTGCGTCACCCCGCGCTTCTTCAGGAGGTTGGAGAGCACCTCGCTCTTGGCGATGCTCACCGTCCCCACCAGCACCGGCTGGCCCTTCTTCCAGCGCTCCTCCACGTCGTCGCAGACCGCCTTGAACTTCTCGCGCTCGGTCTTGTAGACGGTGTCCTGGAGGTCCTTGCGGACGTTCACCCGGTTGGTGGGGATCACCAGCACTTCCAGCTTGTAGATCTCGGCGAACTCAGCGGCCTCGGTGTCGGCGGTGCCGGTCATGCCGGCGAGCTTGGTGTACAGGCGGAAGTAGTTCTGGAACGAGACGGTGGCGAGGGTCTGGTTCTCGTTCTCGATCTTGACGTTCTCCTTCGCCTCGACCGCCTGGTGCAGGCCGTCGCTCCACCTGCGCCCGGGCATCAGGCGGCCGGTGAAGTCGTCGACGATGATCACCTCGCCGTCCTTGACCACGTACTCGTGATCCTTGCGGTACAGCGTGTGCGCCCGCAGGCCTTGCTCGACGTGGTGCAGGGTCTCGATCTGCTCGGGATCGTAGAGGTTCTGGACCCCGAGCTTCGCCTCCACCTTCTCCACGCCCTCGTCCGTGAGCACGACCGAGCGCGCCTTCTCGTCCACCGTGTAATCGCGGTCGCGGATCAGGCCGGGGATCACCTTGTTGATCTTGTAGTACTTGTCCGTCGACTCCTCGGAAGGCCCGCTGATGATCAAGGGCGTGCGCGCCTCGTCGATGAGGATGGAGTCCACCTCGTCGACGATGGCGTAGTGCAGCTCGCGCTGGACGTAGTCGGCGAGCCGGAACTTCATGTTGTCGCGCAGGTAGTCGAAGCCGAACTCGTTGTTCTGGCCGTAGGTGATGTCCGCCCCGTACTCCTTCTGCCGCTGCCGGTCGGTGAGCCCGTGCACCACGCAACCGACGGAGAGGCCCATGTGCCGGTAGAGCCGGCCCATCCACTCCGCGTCGCGCTTCGCCAGGTAGTCGTTGACCGTGACCACGTGGACGCCCTTGGCTTCGAGCGCGTTGAGCACGCAGGAAAGCGTCGCGACCAGCGTCTTGCCTTCGCCGGTCTTCATCTCCGCGATCATCCCCTTGTGCAGCCCCATCCCGCCGATCAGCTGGACGTCGAAGTGGCGCATCCCGAGGACCCGCACGCTGGCCTCGCGGGTGAGGGCGAAGCAGTCGGGCAGGATCCGGTCGAGCGCGGCCGACTTCTCCCGGGCCGCGGTGTCCGCCACCTCCTTGCGCCAGGCCCGCACCTGCTCGCGGATCTGCTCGTCCGAGAGCGACTTCGCCCACCCTTCGCGCTCGTTGATCCGCGCGACCAGGGGCTGCATGCGCTTCAGCTCGCGCTGGTTCTTGGTGCCGACGATCTTCTTGAGAACGTAGTCGAACATGGGTCTTCCTGTGACGATGAGGAGGCGCGCGCAGCGCGCGCAAGACGGGCGGAACGGCGGCCGGAACGATCAGAGCGCCGGCGGCGCCTGGCTGGGCGCAGGGCCACTCGGCGTGCGCCAGACTGCAGGCGTGCACGGTCCGGAAGGCCTCGGCGCATCGGCGCGCGCAGCGGCGACGGCGACGGCCTGCGGGTTGGCGCGCCGTCCCGCGGAGACCACGGTGGCGTGCGCCGCCGCGTCGGCATGCGTGCAGCTGGCGGCAGCGGCCCACGAGGCCAGCGGCATCGCTCCGGCGGGCGAGAGGCCCACCAGCACTGCCGCGCACGCTGCCGCGAGAGAGACGCGCATTCCTTCCTTGCTCCGACCGTCGCCGGCAGACGCCGGCAGCTCTACAAGCCTAAGCCCCGCGAGGGAGTTGTCAACAAGCAACACCGCCCCGAGCGGAGCTCGGGGCGGAAGAACCAGCGAAGGGATGGCGATGCCGCGTTCGCACCGTGCGGGCGGTCCACCGGCCAACAATCCACGCCTGTCCGGACGATGACAGCGCGCAGGGCGCGCCACGAACCCGCTCACCGCAGCAGCCAACCCATCGTGGGGCCGAAATCGAGACGTGTCCCCGATTTACGACGGGCCGAATTCCGTGCGTGTCCCCGATCTACTCTTCGAGGATGAACTTGCGCGGGTTGTCCGCGACGCCGTTCACGCGCACCTCGTAGTGCAGGTGCGGCCCCGTGCTCCGGCCGGTGTTCCCCACCGCCGCGATGAACTGGCCGCGCTTCACCTTCTCGCCGACCTTCACGTCGATGCGCAGCAGGTGTCCGTAGCGGGTCTTCAGCCCATAGCCGTGGTCGAGGACGAGCACGTGTCCATAGCCGCCTTCCTGGCCGGCGAAGACCACGGTGCCGTCGGCGGGCGCACGGACCGGGGTGCCCATCGCCGTCGCGACGTCCATGCCTTCATGCATCACCCGCTCGCCGGTGTACGGATCGAGGCGGACGGAGAAGTCGGAGGTGACCCAGCCGCGCACCGGCCAGATGGAGGGTGCGGACGCGAGCAGCGCCTGCTGGTCCTCGAAGTAGCTCTTCAGCGCCCGCGCTTCCTGCTCCTGGACCTTCACCTTGCGATCGAGGCTGTCGAGTTGCTTGAGGAGGTCGGTGTCGTCCGCGGTGCCGGGCTTCGCGTCGCCGTCGGCGATCATCCGCCCTTCCCCGCCGACCGAACGCACGGGCTTGCCCATCCCCACCGCGCCCATCCCCGACTGCGCGGGCTCGGTGGCGATGCCGCCGCCGACGAACTCGGGCGCGTTCTGACCCTGTTCCGGTTGGGGCATGGAGAGCTTGCGGTCGGGATCGTTCAGGGAAGTGATGTGCCGCAGGTTCGCGTTCAGGCGCTTGACGCGGTCGAGCTCGTCGTTGATGTGGGAAAACTTCTGCTCCGCCTCGCGCCAGCGACTCTGCAACTGGAGATTTTCTTCGCGGATCAGCTCGTTCTCTGCCACTTTGCCGACGACCTGGAAGTAGTGGGTCAACGCTCCGACGAGAGCGAGCAGCACCACGCCGAAGCAGATCCCCACGCGCACCAACATCCGGTGCTCGAGGCGGATCTTCTTCACCTTGGCGTCACGGTCCGGGACCAGCAGGATCGTGTACGACTTGTCCAAGGAACCTCCTGCGGCGGGAACTGCTCTGCCCAACCGGCCGCGCCAACCGCCGCTTCCCGAGCCTGATACAAACCGCGCGCCAGAGCGTCCAGCGAGCGAGCGTCGTTGAGTATCGGATGCGGAGCGGGTGCGTCAAGGTTTACGCACCCACACGCAACCACCCGAATCGCGGTCCGTTTCAGACCAGACAGCGGGATCACTCGGTGCGGTGGACCGCCACGACCGTGATGTTGTCGTCGCCGCCCCGGGCATTCGCCAGCTGGATCAGCATCTCGGGGACCTGCGCCACGTCGTCGTGGCCGAGGGCATCGCGGATCTCGTCCGTTTCCACCAGGTTCGAGAGTCCGTCGGAGCAGAGCAGGAACCGGTCGCCGGCGCGGGTCTCGACGCCCACCACGTCGACGAGCACGTCCTCTTCGAAGCCCACCGATCGGGTGATGATGTTCTTCAACCGGCTGTGCTTCGCCTCCTCCTGCGTGAGGAGGCCCGCGCGCACCTGCTCGTTCACGAGCGAGTGGTCCTCGGAGAGCTGCCAGACCTCGCCGTCGCGCACCAGGTAGGCGCGGCTGTCGCCCACGTGCCCGACGATGGCGTGATCGCCGTGGACCAGGAGCGAGATGCAGGTGGTGCCCATCCCGGCCAGCTCGGGATTCGCCCGGCTGGTGCGGAAGACCGCGGAGCAGGCTCCCTCCACCGCCTCGCGCAGGGCGCCGGCGAGCGGAGATTCCGCCAGCGCGACCTGCGAGGAAAACGGATCGTCGGTGCGCAGCTTCGCCGAGATCAGCTCCTTCTCGATGGTCTGGACGGCGAGGCGGCTGGCGGTCTCGCCTCCAGCGTGCCCGCCCATTCCGTCGCACACCACGAACAGCCCGAGGTCCTCGTTGACCAGGAAGCTGTCCTCGTTGTGCTCGCGCTTCATTCCCACGTCGGTGCGCGCGGCGCTGCGATACCGGGCCATGCCGTCCAACCTTACACCGCCTTCCGCTTCCGCGAATCACCGCTCTGCGCCGCCGCCAGGAGCTCGCGGGCATGCGTCAGCGCCACGTCCGTCGCCTTGCCGGAGAGGAGCCGGGCGAGCTCGCGGACGCGCTCGTCTCCCTCGACGGGCGCGACGCGGCTGTGGGTGCGACCTTTCAGCACTTCCTTTTCCACCGTCAGGTGCTTGCCGGCGAACACCGCGATCTGCGGCAGGTGCGTGATGCAGATGACCTGCCGCCGGCGGGCCACCGCGGCCAGCGCGCGGCCGACGGCGTCGGCGGTGGCGCCGCCGATCCCGGCGTCGACCTCGTCGAACAGATAGGCGTCCACCGGATCGGACCCCGCCAGGACCCGCTTCACCGCCAGCAGCACGCGCGACAGCTCGCCGCCGGAGGCGATGCGCGAGAGCGGCCGCATCTCCTCGCCAGGGTTCGGGCTGAGCAGCAGCTCCGCCGTTTCCAGGCCCGTCGGCCCGAGGCCCGCGATCGCTCCCTCCGCGACCGGATTGAAGCGCACCGACAGCTCGCTCTGCATCCCCAGCGCCGAGAGCTCCTGTGCGACGGCCTTTCCGAACGCGCCGGCAGCCGAGCGCCGCTCGCGCGAGAGCTTCTCCGCCAGAGCGCGAGCCGCGGCGGCGAGCTTCCCGACCTCCGCCTCGCGGCGCGCCAGCTCCTCGTCGTGGTTCTCCAGGGACGAAAGCTCCGCCCGCATCTGATCGCGTCGCTGCAGGGCGCTCGTGAGCGTGCCGCCGTGCTTGCGCGAGATGCGCCGCAGCACCTCGATGCGCTCGTCGATCTCCTCCAGGCGCTGCGGGTCTCCCCCGGCGCGCGCGGCGTAGCGGTTCAGCTCCCGCGCCGCTTCGTCGAGCTCGGCGGAAGCTCCCCGGACGGCCTGGGCCAGCGTCGCGAGCGCCGGGTCGATGGAAGCCATCTCCTCCAGCTTGCGCGCCGCCTTCGCCGCTTGCGCCTCGGCGAGCACCGCCTCCGCTTCCTCGGCGCCGGCGCGGAGCTTCTCCGCCGCGGCCAGCACGCGTCGCTCCTGGACGAGGCGCTCGTCCTCGCCCGGCTCCGGCGCCGCCTTCTCCAGCTCGTCGAGCTGGAACTTGAGCCAGTCGGCGCGCTGGGCCCGCTGCGACTCGTCGGAATCGAGCTGTGCGCGCGCCTTCTCCGCCTGCGCGAGCGCCGCGAACGCCTCGGAGAAGGCGGCCCGCACCGGTCCGAGCTGGGCGTGGGCGTCGAGCAGATCGAGATGCAGGGCCGCATCCAGGAGACCGACGTGCTCGTGCTGCCCGGAGATGTCCAGCAGGCCCCGGGTGGCGGCCTGGAGCTGCGCCGCAGTGGCCAGCGCCCCGTTGACCCACGCCCGGCTCCGCCCCTCGCGCTGGACGGTGCGGCGGACCACCAGCTCGCCGCCGGCGGCCGGCAGCCCCAGCGACTGGAGCCGCGCGTCGCACTCGGCGGGGTGGCGCGGCCGGAACAGGGCCTGCACCTCCGCCTCCTCCGCCCCGGTCCGGACCGAGTCGGCCTGGGCCCGTCCTCCGAGGACCAGATGCAGCGCCTCCACCAGGATGCTCTTCCCCGCCCCCGTCTCGCCCGTCAGCGCATTGAAGCCGGGCGCGAAGTGCACCTCCAGCTCCTCGATGATGGCGAACGCCCGCACCCGCAGCAGCTCCAGCATGGCGGGCAAAATAGCAGACGGGTCCGACATGAGTGATAGCTTCGAAGGATGTTCGAGCCCGGAGATCCGCGGTACGGGGAGATCCTCGACCTCGCGACCCTCGCGACGCGCGACAAGCTGCTGGACGGGCAACGGGCGCGATGGCGCGAGCTGGTCGGCGAGCTGCTGGGCAGCATCCACGCCAAGGGATCCGCGCCGGAGAGGCGCCAGGACCTGCGCGGGCCGGCGGAGCTGGAGGTCGACATCCTCGCGCCCGACGAGATGGCCTCGCTCGCCACCAGCACCATCAGCGCAGGCGGCATCTCCATGCGGATCGCGGAGGTGATCCCCATCGGCACGCCGATCGACCTCTCGATCAAGGTGAAGGAGCGGAAGATCCCGCTCCTGGTGACCGCCCAGGTGGTCTGGAGCCGGCCCGGAGAGCTGGGCGCGGCCTTCGTCGACCTGTTCCAGAACGACCGCGAGCTGCTCGAGGGCCTCGCGGTCAAGGCGCTGCTGGAACCCCGATAACCACCGCGCTATCTTGCGCCGCCCAACCTACCGGGAGGCTCGCATGATCTCGTTCAGAACCGCCGCGATGGCCGTGCTGCTCGCCGCATCCCTCCGCCCCGCGCAGGCCGAAGAGAAGGCGAAGACCCCGCCGCAGATGAGCGCTGCGGAGCAGGCGATGATGGAGAAGTACATGAAGGCCGCGACGCCCGGCCCCGAGCACCAGAAGCTGGCGAAGCTCGCAGGCAAGTGGAGCCTGAAAGTGACCGCGTGGATGGCGCCCGGAGCTCCGCCGGAGAAGAGCGACGGCACCGCCGAGTTCACCTCCCTGCTCGGCGGCCGGTATCTGCTGCAGGAGGTGAAGGGCAACATGGGCGGCCAGCCGTTCGAGGGGCGCGGTGTCGAGGGCTACGACAACGTCACCAAGGAGCGGTTCGCGACCTGGATGGACAGCATGTCCACCGGACTCCTGGTGGCCCGCGGGAAGTGCGCGGCGGACGCGAAGAAGTGCACGTACAAGGGCACCATGCCCGACGCCGTCGCCGGGAAGGCCGTGCCGATGACCCAGACCGTCACCTACACCGACGACGATCACTTCAACTTCGAGCTGCACGGCCCGGGGCCGAACGGCAAGGTCTTCAAGATGATCGAGATCGCCTACACCCGAAAGTAGCGGGCCCGCGATCCCGGCCGCCGCGCTACTTCTTCGGGGGCTGCTTCAGCCGGTCGCGCATGTCGCTGAATCGCTTCAGCAGCTCCTGGGCCTTGCTCTTCGTCGCCTCGGTGACCTGACCCATCTTCTGCTCCAGATCGCCGAGGCTGGGCTCGAGCTTCCTCCAGGCCTCCTGCGCGTCCTTGCCGGCGAGGTGGAGCTGGAGGCGGATCTCGTCGCGGATCGTGCGCAGTTGCGCCACTGCCTTGTCGACTTCCTGCTTCAGTTGCGGCTTGTCCTGGCCAGCCATGGGGTCTCCTTCGACGTGCGTCTACCGCGTTCCCCAGCGGAGCTTCTCCCGCAGGATGGTGAAGTAGTCCAGCTCGGGGTTGCGCAGGATGAGCGTGCGGTGCTTCGCCGGCTGGATGCGGACCTCGTGGCCGATCTCCAGCGGCCGCCCGCGGGTGCCGTCGAGGGTGACGAACATCTCGCTCGGGCTCGCCAGCCGGACGCTGACCACGCTCGTCGGGGGAAGGACCAGCGGCCGCTGCGTGAGCGCGTGCGGACAGATCGGCGTGAGGAGCACCGCGTCCAGAGTGGGGATGACGATGGGGCCGTCGGCGGAGAGCGAGTACGCCGTCGACCCGGTGGGCGTGGCGACGATCAGCCCGTCCGCTTCATAGGTGGTGGCGGCGCGGCCGTCGACCAGCACCTCCAGCGCGGCCAGGCGGCTGAGGGCGTTCTTCGAGATCACCGCGTCGTTCAGCACCGCCCCTTCGAGCAGGATCTCCTCCCGGTGCCGCACCTCCACCTCGAGCATCAGGCGGCGCGTGACGGCCAGCCCGCCCTGGAGGGCTTTCTCCAGCATCGGGAGGGCGCGCTCCCGCGGCACCTCGGTGAGGAACCCCAGGGTGCCCATGTTCACGCCGAGGATGGGGACCTCGCGGGCGCAAAGGCTGGCGGCGTGGATCAAGGTGCCGTCGCCGCCGAGGACCACCAGCAGATCCGCCTTGAGCGCGATCTCCGGGCCCGGCGACGCCGGCGCTCCGGCGACGCCCGCCTCCTCCTCGACGACGGCGGTGTGGCCGCGCTTCTCCAGCCACCGCACCATCTCGCGCGCCAGCTCGGCGGCTGCTTCCCTGGCGAGGCGCGGGATGATGCCGACGGTGGCCACGGCGGGACTGTACCGCATCGCGGCGTTACACTCGCGAGGATGCCTGCACGCCCTGGTCAAACCAACGATCTCTTCCGCGCGGCGGCGGCGAAGGACCCCTCGCTCGTCCCGCTGGCGGAGCGGATGCGCCCGCGCTCCGTCGACGAGATCGTCGGCCAGCAGCACATCCTCGGTCCGAACACGCTGCTCCGGGAGGCGATCGAGACGGACCAGGTGCCTTCGCTGATCTTCTGGGGGCCGCCCGGGACGGGGAAGACCACGCTCGCCCGGGTGATCGCGGCCGCCACCCGCGCGGAGCTCGTCGCCCTCTCCGCGGTCGACAGCGGGATCCGGGACATCCGCGAGGCGGTGCAGCAGGCGGAGCGCAGGCTCTCCGAGAACCGCCAGCGGACGCTGCTCTTCATCGACGAGATCCACCGCTTCAACAAGGCGCAGCAGGACGCGCTCCTGCCGCACGTGGAGCGCGGGACGGTGACGCTGATCGGCGCCACCACCGAGTACCCGAGCTTCGAGGTGAACTCGGCGCTGCTCTCGCGCTGCCGGGTGTTCGCGCTGCGCCCGCTGGAGGAGGCGGACCTGCGCGTGCTGCTCGAGCGCGCCCTGGCCGACAAGGAGCGCGGGCTCAAGGGCGCGTTCGTCGCCCAGCCCGAGTTCCTCGAGCACGTGGCGAAGCATTCGTCCGGCGACGCCCGCCGGGCGCTCTCGGCGCTGGAGGTGGCGGCAGCGCGCGCCCGGGCGGAGCGGCGCGACCTGCTCGACAGCCGCGACGCCGAGGAGGCGCTGCAGCAGAAGACGCTGCTCTACGACAAGTCGGGCGACGCGCACTACGACACCATCAGCGCGTTCATCAAGAGCTTGCGCGGGAGCGATCCCGACGCCGCGGCGTATTACCTCGTCCGCATGCTCGAGTCCGGCGAGGAGCCGCGCTTCCTCTTGCGCCGGATGGTGATCTTCGCCGCCGAGGACATCGGCAACGCCGATCCGCGCGCGCTCGGAGTGGCCATCGACGCGCTGCGCGCCTTCGAGCTGGTGGGCTTGCCCGAAGGCGTCCTGCCGATGACGCAGGCGGCGGTGTTCCTCGCCACCTGCCCCAAGAGCAATTCCACGCTCACCACGTATTCGGCCGCGCGAAAGGCGGTGCTCGACCACGGGCCGCTCCCGGTGCCGCTGAAGCTCCGGAATGCCCCCACGCCGATGATGAAGTCGATGGGGTACAGCGGCGGGTACCGGTACCCGCACAACTTCTCCGGGAACTACGTGCCGGAGGAGTACCTGCCTGACGCGCTGCGCGGCGAGCGGTACTACGAGCCCGGCGGCAGCGGCGAAGAAGCGGAGATCCGGGAGCGCCTCGATCGGTGGCGGCGCGAGACCGAGGAGCGGCGCCGTGCCGAAGAGGCGGAGAGCGCTGCGGTTTCAGCGGCTGCGCGGGCGCTCGACAAGTAGCGTCACCGGCGCGGCTTCGGCCTGCGGCTCTACTGCATTAGAATGGTGTAGATGGAAGCGCTGTACAACGGTGCGCGCCGGGTCGCGGTCCTCGTGGGCGGCTCTGTGCTGCTCGTGGTCGGGCTGGTGATGCTGGTCTTGCCCGGGCCGGGAATCGCCTTGATCTTCGCTGGCTTGGCGGTGCTTGGAACCCAGCTGCCGTGGGCGCGGCGGATCCACGAATGGATGCACGCCCGCTTCCGCTCGGCCATCGCGATGCTCCGCGCTAGAGGCCGCCGGAGCCCCCCGGCCGCTGCAGCGCCACCGTCTTCGCCACCTTGAGCGGGATCGACGCGCCGGCCGCGTTCACGATCGCGTCGATCTTCACCTCCGCCACCCCGCTGCGGATGGCCTCCGCCACCGCCGCTCCGGTCTGCAGGAAGCTCACGTCCAGGGGGATGTCCAGGGTCGTCTGGCCGTTCGAGGGCACCGGCGCAGCTTCCGGCAGCGAGATGCGCCCGACCCGCGCGCCCGCCAGGTCCACCGTCCCGAGAATGCCGCCGAGCGGCAGGGGGAAGCCGTTCACGTTCGCGATCTTCAACGGGACGGAGAGTCGCGCGCCGGTCAGCGAGACCGAAGTGATCCGGGGCGAGCCCAGGTCGAGCTTCGGGATCTTCGGCGCGGCGAACGTGCCTTCGTGCTGCAGCGGGAGGGTCACCGGCCCGATGCCCAGCTCGCCGCTGGCCTTGTAGCGCACCTGGTCCAGGGCGAAGACGGCCTCCAGCGCCGGGGCGATCTCGGTCCAGAGGATCTTTGCCGGGAACGTCACCTCGGTGGTGACGCCGGCAGGGATCTTCAGGCCGTTCTTCGGCGTCCCCGAGGCGACCTTGTGGCCTTCGACTTCCAGATCGTAGCTGGCGCGGGTGAGGTCGAGGCCCATCGAGTTCGGGTTCGTGACCAGGAAGACCAGATCGAGGTCGGCGCCCTGGAAGTCGATGTGCGGCAGGCGCGCCTCCTTGAAGGAAAGGCTCGGCCGCTGGAACGCCGAGGAGGCGAGCTGGTTGACCAGGGAGCACCCGGCGAGCAGGGGGAGGAGCAGGACGAGCTTGCGCATGGGCGAAACCTGAACACGCACGCTTTCGCGGCAAGATCAAGACTGGTTCGAGGCCGCCTGCCGCGGTAGCGATCGCGAAGCCGCATGCCGCTCGATCTCTCCCTCCTCAACCCGCAGCAGAGGCAGGCGGTCGTCCAGACCGAGGGGCCGGTGCTGGTGCTCGCCGGGGCCGGCTCGGGCAAGACGCGCGTGATCGCGCACCGGGTGGTGTACCTGCTCGAGAAAGGCGTCGCGCCGGGAGCCATCCTGGCGGTCACGTTCACCAACAAGGCTGCGGCGGAGATGAAGGACCGCGTGGTCCAGCTCGCGGGCAGATCCGCGGAGTCGCGCCGGGTGACGGTCAGCACCTTCCATGCCTTCGGGATGCGGATCGTCCGGGAGCAGCACGGGAAGCTGGGGCTGCCCGCGCGATTCGCCATCCTCGACGGCGGGGATCAGGCGGCGCTGGTGAAGCGGCTCTTGCGCGACCTCAAGGTCGACGACAAGCGGTTCGACGTCTCGCGCCTGCTCTCGATCCTCTCGCGTCTGCGGAACGGTGGCGCGCCGGGGCATCCGGACGACGAGTACGAGCTGTGCGCGGGGGAGCTGCTGCCGAAGTACGAGCTGGGCTTGCGGGCGATGGGAGCGGTCGACTTCGACGATCTCCTGCTGCTTCCGCTGAAGCTGTTCGCGGACCATCCCGACGCGCTGCAGAAGTACCAGGCGCGATACCGGTATCTGCTGGTCGACGAGTACCAGGACACGAACGAGGCGCAGCTGCGCTTGCTGGAGCAGCTCGCCGGCGTCCGGCGGAACCTCTGCGTGGTGGGCGACGACGATCAGAGCATCTACGCCTGGCGCGGGGCGCAGGTGCGCCAGATCCTGGAGTTCGACCGGAAGTTCCCGGGGAGCGTGGAAGTCTTCCTCACGCAGAATTACCGGAGCAACGGGAACATCCTCGCGGCGGCGAATGCGGTGATCGGGAAGAACCCGGCGCGGAAGCCGAAGAAGCTGTGGACCAGCGCGGGGCGAGGTCCGAACCTCAAGCTCGTCGCCGCGCCGTCGGACGAGGAGGAGGCGAAGTTCGTCGCGGACGAGATCGTCCGCGTCTCGTACGAGGAGAAGATCCCTCCGCGCGAGATCGCGGTCCTCTACCGCACGAACGCGCAGGCGCGCCCGTTCGAGGAGGCGCTGCGGCTCGCGGGCGTGCGGTACCGGGTGGTGGGGGGGACGTCGCTGTTCGATCGCAAGGAGGTGCGGGACCTCGTCGCGTACCTGCGCGCGGCGCTCAATCCGCGCGACGAGATCGCGCTCCTGCGGATCGTCAACGTGCCGGCGCGGGGGATCGGGGATCAGACGGTGGCGCGCGCGCAGGAGCTGGCGCGGGCGCGGAAGTGCACCGTGTGGGAGGTGTTCGCATCGTCGCCGCCGGAGCTTTCGCATGCGGCGGAGCGGATCGCCGAGTTCGTCGGCTTGATCGGCGGGTACGGGGCGAGGCTCGGGCGGCGCGGGTTTTCGGAGGCGGCGCGGGCGCTGGTCGACGAGGTGGGCCTCTTCGACGAAGCGCGGCGCGGGGCGCAGAGCCTGCCGGCGCAGGCCCGGAAGGTGGAGGCGCTGGAGTCGCTCCTCCGGCAGCTCATCGACTACGAGAAGCGCGAGGAGCAGCGGGCGGCGGAAGCGGCGCTGGAGGGCGGCGACGACGAGCCGTTCGCGCAGGGCCTCGCGGGGTACCTGGCGCGCCTGGCGCTGGATTCGAAGGACTCCGACGGCGACGCGGGCGACGCCGTGACCCTGATGACCTTGCACGGAGCCAAGGGGCTCGAGTGGCGCTGCGTCTTTCTCTGCGGGATGGAGGAAGGTCTGCTCCCCCACTCCGGGCGCGGCTTCGACGACGGCCCCGCGGACGGCGCGCTCAACCTCGAGGAAGAGCGGCGCCTCTGCTACGTCGGCCTGACCCGCGCCCGCGAGCGCCTGATCCTCACCCGCGCCGCGGAGCGCACCCGCCGCGGCAAGGCCCTCCCGCGCACCCCGTCCCGCTTCCTCGACGACCTCCCCCCCGACCTCCTCGACTGCATCGACCTCTCCGGCCCGCAGAAACCCGCCCCAAAGGAAGTCCAGGAGGCCAAGGCGAAAAACTTCTTCGCTTCGATGTCGAAGCTCCTCGACTGAATTTCGGGGACACAATACGAAACTCGGGCGGGCGGCCAAGCGATCGACGCGAGTTTCGTACGTGTCCCCGAAACTCGATCCCTGGTGAATTCCGGGGAGGTTGCTTGTGTTGACACTCCCGGCCGGATCGCGTATCTACCGCCGCCCCTCAGCGGCTTGCCGCATGGGGTTTTCTGTTCGCGGAGCGCATCGCAAATGACGACGGTGATGGGCAGCAGGCGGTCCGTCCAGCGCAACTGGGTGGTCATCGACGTGAAGGACAAGGTGCTGGGCCGCGCGGCGACCACCATCGCCAGCGTGCTGCGCGGCAAGCACAAGCCGATCTTCACTCCCCACGCCGACTGCGGCGATTTCGTGGTGGTGATCAACGCGGAGAAGGTCCGGCTCACCGGCAAGAAGTGGAAGGACAAGAAGTACATCCACCACACCATGCATCCAGGCGGCCTCGTCACCTACTCGGCGGAGCAGGCCCTGCAGCGCGACCCCACCCGGCTGGTCGAGGACGCCGTCCGCCGCATGCTCCCGCGCACCGCCCTCGGCCGCGCCCTGATGAAGAAGCTGAAGATCTACGCCGGCGAGACGCATCCCCACGCCGCCCAGAAACCCGCCGCGATGGACGCGGCGAACGCATAGGATCCGAGAGAGATGGCCAAGGAACAGATCGTTTCCGCCACCGGGCGGCGCAAGGAGTCGATCGCCCGCGTGCGCATGAAGGCTGGGTCGGGCGAGTTCGTCGTCAATGACCGCACGCTCGACGAATACTTCGGGCGCGACACCAGCAAGATGATCCTCAAGCAGCCGCTCGAGGTCGTCGAGCAGCTGAACAAGGTCGACATCCTGATCAACGTCTGCGGCGGCGGCCTCTCCGGCCAGGCCGGCGCCATCCGCCACGGCATCAGCCGCGCGCTGCTGAAGATGAATCCGGAGTTCCGGCCGCCGCTGAAGAAGGCGGGGTTCCTGACGCGCGATGCGCGCGCGGTCGAGCGGAAGAAGTACGGCCGCCCCGGAGCCCGCAAGCGGTTCCAGTTCTCGAAGCGGTAATCCACGCCGCTCGCGTTCCTCGACGGCCCTGCTCTCGCGAGCGGGGCCGTTTCCTTTTCGCGGAGAGTGGCGCCCCTGTGCCGCGGCGGATTACAGCCACGCTGTCCCACGCACATCCAGTTCTCTTGGGGCCTGCGCAGCGCTCTGTTACTGTGACCCTCGTTCGTCACCGGAGGGGCGATGGAACTGAACGAGATCCTGCAGGTCGCGCTCCGGGGCGGCGCCTCCGATATCCATCTCAAGGCCGGTCTCCCGCCGATGTTCCGCGTCGACGGATCGCTCGTTCCGCTCAAGGATGCCCGCCGCCTTCCCCCCGAGGAGATCTCGCGGATGGCGTTCGGGATCATGAACGACTACCAGAAGGAGAAGTTCAAGGCGCAGAACGAGCTGGACCTCGCCTACGGCGTTCCCGGCCTGGGCCGCTTCCGCGTCAACGTCTTCCAGCAGCGCGGCACCATCGGCGTGGTGCTGCGGGTGATCCCCTTCAAGATCTCCACCATCGAGCAGCTGGTGCTGCCGAAGATCCTCGAGAAGGTGGCGACCGAACAGCGCGGGCTCATCCTGGTCACCGGCACCACCGGCTCCGGCAAGAGCACCACGCTCGCGGCGATGGTGGACCACATCAACACCAACGAGACCTGCCACATCATGACGATCGAGGACCCCATCGAGTTCCTCATCCGCGACAAGCGGAGCATCGTCAACCAGCGCGAGGTGGGGGTGGACACCCTCTCCTTCGCCCAGGCCCTCAAGTCCGCGCTGCGCCAGGATCCCGACGTGATCCTGGTCGGCGAAATGCGCGACCTGGAGACCATCGAGACCGGGCTCACGGCTGCGGAGACCGGCCACCTCGTGCTCTCCACCCTGCACACGCTGGACGCCACGGAGACCATCGCGCGCATCGTCTCCGCGTTCCCGCCGCACCAGCAGAAGCAGGTCCGGCTCCAGCTCGGCTCCGTGCTGCGGGCGGTGATCTCGCAGCGCCTGGTCCCGCGCGCCGACGGCAAGGGGCGCGTGGCCGCCGTCGAGGTGCTGGTGGCGAACTCGCGCGTGCGGGAGATGATCGAGGACAAGGACCGGACGAAGGAGATCTCGCAGGCCATCGCGCAGAGCTTCACCACGTACGGGATGCAGACGTTCGATCAGTCGCTGATGATGCTCTTCAAGCAGAACATCATCGCCTACGAAGAGGCGCTGCGGCAGTGCTCGAACCCGGACGATTTCGCGCTGCGCGTCTCGGGCATCAGCGGCACGAGCGACAGCACCTGGGACGACTTCGAGGGCGGCAAGGCCCCCGAGGGACAGCCCGCGCCCCAGCAAGCCGGAGCTCCGCAGAACACGCCGAGGCCGCCGGCGGCCCCGCGCACGACGCCGGCAAACGGCACCAAGCCCATCGGCGCCGTCGCCCTCAAGCAGGTCGCGCCCGCCGCCGCGAAGCCCTCCGGCTCGACTCCCCCGGCCGACGACGACTTCCAGATCGAACGCTTCTAGAAACCGGGAAGCGGGGACACGCACAGGTTGCTTTCTTTGCGCCGGCGAGCGCGGCGCAACCCCGGCACATGGGTAACGCTTCCCAAACGCGGGAGCGCCAGGGCCGCGCAAGACTTTGAACGCGGATCGTCTCCCCCCTTTGGGTCGGACAAGTTTCGTATGGTGTCCCCGGAACTTCGGGAGATATCCTGCGCGGCGTGGCGGAGACGGCTCTGGAGAAGGCGATGCGGATCCTGGGCCGGAGGGCCAGGACTGCGGCGGAGCTGGAGAGGGCGCTGGAGAGGGGCGGGGTTGCGGCTGAGGAGCGCGAATCGGCGCTGGCGCGGCTGAAAGAGCTGGGCTACATCAACGACGCGGAGACGGCCCGGTTTCGCGCCCGCGCGCGGGTCGGGCTGGGAGACGCTCCCCGGCTCGCTGCGAAGAAGCTCGCGGCGCAGGGGATCGAGGAGGCCGAAGCGCGCGGCGCGGCGGCGGAAGCCTCGGATGGCGCCTCCGAAGAGGAGCTCGCCGCCAGGGCGCTGCGGCGGAAGCTGCGGGGACGGGAGCCCGCCGATGCGCGGGAGAAGCAGCGGCTGCTGCGCGGGTTGATCGCGAAGGGCCACCGGCCGGCGGCGGCGGCGAAGGTGCTGGGAATCGAGTGGGAAGGTGACGATGAGATCGACGACGGCTAGAGCGCTCCTCCTCGGTGCACTGTGCGCGTGCGCCTCCGGCAAGGACGCCGGCGTCGACATCACCAAGCCGGTGACCGGCGCCGAGGCGAGCAACGCGGCCAAGGCGTACGAGAAGGGGATGCAGGAGAAGAAGGACCAGAACCCCATGGAGGCGACCCGCTTCTTCGAGTACGTGCGCAACAACTTCCCGTACTCGCAGTACGCCTCGCTCTCGCAGCTCGCCATCGCCGACATGGCCTTCGAGCGCGACGACTGGTCCGTGGCGGCCACGCAATACCAGGACTTCGTCAAGAGCCACCCCTCGCACCCGCAGGCGGACTACGCCGCCTTCCGCGCAGGGCAGGCCTACTTCAACGACCGCCCCTCCACCGTCTTCCTCCTCCCGCCCAGCTACGAGAAGGACCAGGCGCCGCTGCGGCAGGCGCTGGAGGCGCTGAACCGGTTCGTCAGCGCGTACCCGAAGAGCGAGTACATGCCGAAGGCACGGGCGATGATCGCCCAGTGCCGCGACCTGCTCGCCGCGCACGAGCGCTACGTCGCGGAGTTCTACTGGAAGCGCCAGCAATGGCGCGGCGCCGCGGGCCGGTTCATGACCCTCGCCGACACCTACGGCGATCTGCGCGGCGGCACCGTGCGCGGCGAGTCGCTCTGGCGGGCCGCGGAGGCGTACGGGAATGCGAAGGATCCGGCGCGCGAGCGCAAGGCGTTGCAGCGGCTGGTCCAGGAAGCGCCGCAGGACGCGCACCGGAAGGACGCGGAGGCGCTGCTGCAAAAGCTCCCGGCCACTCCACCGGCCCCCTCTCCGGCCCCGCAGAAGCCCTCGTCCGAAAACGAAACGCAGCCCGCGACGCCGTCGGCGCGCGGTGAGCGTCCGAACGCGGATCCGGGCCCGGGAGTGCCGCCGGCCGCGAACGGCGAGCCGCAGCCGCTGGCGCCGCCGCAAGCGCAGCAGCCCGCGAGTCCACCCCCCTCGAACGCGCCTGCGCAGCCTCCGCCGTCCACGCCGTCGCTGGCGCCGCCCGGCGGGTGATCCGTGGTACGGTTCGCGCCGGAAAGGTGCGACGAGGAGAGAATGGACGACCACGTCCGAGAGTTGGTCGCCCTCGGCAAAGAGCACTTCCATCGCCGCGACTACTCGCTGGCCGCCGGCCATCTCGAGCAGGCGGTCGCGCGCGGCGCCGCCTTCGCCGACGTGCACCACATGCTGGGCGTCATCTACCACCACCTCGGCGACTTCGAGGCGGCGCAGCACGCGTTCCAGAAAGCGATCGAGATCAATCCGGCGTACGTCGAGGCGGGGCTCAATCTGGCCATCGTCTGCAACGACCTCGGCCAGTACGAGCGGGCGCAGAAGGCTTACGGCGAGGTGCTGGAGCGCGCCCGCACCCGCGGCAAGCGCGATCCCAACGGCGACGAGCCGATGGACCCCTTCACGCTCGGCAAGGTCGCGAACCTGCACGCCGCGGTGGGCGATGGGTATGTCTCGATCCGCAGGCCGAACGACGCTGCGGCGGAATACCGGCGCGCGCTCTCGCTCTGCCCGACGTTCGTCGATCTCCGGCTGCGCCTGGCGAACGCGCTCCGGGAGGCGAACGACATCGAGG
Organism: Myxococcales bacterium; assembly: GCA_035651935.1. Lineage (GTDB taxonomy): Bacteria > Myxococcota > Myxococcia > Myxococcales > 40CM-4-68-19 > 40CM-4-68-19. Next base: position 5,731 of record DASREU010000501.1, on the reverse strand, counting down.
GCGCCGTCGCGGAGTTCCGGGTGGCCGTGCAGCACGCTCCCGCCTATCCGCCCGCGCGCGTCGCCCTCGGCATCGCCCTCTACGGGCAGGGCAAGCTCGAGGACGCCGTCCGCGAATGGGAAGAAGTGCTGCGGATGGATCCGCATCACCGCACCGCGGGCATGTACCTGAAGCTGGCGCGCTCGCAGAAGGCGCGCTCGTGACCGATCGCGCGTACGCGTTCCGCTTCATCTCCGGAAAGTACCAAGGCGGGGAGTACCCGCTGGCGCAGACCGGAGAGGTGGTGATCGGCAGATCCAGCGAGCTGGATCTGGTGCTGGTCGAGGACATGGTCTCGCGCAAGCACGCCAAGGTGACGCTCGGCCCCGTCGGGGTCAGCATCGCGGACCTGGGGTCGACCAACGGCACGTTCGTGAACGGCGAGAAGGTGCGGCGTGCCGAGCTGAAGGAGGGCGATCGCATCCTCATCGGCACCAACATCCTCAAGCTGGTCGCAGTCTCCCCTGCGCAGGGAGCGCCGGTGACCGCCAAGGCGGCGCAGCAGAATCTGGAGAAGACCGCGGCGGCGCAGGAGCAGAAGCAGGGCGGCCGCAGCGCCGTCCAGGGCCGGCTGGAAGAGGTTCCCCTCGTCGATCTCCTGCAGCTGCTCGGGACGTCGAAGAAGACCGGCGCCATCGTCATCCGCGGATACCGGGGCGGCCGGGTGCACCTGCGCGCGGGGAAGGTGGTGAGCGCGGTGATCGACGCCGACCCGACGCTGCCGCCCAAGAAGGCGCTGTTCCGGATGGTGGCGTGGACGCAGGGAGCGTTCGAATTCGCGCCGCAGGAAGGCGATCTGCTGGCGGCGATGCCCAACGAGATCGCCGAGACCACCGAGCAGCTGGTGATGCAGGCGGTCCAGCAGGCCGACCAGCTGGCGCGCGGCAACTGGCCGGCGCCCACCGCCGCCATCGGCATCGCCATGCCGCTCGCGCCCAAGCTGCGCGATCTCTCCCCGGAGGAGCTGGACCTGCTCCAGCTGGTGCACAACTACGGCGTGGTGCAGGCCGTGCTCGACCGCGCCTCCGGCAGCGACCTGGAGGTGGCGCAGAAGATCGCCGCCCTCATCCAGCGCGGATATCTCCGGCAGTTCTGAGCGCAAGAGGCTCCGTCGCGTTAGAAGAAGGAGCGCGCACCGTGGACCCCAAGACGACAGATCGCGCTCCTTTGCAAGCGCCGGCGAAGCCTGTCCGGCTGACGCTGCTCAGCCACGGCGCGGGTTGAGCCTGCAAGCTCCGCCCCGCGGAGCTCGCGCAGGTCATGCGCGAACTGACGCTTGCGCCCCGCCCCAGGCCGCTGCTGGTCGGCACCGAGACCCGCGACGACGCGGCGGTGTGGAAGCTCGACGCGAACCGGGCGCTGGTGGCGACGGTCGATTTCTTCGCCCCGGTGGTCGACGATCCGCGCGACTACGGCTACATCGCCGCCGCAAACTCGCTGTCGGACGTGTACGCGATGGGGGGCACCCCCCTCTACGCCCTGAACCTCGTCGGCTGGCCGCGGGCGCAGGCGCTGGAGCTTCTCGGCGAGATGCTCGCCGGAGGGGCCGAGGCGGCGCGCGAGGCCGGTTGTCCCATCGTCGGCGGCCACAGCATCGACGACCCCGAACCGAAGTACGGGCTCGCGGTCACCGGCCTCGTGCACCCGAAGCGGATCCTCAGCAACGCCGGGGCGAAGCCGGGCGACATCCTCCTGCTGGGGAAGATCCTGGGCAGCGGGATCGCCGTCTCCGCGATCAAGAAGGGCGTCGCCGGCCCGGAGCTGACCCGCGCCGCCACCGCGCAGATGAAGCAGCTCAACCGGGCCGCCGGCGAGGTCTACCGCAGGCACTGGAAGTCGGTCCGCGCCCTCACCGACGTCACCGGATTCGGCCTGCTCGGCCACCTCGACTCCGCCATGCGCGCTTCGAAGACGCGCGCGCTGATCGATGCCTCCGCCATCGCGGTGCTGCCCGGCATCCGCGAGCTGGCGCGGCAGGACGTGGTCCCGGGCGGCACCAAGGCGAATCTGGAGTTCGTCGCCGAGCGGACCACCTTCCCCAGGGAGATGGACGACGCCGATCGCCTGGTGCTCGCCGACGCGCAGACCAACGGCGGCATGCTCGCGGCCGTCGACGCGAAGGCCGCGGCGAAGATCCTCCAGGCGCTCGCCGACGCAGGCGCGCCGGCTCGAGCCATCGGCGAAGTGGTCCGCCTGCGCCGCGGCCAGGAGCCGGGGATCGACGTGCGGGGTGAAATTTCCCCGCCCGCCGCGCGTCAAGAATGACAGGAGAAACGAAGATGATCCGCACTGTCTTCAGCATCGCCGTCGTCGGCCTGATCGCCTGGATCGCCCTGAAGCTCGTGTTCGGCGTCGCCGGCGGCATCCTCGGCCTCCTGATCACGCTGGCGTGGTTCGCGCTGAAGGTCGCGCTCGTCGTCGGCCTGGTGTACTGGCTCCTGACCGTTTTCAGCCCGGAGACCGCGCGGAAGATGCGCGAAGTCCTCCGGGGTGGGTCGGTGTAATACTTCAGTAGCCCTCGACCTTCTGGTAAGCTTGCGGCCGTGCGCCGCGCCCTCGTGCTGAGCATGGCCGCTCTCCTCGCCTTGCCCGCCCTCGCGGACCAGGGCGCGCTGGTCGTCGTCCTCGACCCGGGCCACGGCGGCAAGTTCCCGCATGACGGCGCGCACGGCGGCCGCGGCCTGCACGAAAAGGTCATCGCGCTGCAGGTGGCGCAGAAGACCCGCGACGCGCTCGAGGCGCAGGGCGCGACGGTGATCCTCACCCGCGACGAGGACGAGGACATCCCGCTGGCGGACCGGGTGCGCATCGCCAACGAGGCCGGCGCCGACGTGTTCCTCAGCATCCACTGCAACGCGATGGAGAAGCGCGAGGACCGCAAGGTGACGCGCGGGGTGGAGACGTACTTCCTCTCTCCCGACCCGACCGACGCGGAAGCGCGGATGCTCGCGCAGCTCGAGAACGGCGGACCGGACGCGGTGCCGCTGCCCAAGGCGAACGACCCGGTGATGGGCATCCTCAACGACCTCGCGCTCGGCCAGGCCCGCAACGACTCCGCCGCGCTGGCGCAGATCGTCCAGCAGCACATCGCCCGCGAGACGAAGTCGCCCTCGCGGGGAGTGCGGCAGGCGCCCTTCCTCGTGCTCTCGGGCACGCGGATGCCGTCGGCGCTGGTGGAGATCGGCTTCATCTCCCATCCGCAGGAAGGCCGGATGCTGGGCGGGGAGAAGTACCAGCTCCGCGTCGCCCAGGCGCTGGCCAGCGGGGTCCGCGACTTCGCCGAGAAGGTGCTGGTCCGCAGGCTGGTGGCGCAGGTGAAGCCGCAGCCCGGAAACACTGGCGCCCTTCCGGTCAACGCGGCCACCGTGGTTGCCTCACCCGGCGGGACGCGATAAGTCGCAGCGCCCATGCCCCGGAAAGATCGCGGACCGGATCAGCTCCGCAGCGTCACCCTCGTCTCGAACTTCACCGAGCACGCCGAGGGCAGCGTGCTCTGCAGCTTCGGGCGCACGCGCGTCCTCTGCACCGCCACCGCCGAGGAGCGCGTCCCCAGCTACGTGAAGGGCTCGGGACGCGGGTGGGTGACGGCGGAGTACGGGATGCTGCCGCGGTCGACGCACACCCGCACCGATCGGGAGGCCGCAAAGGGGAAGCAGACGGGCCGGACGCAGGAGATCCAGCGCCTGATCGGGCGGTCGTTGCGCGCCGCGGTGGATCTCGCGGCGCTCGGCGAGCGGCAGGTGCTGATCGACTGCGACGTGCTGCAAGCCGACGGCGGGACGCGGACCGCGGCGATCACCGGCTCTTACGCCGCGCTGGGAATCGCCCTGCGCCGGATGCAGCGGGAGAAGGCGCTGCGTCCTCCGGTGGCCGCGGTGAGCATCGGGATCATCGCCGGACAGGTGCTGCTGGACCTCGACTACGAGGAGGACTTTGCCGCGGAAGTCGACCTGAACGTGGTGGGAAACGCGGCGGGGGAGCTGCTCGAGGTCCAGGGCACGGCGGAGAAGCGGCCGTTCACCCCGGCCCAGCTCACGGCGATGGTGGCGCTGGCGCAGAAGGGCTTGACCGAGCTGCACGCGAAGCAGATCGCGGCCATCGCCGGAGCCTTCGCGAAGTGAAGCTGCTGGTCGCGACGTCCAACCGCGGGAAGCTGGTGGAGATCCGCGAGATCCTGGCAGGCCTCGGGTTCGAGCTGGTGAGCCTCGAGGATGCGCGCCTCGAGCCGCCCGAGGAGACCACCGGCACGTTCCACGGCAACGCGGAGCAGAAGGCGGTCACCTGCGCGCGGCAGGCGGGTCTGTGGACGCTCGCCGACGACAGCGGACTCTGCGTCGACGCCCTGGGCGGCGCGCCGGGCGTCCACAGCGCCCGGTACGCGGAGACCGACGAGAAGCGCCGGGCGAAGCTGCTGGCGGCGCTCGCGACCGTACCCCCGCAGCAACGCGGCGCGCACTTCTTCTGCGCCGCGGTGCTCAGCGCTCCCGCCGGGGAGCCGGTGGTCCACGCGGAAGGACGGGTCGACGGGCGCATCGCGCTGGAAAGCCGCGGCACCAACGGATTCGGCTACGACCCGCTCTTCCTGCCTGACGAAACCCCCGGGAAGACGCTCGCGGAGCTCGCCTCCGAGGCGAAGAATGCGCTGTCCCACCGGGGACGCGCGTTGCGCGCGCTCCGCCCGTCGCTCGAGCGCCTCGCCCGCGGCGGCTCGCCTGAGAGCGCTTGATCCTCGCGCGGAAACCGTGTACTTCCGCTCCGCTTTCAGCGGGGCGTAGCGCAGCCTGGTAGCGCGCCTGCCTTGGGCGCAGGAGGTCGGAGGTTCGAATCCTCTCGCCCCGACTTTCTGCAACGTGGCGCGCCCAGCAGGATTCGAACCTGCGGCATCCAGCTTAGAAGGCTGGCGCTCTATCCAGCTGAGCTATGGGCGCGAGCTCCCGTCCATGATCGACGGGAGAGGCTGGTTTGACAAGCCGCGGACGCCGCCCCGATGGCGGCTGCGCGAAGCACTGGCGCGGGAAGGCCTCCTCCGGTAAGTTCCGCGCCCTTCTCGCTGCGCAGGGAACGTGGTGGCTGTAGTTCAATGGTAGAACACTGGACTGTGACTCCAGGGGTTGCGGGTTCGAGTCCCGTCAGCCACCCCAACTTTCCTCCTCCGGAAGCGGCACCTTAGCAGGATCTCGCCATCCGAGTAGATCCCGCCTCCGGCGGCCGTTTGGTACGCGTTTAGTACATCCGGCAGAGCCCGCAGAACGAAGAGGGCCCGGACCGTCGCCAGGCCCGAGCCCTCCGCTTCCGCCTTGGCGGCGGGCTACCCCGCCCCCGGCCCACCGTCCGGCGACCGGCCGCCGTCGACGATGCGAAGAAGTGGCGCGCCACGGACCGGACGGCCGAGCTGCGCACGGAGCTCGTCGAGCTTCGCCTCTATCTGCCGGACCTGGCCGAGCCACCACGCAGCTTTTCGCGGCCCACCGATGGCGAGCGCCTTCTGCCGTTCTCCCTCGTAGTAGCGGTGCCAGGACTCCCAAAAACAGATATCCCGCTCGACCTCGGCGGCGCTCACGACCGCACCGCCCGAGGGAACTGGATCACGTTCTGCGGCCGCCGCTCGCGCGGACGGCGCTCGCCGCCCCACTGGACGCCCGCGGTGACGTCCTCACGGCGCCGGCGCTGGACGGCGTAGTAGATCACGCCG
>DASREU010000500.1:0-5985 GCA_035651935.1 Myxococcales bacterium | reverse complement strand
CGCCGATCCGCGCGCGCCCGGAGAACGGCACCAGCCCGAGCAGGCAGCGCAGCACGGTCGTCTTTCCGGAGCCGTTCGCGCCGACCAGGGCGACCGCCTCGCCGCGGCGCACCGCAAAGCCGACGCCGTCGAGCACGGTGCGTCCCTGGAGCACGACCTGGAGGTCCTCGGCGACGATCACGAGAGCACCGCCTTCGCGCCGCGGGCGATCGCCAGAGCGGCCCCGAGCAGCGCCGCCCCGGAGAGCAACAGGCCCGGGCCGGACGGCTCGCCGCCGGCGGCGGTCCACCCGCTCAGCGGCCGCCGGACCAGCGGGTGCGCGTCCTCGAGGATGGGGCGGGAGCGGAAGAGGGGAAAGAGGCGCGCGCCCAGATCGATCGCGTCGGCGGCCGGCGACCCGGCGAACACGCGAAGCTCGGGATGCCGGTCCGCGAGCACTTCGTAGACGGACTCCGAGCGGTAGGGAAGATCCGAGAAGCCGTCGCCGTCGCGGTCGTACACCGAAGCATCGCTCCACCAGTTTCCCTCCCAGCGGTTCGCCTCCGCGCTGCCGCCGCCCTGCACCTGCACCTGGATCTGGTTGCCGGCGAAGGCGTTCCCGCTGAACTCGGCGCCCCGCGTGCTCGGCTGCAGCGCCACTCCGACGCCGTTCTGGGCGATGAGGTTCCCGCGCACTTCCAGGCGGCCGCCGCGCGACTGCGGAGCGCCGTCGAGGAAGAGCGCGATCGCGTTCTGGACGAACCGGTTGTCGCGGACGAAGACGTCGTCGGCGTCCTTGACGAGGAGGCCGTCGGCGCTGGCGCCGCTGGCGAAGGAGAACGCGTTCTGCTCCAGCGTGATGTCGCGGGAGTACATGATCGCCGCGCCCACCTCGTTGTCGTCGAAGCGGTTGCGGCGGAAGACGTTGTGGTCGGAGTACATGTAGTGCAGCCCGTACCGGCTGTGGCGCACCAGGTTGTCCTCGACCAGCGTCCCGGCCGAGTACCAGATCACCAGGTCGCGCACCTTCTCCATGGTGTTGCGGCGCAGGACGCAGCCGCTCGAGTACCAGAGGCGGATGCCGTCGCCGCGGCGCTCCGGTTCGAAGTCCTTCCCGGAGATCGTCAGATTTTCGAACAGGCACTTGTCCGCCTGGGCGGCAAAGATCCCGAACAGCGCGTCGCTGATGACGAGGTTGCGCAGGGCGACGCCTTCGGCGCGCTCGATGCGGATGGCGGAGTCCTCGCGGCTGTACAGGTCGCCGCTGCCGCGCACGTCGAGTCCGTCCACCTCCACGCCGGAGGACTGGATGCGCAGCACGGTCCCCTCGCCGCCGCCGTCCAGCGCCGCTCCGGAGACCCCGACCAGCCGCAGACGCTTCGGCACGGTGATGCGCTCGCGGTGGACGCCCTCGATGCGCAGCGTGTCGCCCTCGTGGGCTCGCTCCACCGCCGCTGCGACGGAGTCTTGCGGTCCGACCTGCAGCACTTCCGCTCGCAGCGTCGCAGGGACGAGCAGCACGGCTGCGACCGCCGCCGTGATCGCTTCCTTGCGCTTGCGGGCGAACGCCAGCGGCGCCGCGAACACCAGCCCGGCGACGAGCAGGGCGGCGATCCCCGCCAGATACAGCCCGATCCCCGGCTTGGCGGTGACCTTGAACTGCGCGACGACGTACTCGCCGAAGAGCCGGGTGTCGATGTGGCTGAGGATCAGGTTGAGCGCGGCGTCGGGATCGCGATCGTTCGCCGCCCGCGCCATCGTGATGTCCAGATCGACGAGGAAGAAGATGGGCAGGAAGATGGCCGGCAGTGCGGCGGCCGCCCGCTGCCACCGCTTGCGGAGGAACGGGACCACGATCACGCCCGCGAGCGCGACCGCGAACCCGATGGGCGCGAGCAGCCTCTCCAGCGGAGCAAAGTTCTCCATCTTGCGGATGCCCACGTAGTGGCCGAGGTTGTCCACCTCGAAGACGTCGCCGGACACGGCCCGCGGGTTCACCTGCACGATCAGGGTCCGCTGGCCGTACTGGGGCGCGCGCGCCTCCATCACCCACCAGGGCGCCGCCCAGGCGAAGCCGAGGCAGAGCAGCGCGACGGTCACGAGCGTGGTGCTCGCGGCGGTATCCGGAGTCCGGTCCATCTACTTCTCCGCCACCTTCGTGCTGCGCGGCTCCACCAGCATCCAGCCCGTCATCTCCATGTGCAGGGCGGAGCAGAACTCGGTGCAGTAGTAGGGATAGACGCCTGCCTTGACCGGCCCGATCTCCGCGCGCTCGGTGGCGCCCGGGTCGAGGGACAGGTTCACGTTCCAGCCGTGCAGGCCGAACCCGTGCGTCGCGTCGCGCGCGCTCTCCACGTTGGTCCAGGCGAAGACGACCTTGTCGCCCTCCTTCACCCGCACGATGTCCGGGGTGTAGTGCGAGCGGATCACGGTGCCGTAGACGTAGACCGTGTTGCCCTTGCGCTCGATCCGCTCCTTGCCCTGCTCCGTGGCGTACGTGCTCTTCTTCATCTTCGCCTGGTCCCAGCCGGTCTCCGGGTAGGTGGTCCACGGCTGGAGCAGCTCGAGCGGCATGATCATCGAGTTGTGCGGCTCGCCGATGGTCGGGGTGTCCGAGAGCAGAACCATCTTCGGGCCGCTGATGTCGATGAGCTGGAGGTTCTGCGGGTGGAGCGGACCGAGCGGCGGGAAGCGATCCACCGACCACTTGTTGAGCGAGACGAGATACTTCCCGTAGGGCTTGCGCGTGTTGCTCCCGGGCGCCTGCAGATGGCCGACGTTGTAGTGGATGGAGACCTTGTCCACGAGCTTCCACGGCTGCGCTTCCTTGTTCTTCTTCTGGTAGTCCCCGCCCAGCGACCACTTGGCGATCGCGCTGTCGAGAAAGAGCGAGGTGTAGCCGTATCCCTTGTCGTCGAAGACGCTGTGCAGCGGGCCGAGGCCGACCGCGACGTGCGCCTCGAGGCAGGCGTCGTACTTGAGGATGTTGATGCCGTATGGATCCTTGCCTTCGAAGTTCTTCGTCTCGATCGCCTTCTTGATCTTCTCGACCGCATAGACGGAGACGTGCGGGTCGAGCTTGCCGGAGACGGTCACGTACTCGCCGCCGGGGACCAGGTCCACCCCGTGCGGGCTCTTCGACTCCGGCACGAAGTAGAGGACTCCTTCGGCGGCGGCCACGCTCAGCGGCAGCACGCGGATGCCGTTGATGGTCCTGGCCTTGCCGGCCTGCACCAGCTCCATCGCCTTCTTCCAGTCGATCACGTGCAGGTAATCCATCTCCCGCATCGAGGCGGCGATCTCGAGCGGCGGTCGCTTCGGCGACTCCAGATCGCCGCCGGTGGCCAGCTCGGTGTCCATGGAGTTGATGAAGAGCAGGCCTTCGCTGGGGCCGCGGCCGAGGATGCTCATGTCCTGGAAGTAGGGCGGCAGCTCGATCTGGAAGGACTTGGTGACGTCGATGGTGCCGTTCTTCCGATCGAACTTGAGGAAGCTCGCCGACCCACGGTACTTGTCCTTGAACTGCTCGAGCGGCGCGTACCCGTTCTTCTCCATGTACGGCATGGGGAAGTACGCGCTCTGCACCAGCCACTCGCTGTCATCGGTGAACACGGCATGGTGATCGCTGACGGTGTTCGGGGTCTTGAAGATCAGCTTCGTCTTCAGGTCCTTCATCGAGATGATGCCCACCCGCCCGGCGCTCTTGTCGGAGACCGCGAGCCACTCGCCGTCGTACTTGCCGTTGGTGAGCGAGATCTGCGGATGGTGCAGGTCGCCCCAGGTGAGGGTGGGGAGGCCGCCGCCGAACGAGCCCTTCCTGAGGATCTCGGCGGACTCCATCTCGCCCTGGGCCCAGCCCTGCCACGAGTCGGGGGAGTAGACCGGGATCTCCTTCAGGAGCCGCATGGAGGGGATGCCGTAGAGCATGACGGAGCCGCGGTGGCCGCCGGAGGTGATCATGACGAAGTCGTCGTACTTGCCCGGCGGGACGAAGACCTTGAGCGCGGCGGCGGCCTCGTCGGGCGTGAGGTTGCGCGCCTGCATGATCTGCTCGAGCGAGTTCGGAGCCGCGGCGCTCGCCGAGGCGATCCCGGCCGTGCCGCGGGGCCGGAGAGCGAATGCGGCCGCGACGAGGAGAAGCGCGCCAGCGAGGATGCGGACCGTTTTCATGACGACTCCTTGGGAAGGTCAGTGGTCCCAGGTGCATGCGGGGTGCCGGACGTAAATGCGCGCCGGCACGGCATTTGAAGGTGGATCGCCGCAGGCGGTGTTCCGGAACGGAACAGAGAGGAACAAAAGATGCTGAAGACCTGCGACAATCCGTTCCAGCGCGGCGCGCTCTGCAAGCTCTGCAGCGCCAGCGAGCCGGTGGCCGGGATGCGCTTCTGCTCGCGGGTGGTCGCGGGTAGCGCCGCGATGCGTGGGCTGATCGAGCGCGCGAGCGCGGTGGCGCGGACCGACGCCTCGGTGGTGCTGCTCGGCGAGAGCGGGAGCGGCAAGGAGGTGCTCGCGCGCGCCATCCACGCGAACGGGAAGCGGAGCAAGGCGCCTTTTCTGGCCGTGAACGTGGCCGCGCTGCCGTCCGAGCTGCTCGAGTCCGAGCTGTTCGGGCACGTGCGCGGCGCCTTCACCGGCGCGACCCAGTCCACCCAGGGGCTGTTCCAGGCGGCGAGCGGCGGGACGCTCTTCCTCGACGAGATCGCCGAGATGCCGCTGGCGCTGCAGGCGAAGCTCCTGCGCGTCCTGCAGGACGGCGAGGTGCGCCGTGTCGGAGAGACCCGCACCTTTTCGGTCGATGCGCGCATCTTTTGCGCGACGCACCGCGATCTACGCAAAGCGGTCGCCGAAGGAAGGTTTCGCGAGGACCTCTACTACCGCCTGAAGGTCTTCACGCTGGAAGTCCCTCCCTTGCGGCGCCGGCCCGAGGACATCCTGCCGCTCGCCGAGCTGTTCCTGCGCCAGGAGAAGCACCCCACCGGCCGGTTCACCGACGCCGCGGAGCGGGCGCTGCTCGCGTACAGCTGGCCGGGCAACGTGCGCGAGCTTTCGAACGCCGCCAAGCACGCGGCCGTCTTCTCGGAAGGCGGCGACGTCGAGACCCAGCACCTTCCTCCGGACATGCTCGTCCCGAAGGCGGCTGCGGACGAGGCGCTGCGCTCGCTGGCGGAGGTGGAGCGCGAGCACGTCATTCGCGTCCTGCAGGCGTGCGGCGGACGGCAGGCCGAGGCCGCTCGCGTGCTGGGCATCGGACGGACGACGCTCTGGCGAAAGCTGCAGGAATACGGCCTCGACGCCGGACTCGCGGCGGGCTGACGCAGATTTCGCGCTCCTGCCGGCGCTTTCGCCCTGGCGCGCAGGCACGGGCGGTGCACTATCGCCGCCTGGAGGAGCCGCCCATGTCCGTTCCACGCGCCGGAGAGACGAAGAAGCAGGTCACCGCCGAGAGCGCATCGAGCACGCCGGTGCGGACGATCATGAGCCGCGAGGTCGTCACCGTGCGCAGCGGCACCAGCCTGGAAGCGGTGGTCGAGCTGATGCTGGCGCGCGGCCTCTCCCGCCTGCCGGTGGTCGATGCCAAATCGCGGCCGCTCGGGATCGTCTCCAAGACGGACGTGGTGGAGGACGCGCACGACCGGGGCGACACGAGCGAGGAGCCGCCGCGAGACGCGGAGCGCGGGTTCCATGTCCAGAGCGAGGGAGCGGTGGTCGACGAGGTGATGACGAAGACGGTGGTCACGGCGCCGGAGGATGCGTCGGTGCAGCGCGTCGCCGAGCTGATGGTGTCGCGGCACGTCCACGGATTGCCGGTCGTGAACGCCAAAGGCGAGCTGTCCGGCTTCGTCTCCACCATGGACGTGCTGGCGTGGCTGGCCGGCCTGCGGTGATCGGTCAGCGCCGCTTCTTCACTTCGTAGCGGCGGACGAGCTGCAGGGCCCGCTTCGGCCCTTTCCATCCCTGCACGCGCGCATCCTTCTGCGAGAAGAAGGTGGTGCTGAGAAAGAAGTG
>DASREU010000499.1:0-4912 GCA_035651935.1 Myxococcales bacterium | reverse complement strand
CACCGGATACTGAAACGCCAGGAACAGGCCGACCGCGGCACGTTCCTCAGGCTGCATTGCCAGCAGATCCCGCCCATCGAACATCACCTTGCCGCCGGTGACCGCATAGTCCTCGCGTCCGGACAGCACATAGGCGAGCGTGGACTTGCCGGAGCCGTTCGGCCCCATGATCGCGTGCACCTCGCCGGCGCCGACCTCCAGGTCGATTCCGCGGAGGATCTCCCGGTCGCCCACCCGGGCGTGCAGGTTCCGGATCCGGAGCAGCGGAGTGGTCATGCGATGCTTCCTTCCAGGCTGACGCTGAGCAGCTTCTGGGCCTCGACGGCGAACTCCATCGGGAGCTTCTGGAACACCTGCCGGCAGAAGCCGTTCACGATCATCGAGACGGCCTCCTCGGCGGAGATGCCTCGCTGCATGCAGTAGAAGAGCTGGTCCTCGCCGATCTTCGAGGTGGATGCCTCGTGCTCCACGCGGGCGCTGCGGTTCTTCACCTCGATGTACGGCATGGTGTGGGCGCCGCAGCGGCTGCCGAGGAGCAGCGAGTCGCACTGCGTGTAGTTCCGCGCCCCCGCGGCGCTCTTCTGGATCTTCACCAGGCCCCGGTAGGTGTTCTGTCCCCGGCCGGCGGAGATCCCCTTGGAGAGGATGGTGCTCCGCGTGTTCCTGCCGATGTGGATCATCTTCGTCCCGGTGTCCGCCTGCTGCCGGTTGTTGGTCAGCGCGACGGAGTGGAACTCGCCGACGGAGTCGTCGCCCTGGAGGATGACGCTCGGGTACTTCCAGGTGATCGCCGACCCGGTCTCCACCTGCGTCCAGGAGATCTTCGACGCCTTCCCCCTGCACGCGCCGCGCTTGGTGACGAAGTTGAAGATGCCGCCGCGGCCCTCCGCGTCGCCCGGGTACCAGTTCTGCACGGTCGAGTACTTGATGTGAGCGCCGTCGAGCGCGACCAGCTCCACCACCGCCGCGTGGAGCTGGTTCTTGTCGCGCATGGGCGCGGTGCAGCCCTCCAGGTAGCTGACCGAGCTTCCCTCTTCCGCCACGATGAGCGTCCGCTCGAACTGGCCGGTGTTCTCCGCGTTGATGCGGAAGTACGTGGAGAGCTCCATCGGGCAGCGGACGCCCCTGGGGATGAAGCAGAACGACCCGTCGCTGAACACCGCGGAGTTCAGGGTGGCGAAGAAGTTGTCGGAGTAGGGGACCACCGATCCCAGGTACTTGCGGACCAGGTCCGGATGGTTCTGGACCGCCTCGGAGAAGGAAGAGAAGATCACGCCGGCCCTGGCCAGCTTCTCCTTGAAGGTGGTGGCGACCGAGACGCTGTCGAACACCGCGTCCACCGCGACCCCGGCGAGCCGCTGCTGCTCGAGCAGGGGAATCCCCAGCTTGTCGAACGTGCGCCGGAGCTCGGGGTCCACCTCGTCGAGGCTCTTCGGTCCCGCGCCCTTCGGTTTCGGCGCCGAGTAGTAGACGATGTCCTGGTAGTCGATCGGCGGGTAATGCACGTTCTGCCAGCGCGGCTCCTTCATCGTCAGCCAGTGGCGGAAGGCGCGCAGGCGCCACTCGAGCATGAACGCCGGCTCGTTCTTCTTCGCCGAGATCAGGCGGATGATGTCCTCGTTCAGGCCGCGAGGGACGGCGTCGGCTTCGATGTCGGTGACGAAACCGTACTTGTACTGGCGGGAGGTCAGATCCTCGAGAGTCTCGGGGGCGCTCACGACAGTGTCCTCAAGGGAAAGGCGGCGGGTTGCGATTCGATCCAGACGGCCATCTCCGGCTCGCTGCGCAGCAGATCGCTCAGGCGCGTCTTGCTCAACGCGCGCTGCACGGCCTGGTCGATGGCCATCCAGACCGCGCGGATGGAGCAATCGCCGTGGCGCACGCAGATTCGCGCGGTGCCCTTGTGCTGCGCGCAGAACTCGGTGGTGTAGAGGCTGCCGCCGAGTGAAACGAGCGCGGCCCCGAGGGTGATCTGCTCCGCCGGCCGGGCCAGCTGATATCCACCCTTGCGGCCGCGGACGCTCTTCACCAGGCCGCCGCGCCGGAGCAGCCGCATCAGCTTGTGGACGTAGGCAGGCGTGAGCCCCTCCCGCTCGGCGAGCTGGGGGGTGGTCACCGCGCCCTCCGGCTCCCGGGCGACCTGGAGCAGGCAGCGGAGCCCGTACTCCTCTTGCGCCGTCAGCCTCATGGCCTCCGGATAAGAAAAACATACGAAAGAGTCAAGTTAATCGGACGCGGCCGCGTCCCGCGCCTGCTGCTGTTCCGCACGCAGGGAGAGGATCTCCCGGACCACGATCTGCGCCGTCGCCGCGGCGGGGACTGCGATGATCGCTCCGGGAAGGCCCATGAACTCCGCCATGAAGAGGATCGCGAGCGTCGTGACGAGCGGGTTGATGTGGACGGTGCGGCGGAAGATCAGCGGGCTCAGGACGTTCCCCTCCAGTTGCCCGTAGAGGATGAAGTAGACGCCGGTGATCAGCGCCTTCAGCGGCCCGCCCGTGATCAGCGCCAGCAAGGTGATGGTCACGCCCGCGACCAGCGGCCCGGCATACGGCACGGCGCTGGAGGTGCCGCTGAGGATGCCGAGCGGCAGGAAGAACGGCATCCCGGTGATCGCCAGGAAGGTCGTCGTCAGCGTGGCGTTGATCGAGCAGATGGCGATCAGGCCGGCGACGTAGCCACCCACCGATCGGTAGATCTTCTCCACCACCCGCTCGTAGAGGCCGCGGTTGCGCGCGGCGGCTTCCGCGATCGCGGCGCGGAGGAGCTCGCGGCCGAACAGCAGCATGAAGATGGCGAGCAGCAGCAGGGTCACCAGGCCGCCCACCGCGCTGAGCGCGCTCCCGATCGCCACCAGGACGGGGGCGACCGCGCCCGCTGCCGCCGGGACCGACTGCTTGAGCTGGCCGCTCAGGTCGAAGCGCGCGTCGAGAGCGACGTAGACGCGGGTCTGGCGAACCTTCATCCAGAGCGCCGGAGCTTCGGCGATCAGCGCTTTCGCCTGGCTGATCACCGGCGGCACCAGCACCAGGCTCAAACCGGTCCCCAGCGCGAGGAGCGCGAACACGACCGCGAGCACCGCCCAGTTGCGGCGGAGACCGCGGCGGGTGAGCGCCTCGACGCCATGGTTCATCGCGACCGCGACCATGCCGGCGCCGAGCGCCAGCGTCAGCGCCACCTCCGTCCGGAGGAGGAAGACGACCAGCGCGGCGACGGCGAGCACCCCGAAGCAGACGGTGAACACCGTCTTCAGGGTCACCTGCGAGGGGTTGCGGCCGGGTGCGTTCCTCGCCATGTCGCCGTTGTACCGGAGTTTGCCCGTCCCGCCGACTCCGGCCCACAAGGCGAGTTAGACTCAGGGGATGCGCAACCAGACCGGACCGGGGGAGAGCGCGGAACGCCCGCTGAACCCGGACGTCGTCGCCGCGCTTGCCGAGAGCCATCGCGCGTTCCTCGGTTTTTTGGAGAAGCGGGTGGGCCGCCGGGACGTGGCGGAGGATCTCCTGCAAGACGCATTCGCGCGCGGGCTCACCAACCTGCCGGCGCTCGAAGACGCCGAGTCCGCGGTCGCCTGGTTCTATCGCGTCCTGCGGAACGCCGTGATCGATCACCACCGCCGCGGCGGCGCGAGCGAGCGGGGGCTCTCCGCCCTGGCGCGCGAGATGGAGGAGCACGTCGAGCCCGACCTCGACACCCGGAATGCCGTGTGCCGCTGCGTCGCCCGGCTCTCCGACACCTTGAAGCCGGAGTACGCCGCGGCGCTGCGGCGCGTCGAGGTCGACGGCGTGTCCGTGCAGGAGTTCGCGGCGGAAGCGGGGATCACCGCCAACAACGCCGGCGTCCGCGTCTTCCGCGCCCGCGAGGCGTTGCGCAAGCAGGTGGTCCGCACCTGCGGCACCTGCGCCGAGCACGGCTGCCTCGACTGCACCTGCAAGCACTGAAGCGCGCCGGAGTTTCGGGGGTCCGAAACTCCGGGCGCGCCTCTCCTCCAGCGGGCTACTTCGCGGCCTTGCAGGTGCACCCGCCGCCGCAGCGGCAGACGCTTTTGCAGGCGCAGCTCGCGCCGCAGTTGCAACGCCCGGCCGCGACAGCGGCGCACCCACAGGACGCCTTCTCGCAGCGGCACTCGGTCTTGATCTGGTTTTCCATCGTCTTCTCCTCGTTTGCGGCGCGCTTTCTTGCGCGCTGACAGGGAGGCAAACGCGGCACCCGCCACCGCATTACACCCGCGCCTCTGAGTCCTTCGTCGGGTAGGCGTCGCCACGTCCCTTGACACCGCTCTCCCGGGAAGTGAGAAGCGGCTGAGTGACCGAGACCTTCGATGCCACCGGGGGACGATCGCCGCGCTCCCCGCCGGTCTTGCGCGGTCGCGCCGCGGCCGCCCGCGCCGCGGAGGACGACCGCGAGATGCTCGCGTGCGGCGCGCTGGCGCCGCAAGCCGCCCTGGCGCATCTGGCCGGATCGGAGAAGGGGCTTGCTCCCGAACAGGTCGAGGAGCGGCTGGAGCGATTCGGTCCCAACGAGGTCGGACCGCAGCGCCGGGCGGGATTCGTCGGCGAGATCCTGCAGCGGTCGAAGAACCCTCTCGTCATCCAGCTGCTGGTGATCGCGGTGGTGTCGGTGGCGCTGGGCGACGTCCGTGCCGCGTCGGTGGTCGGCGTCATGGTGGTCCTCAGCGTCGCCCTCGGATACGTGCAGGAGAAGCGGTCGGGCCGGGCCGTCGAGAGCCTGCTCTCGATGATCAAGGCGACGTGCACGGCGGTGCGCGGCGGCAAGGAGATCGAGTTGCCGCTGCGCGATCTGGTCCCCGGGGACCTGGTCGCGCTGGCGGCCGGCGACATCATCCCCGCGGATGTGCGCCTGCTCGCGGCGAAGGACTTCTACGTCAGCCAGGCGGCGCTGACGGGCGAAT
>DASREU010000498.1:0-3171 GCA_035651935.1 Myxococcales bacterium | reverse complement strand
GCCGGCCTGCTCCTTTCCACCCGGCTTCAAGTCCCGCTCCCACTCCCGGGCGACGGAGTAGCGCCCCTGAACGTGGTGCCGATCGACTTCGTCGGCCGGGCGGCCGCCACCATCCACCAGGACCCGCGCGCGGTGGGACGGACGTTCCACATCGTCGATCCCAATCCGTCCAGCTCCCGGCGCGTCTACGAGCGGGTGGCGGAGCGCGAGGGAAAGAAGCTGCCGCGGCTCTCGCTCGGGTACAAGCTCACCGATCGCCTCCTCAAGCTCCCGGGCCTGGAGAAGCTGACCCGCGAGCAGCGCATGGCGTTCGCCACCGTGAACCACCTCAGCTTCTACTCCACCCGCAATACGCTGGAGCTGCTCGACGGCACCGGCATCGTCTGCCCGCCGATCGAGAGCTACCTGGACAAGCTGATCGATTACGCGCAACAGGCACGCAGCAAGGAAGTCTGATCCTCGCCCCGGCACCGTCGCCGTTGCCCTTTGGCCAACGCCCTCCTAGAGTCCCTCCGGCCATGAGCAACCAGGACCTCGTGCAGCGCGCGCAGTCCGTCCTCTTCCAGAACTACCGCACCCAGCCGATCGCGCTGGTCCGCGGCGAAGGCAGCTGGGTCTTCGACGCAGACGGAAAGCGCTACCTCGACTTCATCGGCGGCATCGCCACCGTCAGCGTCGGCCACGCGAACCCGCGGGTCCGCGAAGCCCTGATGCAGCAAGCCGGCCTGATCTGGCACGCCTCGAACCTGTACGTCACGGAGCCGCAGATCCGGCTGGCGGAGAAGCTGACGGCGCAGACGAAGACGCTCAAACGCGCCTTCTTCTGCAACAGCGGCACGGAGGCGAACGAGGCGATGATCAAGCTCGCCCGCCATTTCCAGGTGGTGAACGGCCACCCGGAGCGGATCGAGATCCTCTGCTTCCACAACTCGTTCCACGGGCGGACGATGGGGTCGCTCGCGGCCACCGGGCAGCCCAAGTACCAGCAGGGGTTCGGGCCGCTGCCCCAGGGCTTCCGCTTCCTCGACTACGGCGATGCCAAGGCGCTGGAAGCGGCGGTCTCCGACAAGACCTGCGCGGTGCTCCTCGAGCCCATCCAGGGAGAGGCCGGCGTGCTGCCGGCGCCCCGCGGATATCTCGCCCGGGTGCGCGAGCTGTGCACCCGGCATGGGGCCCTGATGCTGCTCGACGAGGTGCAGACCGGCATGGGGCGCACCGGAGCGTGGTTCGCGCACCAGCACGAGCGGATCGAGCCCGACGCGATGACGCTGGCGAAGGGGATCGCCGGCGGCATCCCGCTCGGGGCGCTGCTCGCCCGCGAGGACGTGGCCAAGGCTTTCACCCCGGGCACGCACGCGAGCACCTTCGGCGGGAACCCGCTGGCGACGGCAGCGGCGTGCGCGGTCACCGACCTGCTCGCGGAGGGCCTCATCGAGCGGGTGCAGCAGGCCGGCCAGCGCCTCTCGCAGCGGCTCTCGGCGATCGGCGGACGCGCTTCCGGCGAACGCGGCCTCGGTCTGCTCCGCGCCCTGCTGCTCTCGGAGGACCTGGCGCCGAAAGTGGTGGCGAAGGCGAGGGATCTCGGGCTCCTCGTCAATGCCATCGGCGAGAGGGTGGTACGCCTCGCACCTCCCCTCACAGTGTCGGACGAGGAAATCGACCGGGCGTCGCGGCTCCTGGCCGAGGCTGTCGCAAAGGCGTAAGGAACCTTTTCTCCAGATTGCGCCATAGGATATCTTGCGAAGATACGCGGGCGAAAAGCCTGCGCGAGGGGGAGCGTTGGGCGTCGCGCCGAGCAGGCCCGGAGGAATGGTCGACCTCCCGGTCGACATGCAGAACGAGCTGCAGAAGCTCGAATCCGGAGGCGACCGGCTGACCCACTACGAGCTGCTGGACATCGACGCGGACGCGGACGGCGGGACGATCCGGCGCGCATACCTCGAACGGTCCAAGCGCTTTCATCCCGACGCCTGGTACCGCAAGGAGCTGGGGCCGTACGCGGCGCTCCTCTCCAAATGGTTCCAGAGGCTCTCCGCCGCGTACCAGGTGCTCTCGGACGAGGATCTGCGGGCCGCATACGACCGCGATCACCGCGCGCACCTCTCCCAGCGGCACCCCGCGGCGCTGGAGCGTCGCGAGCTGTCGCGGGCCGACGAAGAGCGGCGCTCGCACGAGCGGCGCGATCGGCTGCTGCGCACCAAGGGCTTCGCCCGACTGGGCGCCGCGCGCAGGCTGTACGAGGAGGCGCTGGAGCACGCGCTGAACGGCGAGCGCACCCAGGCCATCTTCGCCCTCAAGGCGGCGCGGGAGCTGGACCCGAATCGGAAGGAGATCGGCGCGAAGCTGGTGGAGCTGGAGCGCGAGCAGGCGAAGGCGCGCGCCCGCTCGGCGCTGGCCTCGGCCAAGGAGCGCGAGGAGCGGAACAAGTTCGCCGAGGCGACCACGGGCTATGCCGCAGCGTTCCAGAACGATCCCACGAGCTTCGAGGCGGCCATGGGCGCTACCCGCTGCGCGCTGGCGACCTCCGACCACCGCTCGGCCACCAACTGGGCGACGCGGGCCGTCCAGCTGAGTCCGGGCGATCCGGAGGCGCGGCTGCTGCTCGCGCGGCTGCTGCTCGGCGCCGGGATGAAGGCGCGCGCGCGCACGGAGCTGACCGCGCTTCTCGACAAGAACCCCGATCACAAGGAGGCCAAGGCGCTGCTCAAGGCGCTGTAGGCACGATTGGGCGAACTGGTCATCGGCATCGATCTCGGCACCACCAACTCCGTCTGCGCCACGGTGCAGGACGGCACGCCCACGGTCATTCCCAACCGCAGCGGCTATCGCCTCACTCCGTCGGTGGTGGCGATGGCGCGGAACGGGAAGCGGCTGGTCGGCGCGCTCGCCCGGCGGCAGGCGGTGACGAACGCGGAGCGCACCGTGGTCGCGGTCAAGCGGCTGATGGGCCGCCGCTGGTCCGCGAAGAGCACGCAGGAGACGCTGAAGCGGATGCCGTACACCATCGTCGGCGGTCCGCACGACGACGTGCGCATCGAGCTCGGCGATCAGCAGTACTCGCCGCCCGAGATCTCGGCGATGGTGCTCACCGAGCTGCGGCTCGACGCCGAGGCATTCTTCGGCGCGCCGGTGAGCAAGGCGGTGATCACCTGCCCCGCCTACTTCAACGAC
>DASREU010000497.1:0-16477 GCA_035651935.1 Myxococcales bacterium | reverse complement strand
CCGTACACCTCGAAGGTCGAGGAGTATCCGGAAGGGTTCGATGACCGCCGCTGCGAGCTCCTCCCTGCGTACGTCCGGTACGACTGCCTGACCGACGAGGTGGTTCCGCTCCAGCCCGCGCGCTGCACGGGGCCTCTCCATCGCCCCGAGGAGTTCGGCGACCACTGGACGGAGCGTCTCGACGCGAAGGAAAAGGCGGCGCTCCGCTCGTACTTCCGGCAGTTCGAGGCGCTCGCGCGCACCATCGACTTCCTCCGCTTCCTCGTCGGCGGCGACGAGACCGTGGTCGAGCTGCGGCCGGCGGATTTCCGCCGGGGCCTCACCTTCGAGGTGCCGCGCGGTTCGCTGGTCACCGCGCTCAAGTACGAGATCTTCGACGACCTCCTGATCGGCAACTTCATGAAGGTGACCCTGCACGGCGAATGGGGACCGGGGCGGCTGTACCCGGACTTCTCGCCCTGGGTCGCGAAGTACGGCGACAACGGCCGGGCGCACACCTTGAAGGAGCTGCGCGAGTACCACCGTTCGTACTTCCGGCGCGCGCCCGGCGATTATCTCCGGCACCGCGTCGCGGTGGACTTCCTCATGCCCCTGCAGGAAGCCACCGCGTCGGTGCTCCGGTCCCGCCTGGGCGCGAACTCCGCCGTGTTCCGCCGGGCGAAGGACGCGTACTGGTCGGTGCGCGCGCGCCTGTTCTGACGAAGCGGCCCGCGATCTGTCAAACTTTCGATCCCTCGTGCCAGGAATTTCCGCGGCGGGATCGCGCATGCTACCGAAACCGCATGCCCGTCCTGCAACTCCGCCGCTCCGAATCCCACCTGCGCACCGCGCTGCCCGAGGAGCGCGTCAAGGCCTCTCCGTTCCTGAAGTGGGTCGGCGGCAAGACGTCGCTCCTGCCCGAGCTGCTCCGCCATGTTCCCGCGCCGGGCTCGCTGCGCCGCTACCACGAGCCGTTCGTCGGCGGCGGCGCCCTCTTCTTCGCGGTCGCCCCCCGCCGCGCGCTCCTCAGCGACAGCAATGCCGAGCTGATCCATTGCTACCTCCAGGTCCGCGACGATCCGTACCGCGTGCTCGACGCGCTCGCCCGGCACGTCTACGAGAAGGAGCACTACCTGGACATCCGGGCGCTCGACCCGCTGCGCCTCGCGCCGGCGGCGCGCGCGGCGCGCTTCATCTTCCTCAACAAGACCTGCTTCAACGGGCTGTGGCGGGTGAACCGCGCCGGCCGCTTCAACGTCCCCATCGGGCGTTACACGAACCCCCGCTTCCACGATCCGGCAGCGCTCATCGCCGCCAGCGCGGCGCTGCGGAACGTCGAGATCCACCACTCGCCGTTCGAGGAGGCGCTCTCGAAGACCGCCCCCGGCGACTTCGTCTACCTCGACCCGCCGTACGATCCGGTCTCCGCCACCTCCAGCTTCGCCAGCTACACCGCCGACGGCTTCACCTGGGACGACCAGAAGCGCCTCGCCCGCGCCTGCATCGCCCTGAACCGCCGCGGCGTCCGCTTCCTGCTCTCGAACTCGGCCACCGAGCGGGTCCGCGAGCTGTACCTCGGGTTCGAGCAGCGCACGGTGCGGGCCCCGCGGTTCATCAATTCCAGGGCGCGGTCCCGCGGAAGGGTCGACGAGCTGCTAGTCTTCAATGCATGATCCTCCTCGCGCTGCTCCTCGCCGCCGCGCCGCCTCACGTCGTCTACCTCAAGGCCGGCCGCCTCTTCGACGGGCTCTCGGAGTCGTACAAGCAGAACGTCACCCTGAGGATCGAGAACGATCGCATCGCCGCGGTCGGCGGGCCGATCCCCGCAGGCGCCGAGCTGATCGACCTCTCGAAGGCCACCGTCCTGCCCGGGCTGATCGACTGCCACGTGCACCTCGAGGCGCGCTCCGACCACTTCGAGGACATCTGGACCTTCAAGACCTCCCCGCTCGCTCCGGCGATGACCGCGGTGGTGCACGCCCGCCGCACGCTGGAGGCGGGGTTCACCACCGTCCGCGACGTCGGTTCCGAGCCGTTCCTCGCCGCCGACCTGCGCGACCTGATCAACGAAGGCTACTTCCCCGGGCCGCGCATCGTCGCTTCCGGCCCCTGCATCAGCATCACCGGCGGCCACTGCGACCTGAACCATTATCCGCCCAACGTGCAGGTCGATCTCTACCCGCTCGAGCGCGACTTCCACGTCGCCGACGGCGCCGACCAGCTCCGCCACGTGATCCGCGCGCACGTCCAGCACGGCGTGGACGTGATCAAGGTCGCCGCCAGCGGCGGCGTGTTCTCCCGCGGCGACACGCCGGGCGCGCCGCAGTTCACCTACGAGGAGCTGCGCGTCGCCGCGGAGGAAGCGCACAAGGCGGGCCGCCGGATCGCCGCGCACGCGCACGGCACGCAGAGCATCAAGGACGCCACCCGCGCCGGCTTCGACTCCATCGAGCACGGCACCCTGATCGACGACGAGGGCATCCGCCTGATGAAGGAGCGCGGCAACTTCCTCGTCGGCGACATCTACAACGACGATTACATCCTCGCGCACGCGGAGGACCTGCACATCCCGAAGGAGTACGTCGACAAGGAGCGCGCCATCGGGCAGCTCCAGCGCGACAACTGGGCGAAGGCGGTGAAGGCGGGCGTGCGCGTCGCCTTCGGAACCGACGCCGGCATCTTCCCCCACGGCGACAACGCGAAGCAGTTCGCCTGGATGGTGCGCCTCGGCCTTCCGCCGGCGCGGGCGATCCTCTCCGCGACGGCCTGGGCCGCCGAGCTGCTCGACCGCCAGAAAGACGTCGGCACCGTCCAGGCCGGCCGCTACGCCGACCTGATCGCGGTGCCGGGCGATCCCTTGCAGGACGTGCGCGTCCTCGAGCGCGTTCCCTTCGTGATGAAGGGAGGCGCGGTGATCAAGGACGAGCTGTCCGTTACTTCTGCTTCGGCTGCTGCTCCGGCGTCGACGACGACTGGCCGGAGCTCTTCGAAGTAGCGTCGATGGTGAGCGCCTTCGACTCACCCTGCACGGTCTGGTAGCTGGCCCGCACCTCGCTGCCCGGCTTCAGCTCCGCGACCGAGGAGCTGTGGCCGTCCAGCGTCACCGCGGTCGAGTCGGTGACCTGCAGCTTCAACAGGCCCTGGTCCTGGGTACGGATCTGCAGCTGGTCGCTTCCGGCCTGCACCAGCGTCCCCTGCGCGTTCTGCTGCTGCGTCCACTCCTGCACGCGCTGCTGGTTCCGCTGCTGCATCTCCTGCGCCTGCGTCTTCTGCAGCTGCGAAGCCTGCTGCTGCTCCTGGCGGGCTTCCTGCTGCGCCGTCTGCGTCGCCTGCTGCGCATCCAGCTGCGCCTGCTGCGCCTTCTGCCGCTGTCCGCGCAGCTTCGCCTGCGCGTCCGCCAGCTCCTTCTGCTTCTGGGTGACGACCTCCTGCATCTGCTCGGCCTTCGCCTGCTCGCCGGAGGCCTTCTTCTGCGCATCCGCCGCCGCCTGCAGAGCCTGGTGCGCCTGGTCCTGCGCCGATTGCGCCTCCGACTTCTTCGTCTCCTGCCCGCCCGACGCGCAACCGAACACGACCGCGAGCGACGCGATCCACACCATGTTCTTCATGAGCAATCCTCTCCTGAGGCTGTTCCTCCCGCGGCCAAGATGCGGATGGAGCGCCGTTCAGGCATCCACGACGAGCCCTTCGGCGAGCCTCAGGCGGCGCGGCATCCGCTCGGCAAGCCGTGGGTTGTGCGTGACGACGATCGCGGCGATCCCCAGCCGCCGGTTCAGCTCCACGAGAAGCTGGTGGATCCCTTCGCCGGTCGCTTCGTCGAGATTTCCCGTCGGCTCGTCGGCGAGCAGGAGGCGCGGCTTGAGGACCAGCGCGCGGGCCAGGGCGACCCGCTGCTGCTCACCGCCCGAAAGCTCGCCGGGCTTGTGGTCGAGCCGATGGCCGAGCCCGACGATGTCGAGCATCTCCTTCGCCTGGGCCTCCGCCTGTTCGCGGGAGAGCCGGCTGATCATCCCCGGCATGGCGACGTTCTGCAGCGCGCTGAACTCCGGCAGCAGGTAGTGGAACTGGAAGACGAAGCCGACGCTCCGGTTGCGGAAGGTGGCCAGCTCCTCCTCCGCCATCCGGAAGGTGTTGCGGCCCTCGTACAGCACCTCGCCTGCCGTGGGCGGATCGAGAGTCCCGATCACGTGCAGGAACGTGCTCTTCCCCACCCCGCTCGGACCCACCAGCGACGCCATCTCTCCCGGCGCCAGCGCGAAGGTCGCGCCGCGCAGCACGTGGATCTCCTTCTCTCCCAGCCAGTACGACTTGTGCACCGCCCGGGCTTCGACCAGAGGCTCCACTCATTCCTCCCGCAGCCCGTCGACCGGCGAGAGCCGGCTGGCCTTGGTCGCGGGATAGAGCGTCGCCAGGTAGCTGAGCGCGAGCGAGATGGCGGCCACCATCAGGAACTGGGCGCCGTCGACGTTCACCGGGAGGTTGGAGATGTAATAGACGTCGGGGTCGAGCTGCAGGCCGAACTTCTCGATGAACGAGCAGGTGGCGTATCCGAGGAGGAGGCCCATCGCGGTGCCGATGGCCCCGATGGTGAGCCCCTCCACCACGAAGATCTTCATCACGCTCGCGTCGCGTGCGCCCATCGACTTGAGGATCGAGATCTCCTTCGTCTTCTCCAGCACCAGCATGATCAGCGTGCTGAGGATGTTGAAGCAGGCCACCAGCACGATGAAGGTGAGGATGATCGCCATCGCCAGCTTCTCCAGCTTCAGCGCGGAGAAGAGATTGCGGTTCAGCTCGGCCCAGTCCTTGGTCCGATAGGGAAACCCACCCAGCGCTGCCACCACCCGCCGCCCCAGGGCCCGAGCCGCGTCCACGTCCGTGAACTTCAGCTCCAGCCCGACCACGTTGTCGCCCATGCGGAAGAACTTCTGCGCTTCGGGGATCCCGATGTAGACGAACTTCGAGTCGTATTCGTACATCCCGGAATAGAGGATGCAGGCCACCCGGAAGGGCCGGCTGCGCGGCACCGGCCCGGTGGGCGTCATCTCACCCAGCGGCGTGAGCACGTTCACCACGTCTCCGACCCAGGCGCGGAGCTGGTGCGACATCTCCTTCCCGATGCAGATCCCGGGCAGGTTGCGCAGGGCGGCGGGATCCATCTTCTGCGCCTCCTCCGGATGCGACTGGCGGCGCTTGAGCGTGTCCTCCAGGTACTGCTCGTACTCGGGACCGCCGAGCTGCTTCGCGGCCGCGCCGGTGGGCTCCACCAGGCGATCGGTCCCGGGGATGTCCTGCGGGCTCGCGATCCAGCGCAGCTCGCCGGCGATCACCTGCCGCGGCAGCTCGCTGACGGCGCCGGCCGTGGCCGGGTCGATCCCCTTCAGCTCCGCGCCGGTGACCGTCTGGCCGTGCGAAAGGATCACCTCGTTGAGGATGAAGGGCGAGACGCCGGCCACGCCGGGCACCGCCGCCACTTTCGGAATCACCGAGCGCCACTCCGAGAAATCGGTGGAGTACTTGAGGAGCAGCGCGTGCGAGTTGGTCCCCAGGATCTTGTGCTTCAGGTCCGACTCGAAGCCGCTCATCACCGAGAGGACCACGGTCAGCGCCCAAACGCCCACCGCCACGCCGGCGATGGAGATCCCGGTCATCACCACCGTCGCCGGCCGCTTGCGGCGCTGCCCCGGCTTCAATTGCGCCAGGCGGGCGCGCGCCGCGATGAAACGCAGCACCAGGACCACCACCAGGACGACGAGCGCCGCGATCAGGACGATCTGCCGGACCGTGAGGTGCAGGGTCGGAGGCGAGCCGCCCGCGTTCGCCCGGCGCATCTGGTCCCAGGACCACGCCATCTGCCCGCCCCACCAGAGCAGCAGCGGCGGCACGATGAAGGCGACGAGCAGGATCTTCGCGCTGTGGCGGTTCAGGCGCAGGTGGGTACGGGCGATCCCCCATTCGTAGCGGAGCCGCGGATCGGGGTGGCCGTTCGCGCCGATCAGCATCCCGAACGACGCGCCCCACATCGCGAGGAGCCAGGAGGCCGCTGCCGCGCACAGCGCCCACACCACCAGCTCGCCCGTGCTGGCGAAGAACCGGTCGTACGAGAACGAGGGCGGCTTGAGGTAGCGGAGCACGAAGAAGGTGGCCACCCCGAACGCGAGCGAGGCGGCGAGATTCTCGAGCGGACGGTACCCGCGCCCCAAAAAGCTGAGGGCGAATCCCGCGGCGAGGAACCAGAGCCCCTGGGCGCCGAAGGAGATGGCGCTCACCGCGTCGCGCGAGAAGGTGGTCGCGCCGCCCAGCCACTGCGCGAGCGAGTACTGCAGCCCGGCGCCGAGCAGGAACAGCACCAGCGCTGCAACGGTGACCCGCAAGCGGAACTTCAACGCCCACCCTCCGGGTCCTTCTTCCGGACGACTTCTGCCGCGGACCGGTCGAGCGCCGCAGCCGTTTCCGTGAGCGTCGCCTCGAGCTCGGGGCGGAGGAGCGGGAAGAGCACCACGTCGCGGATGCTGGCCGAGTCGGTGAAGATCATCGCCAGCCGGTCGATGCCCACCCCCTCGCCGGCGGTGGGAGGCATGCCGTGCTCCAGGGCGCGGACGTAGTCGCGATCCCAGGGCATCGCCTCCTCGTCGCCGCGCGCCGCGGCTTCCACCTGCGCGCGGAAGCGCGCTTCCTGGTCGCGCGGGTCGTTCAGCTCGGAGAAGGCGTTGGCGATCTCCATCCCGCCGGCGAACGCCTCGAAGCGGTCGACCAGGCGCGGCTCGGAGTCGCGCTTGCGGGCCAGCGGCGAGATCTCCAGCGGGAAGTCCACCACGAAACAGGGGCGGTCCTTCGGCAGCATCGGCTCCATCAACGCTTCGAAGGCCCAGGCGATCTTCTCCCCGGCCGACGGCATCCGGGTGAACTTGTGCCGCATCTCGGCGTCCTCGACCTTGCCCAGCCATTGCGCGTCGGAGAGCCCGGCGAGCGCATCGAGCAGCTGCGAGTCGTTTCCCCTGACTCCGTAGATCTTCGCCACCGCCTGGAGCATCGACATCCGGGGCCACGGAGGCGCGAACTTGATCCTGTTGCCCTGAAAGGAGACCTCGTCGGCCCCGGTCACCTCCGTCGCCAGCCGCGCCACCATCTCTTCGGTGAGCGTCATCAGATCCTGGTACGTGGCGTACGCCTGGTAGAACTCCAGCATGGTGAACTCGGGATTGTGCCGCCGGTCGATCCCCTCGTTCCGGAATACGCGGCCGATCTCGTAGACGCGCTCCAGCCCGCCCACGATCAACCGCTTCAGGTGCAGCTCGAGGGCGATGCGCAACTTGAGATCCAGATCGAGCGCGTTGTGGTGCGTCTCGAACGGCTTCGCCGTCGCTCCGCCCGCCTCCTCCGGCTTGTGCAGGACCGGCGTCTCCACTTCCAGGAAGTCGCGCTCGTCGAGGAACTGCCGGATTCCCGCGATCAGCCGCGACCGCCGCCGGAAGATCTCGCGGACCTCCAGATTCGCGGCCAGGTCGACGTACCGCTGGCGGTAGCGCGTCTCGTGATCCGTCAGGCCGTGCCACTTCTCCGGGAGCGGCCGCAGCGCCTTGGTGAGGACGCGGAACTCGGTCGCCTCGATCGACAGCTCGCCGGTGCGCGTGCGCATGGCCCGGCCGCGGGCGAAGACGATGTCCCCCAGATCGGCGAGCTTGAGCAGCTCGTACGCCCGCTCGCCCACCTTGTCCTTCTTGACGAAGATCTGCAGATCGCCGGTCCGATCGCGAAGGCTGAGAAAGCTGACCTTCCCCATGGTCCGCATCGCCACCAGCCGCCCCGCCAGGCCGTACGGCTCGGTCTGGTCCTCCTCCAGGCGGGCGGCGTCGTCGTCGGCATGCCGGATGCGGACGAATCCGGTGGTGTGCGGCACCTCGACGCCGTTGCCGTAGGGATGGACGCCTTGCTCCCGCAGCTCCTGCGCCTTCTGCTCGCGCAGCCGGATCTGATCCTCGATGGAGCTGGTCGCTCCTGCCTGGGGAGTGTCGGCCATGGGGAGCGTCTGTTTACTCCCCGGCGACCGGCCCTGTCACCTGAAACGCCCTCTGGGCGGAGGCCCAGTACGCGAGCGGAAGCAGGGCGACGAGACCGCACGCCGCCATCAACGCGCGGGGCGGAATGCCGCGGTCGAGGAGGAGCCCGGTGGCGAGCGTGCTGGCGGAGAGCGTGAGCATGAAGCCGCCCATCTCGGCGGCGGCGACGCGGCCCCGGACCGAGTCCGGCAAGAGCCGCTGCAGCAGCGTGGAGCCGCTGGTCCAGAGGATGCTGCCGCCGGCGTTGGCCGCGGCCAGAGCGATCGCGGCGTAGCCGAGCGCCGGGCTAAGCGCGAATCCGACGTAGCAGATCGTCAGGACTGCGAAGGCGGCGGAGATCCCGCGCCGCAACCCGCGATCGTCGGTGCCCGCGATGCGGAAGGCGGCAAACGGTCCGGCGAAGCTGCCCACGCCGCGCGCCGTCCAGAGCACGGCGATGCCGGCGCCGTTTCCCTCGGCGAACACCTTCTCCCCGAAGTACGCGAGCAGGACCAGCACACCGCCCAGGGTCAGGCCGAAGCTGGCCTTCACCGCGAGCAGGGCACGGACCCGGCGGTGCGAGGCGACGTAGCGGATCCCCTCCCGCAGGTCGCCCGCGCCCAGCAGATTCGCGATCTGCGACCCGGGCTCCCGCGCCTCCTGCACCACCTCCAGCGCCTGCCGATCGCTCCGCTTTGCGCGGCCGGGAGGGAGGCGCAACAGCAGCGCCGCCGAGCCGAGGAAGCTCAGGCTGTCGCAGACGAACGCCGCGTCCCTCCCGACCACCGCCAGCGCGACGCCGCCCAGCGCGGAGCCGACGGCCAGCGTCGCCGCCCACAGCGAGTTCTCCAGCGTCGCGGCCAGAGGGTAATCGGCCTCGGTCACCAGATTCGGGAGCATCGCCTGCTGCGCGGGCTCGAAGAACGCGCTCACCACCGAGTGCGCGGTGACGACCGCATACGCGATCCAGACCTGGTCCGGGCGGCGGACGAAGAGCAGGCAGAGGACCAGCCCGGCGCGAAGCACGTCGCTCACCACCAGGATCGCCCGGCGGGAGATGCGGTCCGCGAGCACGCCCGCCGCCGGCCCCGCGAAGAACGCCGGGATGAACCGGGTGAGCAGCGCGATCGCGACCACCTCTCCCTTCCCGGTCAGCTCCAGAAGGAGCGAGAAGAGCGCGACGACGTTGAACCAGTCGCCGAGCTGGGAGACGGCGTTGGCTGCGTACAATGTGCGAAAGTCGCGGTTGTGCGCCAGGACGCCGGCCAGCCGCCGGATTGAGAAGGAGCCAGGCAAGGCGCCGCGTTTATACTCGATGAGGTGTCCTACCGAGCACGGGCCCGCTGGACCGCCCCCCGCGTGGCGGTCCTCGTCGTTCTCTGCATCGCCGCAGCGGCGGCGGCGTTCTGGCTGACGCTTCCGTCCGCCGAGCCGCTGCGGCGCGCGAACCCGGGCACCACCGCGCTGATGACCGCTCGCCAGCGCGAGGCTCGCCAGCGGGGCGGCGCGGCGCGGCACAACCAGCACTGGGTGCCGCTCGCCCGCATCTCGCCCTGGCTGCGAGAAGCGGTGGTCAACAGCGAAGATGCCCGGTTCTTCGAGCACGACGGCATCGACGTCGAGCAGACGAAGATCGCCCTCACCACCGCCGTGGAGGATGGCCGCCTCCGCCGCGGCGCCTCGACGATCACGCAGCAACTGGCGAAGAACCTCTGGCTCGGCGAAGAGCGGACGCTCTGGCGCAAGCTGCGCGAGGCGATCCTCGCCCGCAGGCTGGAACGCCTGGGCAAGCGCCGCATCCTCGAGCTGTACCTGAACGTCGCCGAATGGGGCGACGGGATCTACGGCGCCGACGCGGCGGCGCGCGTCTGGTTCGACAAGCCCGCCTCCGAGCTCCTGCCCGAGGAGTCCGCGGTGCTCGCGGCCATGCTCCCGGCGCCGCGCAAGCGCAATCCGCACCGGCCTTCGGCGGCGCTGCGCAAACGCGCGCACGAGGTCCTCTCCTTATACTCGTTATATCACGAGCTCACGCCCGAGGAGCTGGAGCAGGCCCGCTGGAGGCTCGACGCGATGCTCGGGCCGCCGTGAACTTGCGGGATCCCGTAGGATGGACGGATGGCGACGTTCGAGCAGAAGCAGGCTGCGGAATCGGCGGAACTGGAACAGATGCAGGCGCTGGTGCGGGGACAGCGGCGCGGCGCCGGAGGGACTCCGGGCGGGGTGCCGACCTTCTTCCTCGGCCTCGCCTTCACCGTCCTCGGCGGATACCTGATCCTCAACCAGGTCCAGGTGACCTCTTCGTTCTCCTTCTTCGGGCTCTGGGGAATGAACCGGCAGGCGGGGTTCGGGCTCACCATGCTGCCGCTCCTGATCGGCATCGGCGTCCTCTTCTTCGACGGCAAGAGCAAGGCGGGATGGGTGCTCGGCGTCGGCGGCTTCCTGATGATCCTCGCCTCCGTCCTGATGAGCCTGTCGATCCACTGGGCGCCGACCAGCCTCTTCAACACGCTGCTCATGTTCGGCTTGTTCGCCGCCGGACTCGGACTCGTCGCCCGTTCTCTGCGGGCGTACCCTGAGACGTCCGGCGCGGAATGATCCGCCGCGCTCTGGGGTAGGATAGCGGCCCAGCGGAGGCCGAGATGCCCAAGCCCATCCCCGAAGGCCTGCACAGCGTCACTCCCGCCCTCACCGTCGACGGCTGCGCCGAGGCGATCGAAACCTGGAAGCACGCCTTCGACGCGGAGGAGATGGTGCGCGCGCCGGATCCGACCGGGAAGAAGATCTGGCACGCGGCGGTGCGCATCGGCGACTCGGTGATCTTCTGCAACGACGTGTTCCCCGAGATGCCCCAGACGCCGCGGCAGGCGCGGCTCTGGATCTACCTCGCGGGCGTCGACAAGGCCTTCCACCGCGCGGAGCGCGCCGGCTTGAAAGCGGTGATGCACCCGGCGGACATGTTCTGGGGCGACCGCATCGCCGAGGTCCACGACCGCTGGGGCAACCAGTGGGTCCTCGCCCAGCACGTCGCCGACCTCTCGCCGGAAGAGATGAAGAAGGCGCAGGACCAGTTCGTCGCCAAGATGAAGAAGTAGGAGATGGGCGGCGACGGCGTGGCTCGCGCGTCCCCGGCGCGCGACTCGGGGTTCTTCGCCGCGCTGCTCGTCGCGGTGTTCGCCGCCTATCAGCCGGCGTGGAACGGCGGCCTTCTCTGGGACGACGCCGCGCACCTCACCCGCCCGGACCTGCGCTCCTGGCAAGGGCTGTGGCGGATCTGGGCGGAGCCCGGCGCCACCCAGCAGTACTACCCGCTCCTGCACAGCGCGTTCTGGGTGCAGCACCGGCTGTTCGGCGATGCGCCGACGGGCTACCACCTCGTCAATCTCGGGCTCCACTTCGGCGCGGCGGTGCTGGCGGCGCTGATCCTGCGCCGGCTCGCGGTCCCGGGCGCATTCCTCGCCGCCGCGATCTTCGCCCTGCATCCGGTCCACGTCGAATCGGTGGCCTGGATCAGCGAGGAGAAGAACACGCTCTCCGCGGTCTTCTACCTGGGAGCGGCGCTGGCCTGGCTCCACTTCGAGGAGCGCCGGGAGAAGCGCGCTTACCTGCTCTCGCTGCTGCTGTTCGCTCTCGCGCTCTGCACCAAGACGGTGACCGCGACGCTTCCCGCGGCCCTGCTGCTCGTGCACTGGCTCCGGCGCGGCACGCCTTCCTGGCGACGCGACGTGGTCCCGCTGCTCCCGTTCTTCGTCCTCGGCGCCGCCGCGGGCCTCTTCACCGTCTGGGTCGAGCGCAACCTGGTGGGAGCCCAGGGAGCGGGCTTCGAGCGGACGATGATCGAGCGCGCACTTCTCGCAGGCCGCGCCGCCTGGTTCTATCTGGGCAAGCTCGTCTGGCCCGCCGATCTCGTCTTCATCTATCCGCGCTGGACCGTCAGCCAACGCGTCTGGTGGCAGTACCTGTACCCCGCTGCCGCGCTCGCGGCGCTCGCCACGCTCTGGCTGCTCCGCAAGCGCATGCCGGGCGCGCTCGCCGGAGCGCTGTTCTTCGTCGGTACGCTGTTTCCGGCGCTCGGGTTCTTCGATCTCTATCCGTTCCTCTTCTCGTTCGTCGCGGATCATTTCCAGTACCTCGCGAGCCTCGGCATCCTCACCCTCGCGGCGGCAGGCGCGGCGCGCCTGTTCGAGGATGCGCGGCCGGCCCTTCGCCGGGCCGGCGCGGGCCTTTGTCTCGCGGGCGTCGCCGTCCTGGCGGTCCTCACCTGGCGCCAGAGCCGCCTCTACTCCGACCGCGAGACGCTCTACCGGGCCACGCTCCGGAGCAACCCGGGCTGCTGGATGGCGTGGAACAACCTCTCCGGAGCGCTGATCTCCAGGGGCGCCGCGGCGGAGGCGCTCCCGATGGCGCAGAGAGCGCTGGCGCTGCGGCCGGAGTACCCCGAGGCGCAGAACAACCTGGCGCTGGCGCTCCTCGCCCTCGGGCGCCCCGCGGAGGCGATCGAGCATTACCGGACCGCGCTCCAGCTCGATCCGGCGTACGCCGAGGCGCACAACAATCTCGGGTTCGCGCTCGCCGCCGCCGGCGAGCCGGAGAAGGCGATCCCGCACTATCGAAAGGCGCTGGAGCTCGACCCGGGGCGCGCGGGCGTCCACTACAACCTGGCGATGGCGCTGATCGCGCGCGGCGACCTGGGCGCCGCGGCGGCTCACCTGAGCCGCGCGGTGGAGCTGGAGCCCGGTTCGGTCGAGGCGCGCAACAATCTCGGGATCCTCCTCGCCCGCGGCGGCCAGCTCGACGCCGCGATCGAGCAGTTCCGGCAGGCGCTGGAGATCGAGCCGGGATCGGCGGAGATCCGCCGCAATCTCGGAATCGCGCTCTCGCGCCGCTCGAGGTGAGCGGGGATCAGGTCGTCGGACCCGGTGTCGCGGGCGCGCCCCTTCGATCCAGCAGCGCCGCGGCGCGCCGGGCAAGGATCCGGACGAGCGCGAAGGCGATCAGCAAGCCCGCCACCCACCGCGAGAGCGTCGCGAGCGAAGCGCCGTCGAGCGGCGGCAGGCCGGTCTTCCAGAGGATCTCGCCCCGCTCGATCATCCAGTGCCAGCCCGTGTGGGCGACCAGGGCGGAGAGGATGATCACGCCCGTGCGGCCGGCGAGCACCGAGCGCCGGAGCAGCGCCAGCGCCGGCAGCAGGACCACCAGCACGGCGATCTGGCCGATCTCGATCCCGATGTTGAAGGAGAGGAGCGCGACGAACAGGTGGTGGCCGGCGAACTGGAGGTTCTCTTTCAGGCCATAGGAGAAGCCGAAGCCGTGGACCAGGCCGAACAGGCCGGTGATCAACCAGCGCCGCCGCAGATCGACGCCGGCGATGTTCTCCAGCGCCATCCAGACGATCGATGCCGCGATCGCCGTCTCCACGAACGGGGGGAACCAGTCCCCGTGCGGGGCGAGACCGTACGCCGAGCCGATCAGGGTGAAGGAGTGCGCGACCGTGAAGGCCGTCACCACCGTGACCACCTGGCGCAATCGGAGGAAGGGGATCACCAGGCAGAGCAGGAAGAGGAGATGATCGAACCCGGTCAGGATGTGCGTGATCCCCAGGACCACGAACCCCGCGCCGGCCTGGTACCACTCGGGGTTCAGCGGCACCTTCCCGGAGCGGCTGGTGATCACCATCGCCCGGCCGTCCTCGCCGGGCGGAAGGAAGCGGACCGCGACCTTCAGATAGTCCTTCAACTCCGGGGCGATCGTGGTCCGGATGGTGAACTGCGCCGCCGCCGAGCGGATGGCGTACGTCAGGTGGGCGTCGAGGTAGCCTTGGTCGATGAAGATCTGCGTGTCCGGCCCGGGCGGTCGCGCGACGTGGTCCACGGCGGTTTCGTACTGTCCGAAGGATCGATCGGACGGAAGCGAGAGTCGGCCCACCGCGCTGGTCACCACCAGCGGGCGATCGTCCTCCCAGAGCGTGATGTCGTGCCCCAGCCCCAGGAGAGCCTGCTGCATGGACGGCCCTGCGTTGGCGAGATCGATCACCGCGCCGTTCGAGGGGAACTTGATCGTCCGGGTGACGTGCAGCGGCAGCCGGATGACCAGGTGCGCCTCCTGGCCCTCCACCTTCACGAAGGCGTTGATCAAGCTGTCGAGCTTGAACTCGTGCGCGCTCGCGGGCGTCGCAACCGCGAGGAGGACGCAGGCCACGAGCGGGAGAAGGAATGGAGCGGGGAGCGCGCGGTGTCTCGTCATGAAGAAGTCCTCCTCCATCGATCCGGGCGCGCTCCATCCCCTCCCGGATGGAGCGCGCCCGGCTACATCACCATTTCTCCCGGCTTCGCGGAAGAACGCGCAGCAAGAGCGTAGCCGGGATCCCGCCTCCCTCGGGAGCGGCTAGCGATCGTCTCTGTCGCCCTGGCCGGGGTTCCTCGGGTCGTAGTGGCGCAGCGCGACGTCGGGGTAGCCGGAGGGACGGAACGAGGTGGTCCTGGCGTCGTCGAGGTCCGCGACCGGCACGAACTTCTGGATGCGCCGCCCGTTGATGGTCTCGCCGGTGAACAGGTTCCCCCTCGAGTCGAGCCCGATGGAGTGGAGGAACGTGAAGTCCCCGGCCATGTGGCCCGGGACACCGAACCCGGCCAGGATGTAGTTGGGCCAGGCGCCGCACTCGACCGTGGTGCAGGTCTTGTTCTGCGCCACCGCCAGCCCGCGATCGAAGGTCCAGACGATCTCGTCGCCGCCGTCGGCCTCGAAGAAGAAGCTCTGGTCGCGGTCGTTCGAGAAGTCGAGATCCCAGGCCGATCCGGCGGTCCCGAGGGTGTTCTTGTAGACGCCGTCGGAGCGACCCGCGGTGACGCCGGTGCCGGGGATGACGGTGATGATCTTCAGCGGCTGGCAGATGCGATCTCCGTTCTCGTCGATGGTGCAGTCCGTCGGGCTCTTCTCATAGACGAGGATCCGATCGTCGGCGCGGTCGCAGACGTACAGGTGGCCGGTGTTCTCGAGCACCACGCAGTGCGGGTGTCCACCGTCCCCGGTGGCGAAGCTGCCGCGGTCGTGGGCGGTGGCGTTCGGATTCGGGCTGCCGGTCGGCGAGACCACTCCGCCCCACTGCCGGAGGTAGTTGCCGTTCCTGTCGAAGACCACCACCCGGTGATTGCCGTACCCGTCCGCGACGTAGATGCTGCCCTTCTGCCCGGTGACCGGATCGGGGCCCGGATCGACGCGCACGTTCGCGGGCTCGTTGAGGAGCGTGTGGCTCTTGTTCGATGCGGGGCACGCGGCGGTGTTGGTGCAGGTTCCGCCGTTCGGCACGCCCGCGGCCACGCAGGCCAGGTGAACCGGGCTGGTCAGGTCGCAGGGGTTGTCGCAGCAGCCGCGGCGTCCGAGCTGCAGGAGGAGCGTGCTGCCGTCGTGCGAGTACTTCTGCACGATGCCGTCGCCGTTGCCGGCGATCCAGACGTTGTCCTGGTAGTCGACGTACAGGCCGTGGATTCCCTGCGGCACGCCGCGCACCGCGGAGTGGCAAGCGGGGCTGCCGTCGCAGCCGATCGGATCGATCGGGGCCGTCCACCACGGCGCGGTCGCCGTGGGCAGGTTCGGCGGCCAGGAGTTCACCACGTTCCCCGCGCGATCGAACTCGATCACGGAAGGAGAGGGAGTGCCGACCACCGTCTCCGGCGAGACCAGGTTCCCCTGGGGCGCACGGGTGACGATGAAGACGTGGTCATTCGAGTCGAAACCATGGCCCGCGACCTCGCCGGTCACCCACGACTTGCTGGAGCCCGGACCGGTGGCGCGATAGCCGTCCGTCGCGGCGAGAGGGTTCGTCTCGTGGACGATGGGGAGGGGCTTCGGCCAGAAGGGGTCGACCTTGAACAGCGGCGCGCTGACGCGGCCGTGCGCCGTCGCCTGCCCGAAGGGGCTCCACAATCCCGTTCCGATGATCACCGCGGGCGCAAGCGCGCCCAGATAGATGAACCGCCACATCGTCTTCATGTCGCTGCCCTCGATGGCACGGCGGCGAGGAGGTTCCGGTTGGCGGCCCCGAAGGAGCAGGCCCGATGCGAAGAGGCGTTCCTCTGCGTGTGAGACCCGTACGTGCTTGTGTGCGCGTGTGCGCCCTGGGCAGGGAGCGAGTCAAGCCGCGCCGCGTCCTGTCGAGCAGCAAACTCCGACGTTGGGCGAGCCGCTCAGTGGGTGCGCCAGCCCATCTGTTTCTCCGCCGGCGACAGCTCGCTCCAGGTCTTGCCGATGAACGGGTGCAGCTTGGCGTCAAAGTTACCGCCGAGATCGATCAGCGCCGCCAGCGCGCTCTCGCGGAAATACGGGTGTGTGGAGGAAGGAACGCAGGAGATCCGCACCCCTGCCGATCCGACGGTGATCTCCAGATCCGAGTCGTCGCACGCGTCGCACTCGAACGTGCCGCTCTCCCGCACCTGGCCGATGTGAGGCCAGTGGTGCGCGACGTC
>DASREU010000496.1:0-3104 GCA_035651935.1 Myxococcales bacterium | reverse complement strand
GGGCGATCCCGGGCTGCGCGAGTTCTATGGCCGCCTTGCCGACGCGGAGAAGGGACATGGGGAGCTGTTCGTGCGGCTCGCGCGCAAGAGCGCGGGATTCGAACGGCGGATGGGACAGATGCTGGAGGCGGAGGCGAGGCTGATCCGCGATCTGCCGCTACGGCCGGCGATTCACTGACGGAGGAGACGCGGCGGCGCCGTTCTCCGGCCATGCGTGCTTCGGGTAGCGCCGCATCAGCTCGCGGCGCACGGCGGGGTACTCGCGCTCCCAGAAGCCCGCCAGGTCCTGGGTGATCTGTTGCGCGCGCCCGTTCGGGGCGAGCAGGTGCAGGGTGAGGGGAACGCGGCCGGCGCAGATCGAGGGGCCGCGCGCCATGCCGAAGAAGTCCTGCAGCCGGGAGCGGATGGCCGGCGGCTGGGCTTCCG
The DNA here is from genome assembly GCA_035651935.1 of Myxococcales bacterium. Taxonomy (GTDB): domain Bacteria; phylum Myxococcota; class Myxococcia; order Myxococcales; family 40CM-4-68-19; genus 40CM-4-68-19. The sequence goes on along the minus strand of DASREU010000496.1, from coordinate 2,678 downwards.
CGTACTCCACCCGCACCCTGCGCCCGCCGGGAAGGACGACGTGGTCCGGCGCAAGCTGATCGAGCTGGCGCGGGATGAGCCTCGAGAGAACGTCAGCGCCCGCGAGCTCCCGTAGCGAGGTCATCCCCTGCGCCGCCTCTTCCAGCCGCGCCCGGACGCGCTCCGCGTCGAGCGGCTCGATGCCCTGCTCGGGACATCGCTCGGACACCAGCGCGATGCGCGCGCGGACGCGCGCGAGCTCCTCGGGATCGGGGACGCCTTGCGCATGGTCCAGCAGCATCCGGGTGGCGGCGGCCGACTCGGCGGGCCCGGGCAGCCGTCGCGACTCCTCGAGCACCAGCCGGTCGTAGAGGAGGCGCGACGTCACCTCGACGCGCTCGCGCCCGGAATCCCAGACCAGCTCCGTCTCTTCCCGCAGCGAACCGGCGTGGAGGTCGAGCAGCCACTCGGGCTCGATGGCGCTGGCCACGCGGACGATCACCCGCGTACGGCCACCCTGCCGCCGTTCCTCGGCGTCGACGGCGACCAGCAGATCGGCTTCGCGGACCGCGCTGCGGGGCGAGAGCTGCGCGGCTCCTCCGGCGGCGAGCAGCACTTCCGCGCCGCGTCGTTTGGCCACGCGATCGGGAAAGCCCGCCAGCACGGAGATGAGGATCGCCTCGTCGCGGGAGCGCAAGCGCGGTCCATCGGCGGGCGCGAGGCGCAGCAGCTGGGATCGCGCCCGTGCGGTGCGGGGAGAGCGGCGCGGGTCGAATCCGTCGATCAGATCGAGCACGTCGGAGGGGCCGGTCGGCGCTGCCGCCTCGCGGGACGCTTCACCTTCGTTCAGCAGCGCGGCCGCGGTGCAGCCGTCCCCGCCATGGCCATGCCTGCAAGCCTCGACGATCAAGCGGGAAAGCCGGGGATGGAGCGGCAGGCGCGCGCAGGCGCGGCCCAGCTCCGTCGCCTGTCCGGTCTCGTCGAGCGCGCCGATCCGCAGCAGCAGCGCGGAGGCGAGCTGGAGCGCGGCCGGAGGAGGAGGATCGAGCCAGGGCAAGGCCTCGGGATCGAGGCCGGCCGCGCGGAGATCGAGCACCGTCCCGGCGAGATCGAGCCGCTCGATCTCCGGCGGGTGGTGGTCGGGACGGGAATCGAAGTCGTGGCGGGTGTACAGGCGCAGCGCTCGCCCTGGCCCGAGACGGCCGGCGCGGCCGGCGCGCTGTGTGGCGGAAGCCCGGCTGATCTTCGCTACGGTCAGCGAAGGCAGCCCCGACCAGGGCGAATGGCCGGCGATGCGGGCGAGCCCGCTGTCGATCACCGCGGTCACGCCGGGGACGGTGACGCTGGTCTCCGCGACGTTGGTGCTGAGGATCAGCTTGCGCTGCCGCGCAGGCGCGAGCGCGAGATCCTGATCGGCGGGGGAGAGATCGCCGTGGAGCGGAACGATGCGGAGATCCCGGTGTCGAGCGAGGTCGGCACAGGCCTCGCCGGCACGGCGGATCTCCGCAGCGCCCGGGAGGAAGACGAGGAGATCGCCCGCCGTGCCGGGCGCGGTGAGGCGCCGCACCGCGGCCGCGACCTGCTCGTCCAGCCGGCGCTCGTCGGGCTTGTCCAGGTGCTCGATCTCGACTGGAAAGCGCCGGCCTTCGCTCTGCACCACCGGCGCGGCGAGGTGCGCCGCCAGCGGCGCCACGTCGAGCGTCGCGGACATCACCACCAGCCGGATGCGGGGCAAGAGGCGGCGGGCGAGGGCGAGCGCGAGATCGCCCGGAAGGTGGCGCTCGTGGAACTCGTCGAGGACCACCGCGCCGACTCCGCGGAGCTCCGGATCCGCAAGCAGCCGCCGGGCGAGGATCCCTTCGGTCAGGTACCAGAGGCGGGTCCGAGGCGTGCCGGACTGCTCGAAGCGCACCTGCCATCCGACGACGCCGGGATCCGCCAGCTCGTCTGCGACACGCCGCGCGGCAGTTCGCGCCGCCAGCCTGCGCGGCTCGAGCACCACCACCTCTCCTTCGACCAGGTCGAGGAGCCCGGGCGGCACCCGCGTCGTCTTCCCCGCGCCGGGTGGGGCCTGGAGCACGACGGCGGGTCCCTTCCGCAAGGCCTCGAGGACCGCCGGCAGCGCCGCGTCGATGGGGAGCGACTCCTTCACGGCGGCCGACTATAAAGGCCGGCATGAAGAGCCTCCAGGACACTTACGGCGCGAACGTCATCTGTTTCGGCTGCGGGCCGGCGAATGCGAAGGGCCTGCAGATCAAGAGCTTCCCCCAAGGTGACGAGTGCGTCGCGGAGTACCGGGTGGAGAAGCACCACGAGGCCTTTCCCGGCGTGGTGAACGGCGGCATCATCGGGGCGCTCTTCGACTGCCACTGCAACTGGACCGCGACCTGGGCGCTGATGCGCAAGGCTTCCGCGAAGGTGCCGCCGTGCACGGTCACTTCCGACTTCCACGTCTTCCTCCGCCGCCCCACCCCGAGCGACGCGCTGTTGAAGTTCCGCGCGCACGCGACCGAGATCACCGCCGACCGCGCAGTCATCGAAGCCACCCTGGAGGCAAACGGAAAGCTCTGCGCCACCTGCACCGGCACATTCGTCGCAGTCAAGGAAGGCCACCCAGCCTTCCACCGCTGGTAATTAGACTCGATGAAGTGGCTGGCTCCTCCACGTTGAACGAGCGACCGGTTTACGGTCGCTGTTTA
>DASREU010000495.1:0-5295 GCA_035651935.1 Myxococcales bacterium | reverse complement strand
GAAAGCCAACGAGTAGTCGCAGGTCTGAGCGGACTACTCGTCCGAGCCGGCCGAAGGCGGATCCTTCGGCCGATTCCGCCAGATGGCTTCCTTTTCGGACCTGACGTTGCGGTCCCGGAAGCGTCGCGACCTGCATCTGTCGAGGAAAAGATAGAGCGGCGACAGGCCGCTCAGGCGGTCGGGCGCGGCGGCGTAGTGTCCGTTCCCTCGTTCGGGGGAGACGATGGTCCGCTGCACGTGTTGTCACGAGCTCGTCGTGGAACTGGTGGAGGTGCCCAATACGCGGCAACTCGTTTGCGCGACCTGCCTCAGCGTGATTCGCGGCATGCTCGGGCTATGGAGCGCCATCGGCGCCGCCCGGCAGCGAATCAAGCCGGGTGACGCTTAGGGCGACGGCGCCTGCGGCGCTTGAGCGGTCCATCGGGCGGGGCGGAGGCGAAGACATGAGCGCAAGGATGAAGGTTGCCTGCGGATGTCATGCCGCAGCCTATCTGCTGTTCGCGGTCTTTGCCGCGATCTACCTCCTGCGCCCGCAGTTCATGCCGTACCACGCTGTCGCCCTCGGCATGCGATGGGAGGAAGTGGGCCGCCCGTTCCAGGTCTTGATCCTGGGCCTCATGCGGGTCGTCGGCGGTGGCTTGCTCGCGGCGGCCTTCATCGGTGCGGTCCTGCTCCTCTGGCCATTCCGGCAAGGAGCCCGGTGGGCCCGATGGGCAATCGTCGTCCAGGGGCTGATCGTGGGCTTCACCTCCCTTTGGGGAACCCTCTCCGTCCAGCTGAATACTCGAGCCAGATCGCCGTGGCTCGCTGCGGCCGTTGCGGTTCTCTTGCTGCTCGCCGGCGGCGTCCTGTCCATCGGTCCTGCGCCGGCCAGCCCGGAGCAGGCAACCCGCTAGCAGTGGAGTCTCACCACGCGGTTCATCGTCCCCGAGACTGGACTCAGATCTTGAGGTCCTTGAGCTTGAGCTGCAGCCGCTCCGCGCCGTTCCAGGTATCGATGGAGAGCTGGAAGGCGGCGTCCAGGCGCGAGCCGACCGGCAGGGCCGTTCCGCCGAGGTTGAACCCGATGGCGTCGAGGGCGAGAGGATCCTGCTCGGCGGCGCGCGCACCCGCTTCTCCCAGGCGGAGCTTGAGATGTCCCGGTCCGGCGCCCTTCTTGTCGGGCAGGAGCCGCACCTCGTGGGCCGCCAGCTCGCGGCAGAAGAACACGGGCTCGGGATTGCCGGCGCCGAAGGGCGCGAGGCGCTTCAGCTGCGTGGCGAGGTCCATCCGCACCTCGCGCGGGTGCAGCTCCGCGTCGATGCGCAGCCGCGGGGAGAGCTGTGCCGGATCCAGCGCCTCCCTGCCCTGCGCCTCCAGCGCCTGCGCGAAGGCGCCGATGCGCGTGGTCTCGAGCGTGATGCCCGCCGCGTGCTTGTGGCCGCCGAACCGCGTCAGGTGGTGCGAGCAGCGCGCGAGCGCGTCGTAGAGATGGAACCCCTCCACGCTTCGCCCCGATCCCTTGGCGACGCCGCCGTCCTCGGCGATCACCAGCGCCGGGCGGTGGAACCGCTCCACCAGCCGCGCGGCGACGATGCCCACCACGCCGACGTGCCAGCCCGGAGAAGAGACCACGAGCGTGCGCCGCTGCTCCGGCGTCCCCAGCTCCTCCGCCTGCGCGATGGCCTCGCTTGCGATCCGGCCCTGCAGGTCCTGCCGCTCGGCGTTCGCGCGATCGAGCTGCTCCGCGAGCACCCGCGCCTCGCGGAGGTCCTCGGAGAGGAGCAGCCGGACGCCCACGGAAGCGTCGTCGAGCCGGCCCGCTGCGTTGATCCGGGGCCCGAGCTTGAACCCCACGTCGCCCGCGCTGATCTCTCCCGCGAGCTGGGCCACTGACTTGAGCGCCAGCACGCCCGGCCGCGCTCCGCGCGCCAGCTCGCGCAACCCGAAATGGACCAGCACCCGATTCGGTCCGGTGAGCGGCACCACGTCGGCGATGGTCCCGAGGGCGACGAGGTCGAGCACCTCGCGCAGGTTCGGCTCAGGCCGCGTCGCGAACCAGCCTCCTTCGCGCAGGCGCTTGCGAAGCGCGAGGAGCAGATGGAACGCGACGCCCACGGCCGCCAGCTCGCGTCCGGGAAACGTGCACCCGGGTTGGTGCGGGTTCAGGATGGCCACCGCGCGCGGCAGGTCCTGCGAAGCGGTGTGGTGGTCGATCACCACCACGTCGAGGCCCAGGCGCGCCGCCGCGTCGATCTCCGCCACGGCGGTGACGCCGCAGTCCGCGCTCACCACCAGCCGGGTGCCGCGCGCCGCGAGCTTCGCCAGCGCCTGCGAGTTCAGGCCGTATCCCTCGACCAGCCGGTGCGGCACGTAGAAGTCGACCTTGCCGCCGAGCTTGCGCAGCACCGACACGAGCAGCGCCGTGCTGGTGACGCCGTCCACGTCGTAGTCGCCGTAGACGCAGATGGGCTCGCTCTCTGCGAGCGCCCGCTGCACCCGCGACACCGCCGCCTCGATCCCCTTCAGCTCGAACGGATTGGGCAGATGGTCGAGGCGCGGCTCGAGGAACCGCTCGGCCTGGCCGGGTTCGCGGTAGCCGCGCGCCCAGAGCACGCGGCCGAGGGGGCCCGGAACGCCGAGGACCGCCGCCAGACGCGCACCCTCCTGCACCGCATCGCGCCCCGTCCCGTCCCCGAACTGCCAGCGCATCCACGCGTGTTAGCACGCGGGTCCGACAGGCCGGCAGCGAAACGCGGAACTCCCCGGAATCAGTCCGATTCGATCTGTGCGCCGGCGCCTGGGCCGCGCAGCCGCTACCGCGCGGCTGCGGCGGGGCGGCTCGGCTCCGGCTTCTTCGGCTTCGGCTGCGCCGCCTGGATCGCCTTCCGCTGATCGGCGTGCTCCTCGAGCCAGATGGTCATCGGGCTCGCGATGTACCAGGTCGAGTACGTGCCGGAGACGATGCCGACGAGCATCGCGGCGGAGAAGTCCCAGATGGTGCCCACGCCGTAGATGAGGAGCCCGAGCAAGGAGAGCGCGGTGGTCGCCGAAGTGAGGACCGTGCGCCCGAGCATCTCGTTGATGGAGAGATTGACGATGTCGCGCAGCCCCCGGCCCTTGTGCTTCTTCACGTTCTCGCGGATGCGGTCGTAGATGACGATGGTGTCGTTCACCGAGTAGCCCACCACGGTGAGGATCACCGTCACCGAGGTGAGATTGAACTCGTGCCGGCTCACCAGGAAGAAGCCCAGGGTGATGATGGCGTCGTGGATCAGCGCGATCACCACGCCGGGGGAGAAGCGGAAGTCGAAGCGGAACCCGACGTACACCAGGATCATCCCGATGGCGTAGACCACCGCCAGGATGCCGTCGACGCGCAACTGCTTTCCCACCTGCGGGCCCACGTAGTCGGTACGGACCACTTCCACCTGGTCCTCCCCGTACTTCTCGCGCAGCGCGGTGCCGATCTTGTCGGCGGTCCCCTGGGTGATGACGGTGTACTCGCGCTCGGCGCCCTCCCGCGCGACCAGCGCCCGGATGTCCTTGACGGGCGTGCCCTGCTTCTCCACCACGGCGCGCAGCGCGTTCTCGTCCACCGGCTGCTTGAAGAAGAAGTCCAGCTTGTCGCCGACCTCGGGATCGAAGCGGAAGCTCTGCAATCCCGGAACCGCCTGCGCGACCGCGCCGCGGATCGCCTCGGCCTTGTCCGGCGTGAGCAGCGCGATGCGCTCGACGCGGATGAGGAACTGGTTGTCCGCCTTGTTGCCGTACTCCTGGACCGTGGGCTCGCCGAAGCCCTGCCTGGACACGAGATCGCGGACGTCGCCGGCCTCGACCTTCTGCCTGAACTGCACCTGGAGCTCGGTCCCGCCGGCGAAGTCGACGCCGTAGTTCAGGCCCGGCCAGATCAGCACGCCGGCGAGCACCAGCGCGTTCACGATCAAGGACACCACCACCGCCAGCCGGCGGTACTTGACGAAGTCATGGGTGGTGCCGGACTTGATCAGATCGAAATACTTCATCTCCATGCGGCGGGCTCCTAGAAGGTCACGGCCTTGTGGAGCCGGCCATGGGACACGAACCACTCGACGATCGCGCGGGTGACCACGATGGAGGTGAACATCGAGGCGAGCAGCCCGATGATCAGGGTGGTGGCGAAGCCGCGGACCGGCCCCGACCCGTAGGCGCGGATGACGAAGCCGGCCACCAGCGCGGTGACGTGGCCGTCGAAGATGGTCCAGAACACCTTGTCGTAGCCCGTCCTCACCGCCGCGGCCACGCTGCGCCCGGTCTTCAGCTCCTCGCGGATGCGCTCGTTGATCAGCACGTTCGCGTCCACCGCCATCCCCAGGGTGAGCACGAACCCCGCGATCCCCGGCAGCGTGAGGGTGGAATTGAGCGCGGCCATGATCGCCAGCACCACCAGGCCGTTGAGGACCAGCGCCACGTCCGCCACCAGCCCCGAGAACCGGTAGTACGCGACCATGAAGAGGAGCACGGCGATCACCCCGACCAGGGCGGCCAGCGACCCGCGGCGGATCAGCTCCGGCCCCAGCGAGGCGCCCACGCTGCGCTCCTCGAGGATGCGCACCGGCGCGGGGAGCGCGCCCGACTTGAGCACCAGGGCGAGATCCTTGGCCTCGTCGAGGATCTCGTTGACCGGCTTGAGGCCGCCGAGGTGGATGGAGCAGACCCCGCCGGGGATCTCCGTCTGGATGATGGGCGCGGAGTCGACGGTGTCGTCGAGCACGATCGCCATCCGCCGCTTGACGTTGTCCTTGGTCAGCTTGCCGAACAGGTCCGCGCCCGTCTTGTTGAAGCTCACCTGCACGTACGGCCGGTTGCCCTCGCCCGGCGCATTGTCGAAGGCGACGCGCGCGTCGGTGATGTACTCGCCCGTCATCCCCTGCTTCTGGTCGAGCATCCAGGTGCGGTACGTGGTGTCGGCGCGGTTGCGGCCTTCCTGCTTGCCGATGGCGATCACGTGCCCGGGAGGCGCCTTGTCCTTCACGTATTGCGCGAGCAGCGCGCGATCCTTGGCTTCCAGATAGGGCGAGGAGACCGTCGCGTCGCCGGCGCCCGAGTACCGGTCCCAGTTCAGGGTGATCCCCTGGGGAAGGTTGGTGAGCTTGGCGAGCGAGGCGTCGGCGTCGTCGACGATCTTGAACTCCAGCTGCGCCGTCTTGCCGATCAGCTCCTTCGCTTTTTCCGGATTGGAATACCCGGGGAGCTGCACCAGGATGGAGGCGTCGCCGCGCTTGGCGATGGTGGGCTCGGAGACGCCCCACTTGTCGACGCGGTTGCGGATCGCCT
>DASREU010000494.1:0-22320 GCA_035651935.1 Myxococcales bacterium | reverse complement strand
TCTCCCCGAACGCGAGAACGCGCGCCGCGTCTACGAGCAGGAGGTGCAGCCCTCGATCGCGTCGCTGGAGACGGTCGCCGCGCACTACGCCATCGCCGGGCTGGTGGAGGACTTTCCCCGCAGGACCCGGATCTTCTGCCACGAGGTGCAGACCAGCTTCCGCCGGCGGGAGGACGCCGGAACGGCGGCGCTCTCCTTCGCGCGGGTGGAGGTGAAGAGCCTGGTCACGCAGGAGCAGATCGACCTCACCACCTGCGTCCTGCACTTCTCCGGCGCCGACTTCCGCTGCGGCGTGCGCCCGTGGGACGCGGAGCGCTTCACCCGCAGCGCGGAGCGGCTCTTCGAGGCCTTCAACCGCCTCTCCCTCGCGCAGGTGGTCCGGGAGATCGACCGCGAGTTCCCCGGCCGCGAGTACACCCTGCGCGACCTCTTCCTCGACGAGCGCCGCGAGGTCGCCGGGCGGCTCCTGCGCGAGACGATGGCGCGCTACGAGAGCGACTACCTGACGATCTACGAGGCGAACCGGCGGCTGATCGACTTCCTCCGCGAGATCGACTCTCCGGTGCCCCGGCCGCTGCAGGTGGCCGCCGACGTGGCGGTGACGCACGAGGCGGTGGACCTGACGCGGCGGCTGGCCGGCGGGCGGGTGGATCCGCAGCTCGCGCAAGGCGAGCTCCTCGCCCTCGCGCAGCTGGCGCGCCGGCTGGGCGCGCGGATCGATCTCGAGGCGATGCGGGGCCCGTTCCTCGCCGCGGTGCGCACGCTGTTCGAGAAGGCGCTGGCAGGGCGACGCGAGGCGGTCCTGCACGCGGCGGAGCTGGTCACGCTCTCCACCCGCCTGGGGATGCACCTCGACCTCTGGTCGATCCAGAACGCCCTCTGGAGCGTGGTGCGGAGCGGGACCTGGCCGCACGATGCGGAGTCGCTGGGAAGGCTTGCCCACGCGCTCTGGTTCGACGAGGCGGTGGTGCTGGAGCGCGCCGGGGCTCGCCTCGAGCGGGCCAGCGCGTGAGCGCGAACATCCAGGACTACGCCATCGTGGGCGACGGGCGGTCGGCCGCCTTGATCGCGCGGTCGGGATCGCTCGACTGGCTCTGCTGGCCCCAGTTCGACAGCCCTTCCCTGTTCGCCGCCCTCCTCGACGACGAGCGCGGAGGGAGGTTCTCGCTGTCGCCCGCGGAACCGTTCCGGTCGGAGCGCGCGTACCTGAACGAGACCAACGTGCTGCGCACGCGCTTCTTCTCCGCCGGGGGCGAGCTCTCGGTCACCGACTTCATGCCGGTGCAGGAGGGGTTCGCGCCGCGCCTGCAGCCGGCGCACGAGCTGCTGCGGATCGCGCGCTGCGAGGCCGGGGAGGTGACGCTGAAAGTGGTCTTCGATCCCCGGCCCGACTACGCGCGGCGCCGCCCGCAGATCCGCTCGCTGGGGAAGCTCGGGCTCCGCGTCGAAGTGCGCCGCGGCGAGATCCTCACGCTGGTCACCGATGCTCCGCTCGGGACCGAAGGGCGCCTCGAGGTGCGGATGCGCGCCGGCGAACAGCTGCAGTTCTCGCTCGGGTATGCCGGCGACGCGCCCGCGGTGCTCCCGCCGCCGACGGCGGAGCGGGCGGCCGAGGCGCTCGGCGACACCGTCCGGCTCTGGCGCGCATGGGCGGCGCGCACCGTGTACGACGGGCCGGCGCGCGACATGGTGGTCCGCAGCGCCCTGCTCCTCAAGCTCCTGCAGTTCTCGCCCTCGGGCGCCATCGTGGCCGCGCCCACCACCTCGTTGCCCGAGCGCCCGGGCGGCGATCTGAACTGGGACTATCGCTTCTGCTGGCTGCGGGACGCCGCGCTCACCGCCCGCGCCCTCTTCGGCCTCGGGCACCGCGAGGAGGCGGAGAGCTTCATGAGCTGGCTGCTGCTGGCGACGAATCTCTCGCTGCCCAGGCTGCACGTGCTCTACGACCTCTATGGACGGAGCCCCGCGCCCGAGACCGAGCTCCCCCATCTCGCCGGGTACCGAGGCGCGCGCCCGGTGCGGATCGGCAACGCCGCCAAGGACCAGGTCCAGCTCGACACGTACGGCGAAGTGATCGCCGCCGTCGCCGAGTTCGTCCGCAGCGGGGGAGAGCTCGATCGCCCGATGGCGAACATGCTCCTCGGCTTCGGCCGGGAGGTGGTGCGCGATTTCGACGAACCCGACGAGGGCATCTGGGAGGTGCGCGGCGTCGGCAGCCACTTCACCCATTCCCGCGTCCTCTGCTGGGCGGCGCTGCAGAACCTCTGCGAGCTGCACGAGGCCGGACATCTGCCGGGGATGCCAACGGGCGAGTTCGCCCGCGCGCGGGACCGCATCCGCGAGCAGGTCGAGTCGCAGGGGTGGAGCGAACAGCTCCAGAGCTACACGCAGACGCTGGCCGGTTCCGAAGTGGACGCGAGCCTCCTGCTGCTTCCCTGGTACGGGTACTGTCCCGCGGACGCGCCGCGGATGCGCGCGACGTGGCGCCGGATCGAGGAGCGTCTCGAGGTGCGCCCCGCGCTGCTCCGAAGGTACCGCGGCGTGCTCACCCGCGGCGAAGGCGCCTTCGGCATCTGCAGCTTCTGGGCGGTGGAGTACCTCGCGCTCGGCGGCGGCACCGCGGAGGAGGCGGAAGCGCGGCTGCACAAGCTCCTCGGCTACGCCAACGACGTCGGCCTCTACGGAGAGGAGATCGACCCCGAAACCGGCGGGGCGCTGGGAAACTTTCCCCAGGCGTACACGCACATCGGCCTGATCAGCGCGGCCCTCTCGTTGCGCGATCGCCTCGCGGGGAAGAAGCGCCTCGCAGGACGCGGCGATGCGGAGGCACGGAGGTGAACTGGCCGTCCGCGCTGCTCGGGGGATTCGTGGGGACGCTGCTGCTCACCACCCTCGAGGCTGGCGCCCAGCAGCTCCACCTGACCCGCATGAGCTTGCCGTACCTGCTCGGGACCGCGTTCACCGCCCGCCGCGACCGCGCCAAGGTGATCGGGTTCTTCGCCCACCTGATCAACGGCCAGCTCTTCGCCCTCCTCTACGTGGTCGTCTTCCGCGCCATCGGTCACGGCGGCGCGCTGTCCGGCGCCGTGCTCGGGCTGATCCACGCGGCGGTGATGCTGCTGGTGGTGGTGCCGCTCCTGCCCTCGATCCACCCGCGAATGGCCAGCGCACACCAGGGGCCGACGTCGCTGCGGCAGATCGAGCCGCCCGGACCGCTCGCTCTCCATTACGGGCTGAGCACGCCCGTCGCGGTGGTGGTGGCGCACGTGATCTTCGGCGCGGTGGTCGGCGCGTTCGTCTGAACGCGCGGGCGGCCGCTCGCCTGCCGCCGCGCCTGGCGAAGACGACTTACCTTTCCCGCGATGGCCCTGTGGAACCTCTCCCTCTGGCAAGTGCTGAAGAAGCTCGGCAAGCGCTTCCAGGACAACGCGGCGACCGATCGGGCGGCGCAGCTCGCGTACTACTTCGTCTTCGCGCTCTTCCCCTTCCTCTTCATGTTGGTCACCCTCGCCGCCTACCTCCCGGTCAAGGACACCCTGAACCAGCTGCTGTCCCGGCTGGACCCGCTGATGCCCGATGAGGCGATGAACATCATCCGCGGCCAGCTCACGGCGCTGATCAGCCGGCAGCGCCCGCGCTTCTTCACCTTCGGCCTCGTGCTGGCGATCTGGAGCGCGTCGCGCGGCGTGGACGCGCTGCGCACGTCGCTCAATCTCTCCTACGACGTGAAGGAGTCGCGACCGTGGTGGAAGGTGCAGAGCATCGCGCTCATCGTCACCGCGGCCACCTCGGTCCTGATGCTGCTGGCCATCGCCGGCCTCGCCCTGGGGAGCAGCCTGGGGATGTGGCTGGCGACGAAGCTGCACGTCGACCAGTTCTGGGCCGTGCTCTGGGGATGGCTGCGCTGGCCGATCACCGCCGCGGGCGTGATGCTGGTGCTCTCGCTGCTCTACTATTTCCTCCCCGACGTGAAGCAGCAGTGGCGCTACATCACCCCCGGCTCGGTGATGGCGACCATCCTCTGGCTGCTGCTCACCTGGGTGTTCTCGCTCTACGCGGAAAACTTCGGCAGCTACGACAAGACGTACGGAGCGATCGGGGGCGTGATCGTCCTCCTCACCTGGTTCTTCATCACCGGGCTGGTGTTCATCGTCGGCGGCGAGCTGAACGCGATCCTCGAGCATGCGTCCGACGGCGGGAAGGTGGCGGGTGCGCGCGCTCCGGGCGAGGCGCCGGCGCCCGAGATCGAGCGCCCGAGCATCGCCGCCCCGGGAGCGGCCAAGGCCGCGCAGTCGGCCGAGCGAAGCCGCCGCCGCCTCTGGTCGCGATGGCGGAAGTCGCCGGCCTGAGCGCAACAATCCGACCCCTCGCGACCTGCAAGAAACCGGACGCTTGATCTGCCTGTCGAAAAGCGCTCGGACGCTTGCCGGCCGGCCTTCTCGTCCCCATCCATTGCGGGCTACCCCTGCAATGCACAAATCGCGGAGAGAATCCCCCATGCCCGGCTGCACCGTTGCGCGAGAAGTGAACGGCAGCACAGCCCTCTACCGGATCGGCGGCCGATTCGAAGGAGCGTGCGCCTGGGATCTTTCGGCTCGTCTCGATCAGGAGCCGCTGCTCGCCGTAGCGATCGACTTCTCCCGGATCACCGAGTTCGTCGACTCGGCCGTCGCCGTGCTCGCCACCTCCCTGTCGTCTTCCACCCACCGGATCCGTCTGCTCGGCCTGCGCCAGCACCAGGAGCGGCTCTTCCGGTATTTCGGAGTGGAGCCGGCTGAGCCCGTGGACGTGCCGGCGCTCCCGCTCGGCCTGCTTTCAGCAGCGGCGGCGAAAGAGGTCGCCTAGCGATGGCGCGGCCGATCTGGAGCGGATCGATCAGCTTCGGGTTGGTCAGCGTGCCGGTGAAGCTGTTCTCCGCCACTTCTCCCAAGGAAGTGCGCTTCCACATGCTCCACGACAAGGACGGCGGGCGCATCCAGCAGAAGCGCGTCTGCAGCCTCGACGGCGAGGAGGTCGCCTGGGAGCACATCGTCAAGGGATTCGAGATCAGCAAGGGCAGGTACGTCACCGTCACGCGCGAGGAGCTGGAGGCCTTCAACCCGCGCGCGAACAAGGCGATCGAGATCGAGGACTTCGTCGACCTCTCGCAGATCGATCCCATCTTCTACGAGAGCACCTACTACCTGGTGCCGGATCGCGGCGCGATCAAGCCGTACGCGCTTCTGGTCGAGGCGATGAAGCGGACCCATCGGGTGGGCATCGCCCGCTTCGTCCTCCGGACCAAGCAGTACCTCGCGGCGGTGCGCCCGATGGAGCACGCCCTCGCCATCTCCACCATGCTCTACGCCGACGAAGTGGTCTCCCAGGAAGACCTGGAAGGACTGCCCGACGCGAAGTCGAAGCCCGGCGAGCGCGAGCTGAAGATGGCAGAGCAGCTGATCGGCTCGCTGGCGGCGGACTTCGACGTCCAGAAGTACAAGGACGACTATCGCGAGCAGGTCCTCGCCCTGCTCGAGCGCAAGGCCGAAGGCGAGGAGATCGTCGCCCAGGAGCGTCCCGAGGAGCCGCGCGGCAAGGTGGTTAACCTGATGGACGCGCTGGAGAAGAGCCTCGCTGCGGCGAAGAGCGGCGAGCTGCGTGAGCGCGGCGAGCTCCGCCGGCAGCCCGAACCGCACCACCGCGCCGCGGCCAAGAGGTCGCGGCCGCACCACGCCAAGGCGGCGCGCTCGCGCAAGCGGAAGAGCGGGTGACCTCGTCGCAGGAGGTGGCCATCCGCGGCCGGCGCCTCACGCTCAGCAATCTCGACAAGGTCTTCTATCCCAAAGCGGGTTTCACCAAGGCGCAGGTGATCGACTACTACCTGCGCATCGCCCCGGTGCTCCTGCCCCACCTCAAGGATCGGCCCCTCACCCTCAAGCGGTATCCGAACGGCGTCGAAGGCGAGTTCTTCTACGAGAAGAACTGTCCGGCGCACCGGCCGCCGTGGGTGAAGACCGCACCGATCTGGAGCGATCAGAACGGGCGGACGATGCAGTTCTGCCTCGTCCAGGACGTCGCCACCCTCGCCTGGGCGGTGAACCTCGCGGATCTCGAGATGCACGTCCCCCTGCACCGCCGCAAGGACGTGGATCGGCCCGACAGCATCGTCTTCGATCTCGATCCCGGCGAGCCGGCAGGGCTCGTCCAATGCTGCGAGGTAGGGCTGATCCTGCGGGAGACGTTCGAGCGCCTGGGGCTGGCCTGCTTCGCGAAGACGTCGGGGTCGAAAGGCCTCCAGGTCTACCTGCCTCTCAATACCCGCGCGACCTACGAGCAGACCAAGCCGTTCGCGCGCGCCGTGGCGGACGCGCTCGCGGCGCAGCGGCCGGGGCTGGTGGTGTCGAACATGAAGAAGTCGCTGCGCGGCGGAAAGGTGCTGGTGGACTGGAGCCAGAACGATCCGCACAAGACGACCGTCTGCGTGTACTCGCTTCGCGCCCGCGAGCGGCCCACCGTCTCCATGCCCGTCTCCTGGGAGGAGGTGCGGGAGTCGTCGCGGGCGAAGGATCCCGGCCTCCTCACCTTCGAGGCGGACAAAGCGCTCCGCCGCGTCGAGGAGCGCTCCGATCTCTTCGCGCCCTTGCTCGACCTCAAGCAGAAGCTGCCCCGGATGACTGCCCGTTCGCGGTGAAAAAAAGGCGGCCTCTTGCGAAGCCGCCTCCGAACCTGTCGGCCCCCCGGAAAGATCGTCGTCAGACCGTCGCGCCGCGGCGAAGCACCGCGAAGATCAGGCTGATGATGGCGAGCACCAGAAGAATGTGGACCCAGGCGCCCATAGCCGAACCTGACACGAGCCCGAGAACCCACAGCACGAGCAGGATCACAGTGATGGTCCAGAGCATGCTGTACCTCCTTTCCGGCAAAGGTAGGTCCCGCACCTCCGTGAAGTGAGCGTCCCGCCGGCCGAGCGCACGGGCAGGCGCTCGGCCGGGTACTGGCGGGGCGCACAAAGAATGCCTTGCAGCGCACAGGGCCGGGCGTGGCACTGTCTTTTCGCCGTGTTGCGCCGCTCGCTCCGCACATCCATCGCCGAAGGAGCGCTCGCCGAGCTGGTCGCCGCCTGCACCACCGGAGGCGTGCTCACCGCCTGGGCGCTTTACCTGGAACTGTCGCCCCTCCTCATCGGACTCCTCGGAGCGCTGCCGTTCTCGGCGCAGCTCGTGCAGCTGCCGGCTTCCTGGATCACCCGCCGTTTCGGCGGGCGGCGCGTGGCCCTCTGGACGATCGGGATCGCGCGCCAGTCGGTCCTGCCGCTGGTGTTCCTCCCGCTGCTCCCGCTGCCGCTCGAGGCAAAGCAGCAGATCTTCCTCGCCTGCGCCTTCGTCACCGCCGCGCTGAACGTGATGGGCAACAATGCCTGGACCTCGTGGATGGGGGACCTGGTCCCCGGCCGCGTGCGCGGGCGGTACTTCGGGCAGCGTTCCGCGCTCTGCGCGCTCGCCGCCACCTGCGCCTCGCTCGCGGCGGGCTTCGCCCTCGATGCCGGCCGAGATCACGGCGAGGCCGGCGTCGCGCTGTGCCTGCTCACCCTCTTCTCCTGCGTGGTGGGCGCTGCGACTACGGCGCTCCTCGCCCGCCAGCACGAGCCCTCCGGTGCGACCCCGCCGCAAGCCGCGCCGCTGCGCGAAACCATCGCGCCGCTCCGGGACCTGCGGGCGCGCAGCCTGCTTTCCTTCCAGATCGCCTGGAGCGCGGCGGGCGGAATCGCCGCCGCCTTCTATCCGCTGCACATGATCGGGAACCTCCGGATGGGGTTCGTGCGGATGGCCCTCTACACCGCCGTCGTCGCGGTCTTCCGGATGCTCGCGGCGCCGCTCTGGGGACGGGTGGTGGACCGCGGCGGGGTCCGGGCCGTTCTGGCGAGCAGCGCCTTCGCGCTCTGCCTTTCTCCGCTGCTGTGGATCTTCGCCACCGAGGGGCGGCTCTGGCCGCTGGCGCTCGACGCGGCGGTCAGCGGGGTGGCGAACGCGGGGCTCGCGCTGGCCACCTTCTCGCTTCCGATCGCGCTCTCGCGCCCGGCGACGCGCTCGTTCTACGTCGGGACGCTGGCAGCGGCCGGCGGCCTCGCCGCGGGAATCGGCTCAGCGGCCGGCGGAGCGGCAGTCAAGCTGCTGCCGGACGCGTGGTCGCTCTTCGGCCAGCCGCTGGTGGCCGCGCACGCGCTCTTCCTGGTCGGGGCCGCGGCACGCTTCTGCGCCGCCGGGCTCGCTCTGCGCGTCGAGTCTCGCGCGCCGGCGGAAGTGGTGGAGATGCCGCGCCCGGCGGAGCTGGTCCGTGCGAAGCTCTCCGCGTGATCTTCGACTGCCAGGCCTGCGGCGCGTGCTGCTGCAATACCGACGAGAACCGCTCCGAAGGGTACGTCGACTACGTGCAGGTGACTGCGCGCTCCGCCCTCTCCCGCAACCCGGCGTTGCTGCGACGCCTCACGGTCCTGAATGCCGCCGGCGAGCGGCACCTGAAGCTTCGGGGGCCCGAGCAGCGCTGCATCGCGCTCCACGGCCGCGTCGGCGTCCGGGTCTCCTGCTCGATCTACGCTCTTCGGCCTTCCTCCTGCCGCCAGGTGCAACCCGGCTCGCGCGAATGCCGGCGCGACCGCCGCGAGCGCGGGATCGACGGTCCGGCGCCGCGCGGGTAGTCTCGCAAACCCGTCCGGGAGTACGATGCGCGCTCCCGAGGGAGTCTCCCATGCGCAAGCTCGTTCCGCTCCTCTTCGCAGCCGCCGCACTGGCCGATGCGCCGAAGCCGCCGTCCACCGAGGAGGCGCTGGTCGCCAGCCTGGAAACCGCGAAGTTCGTCGACATCACCACCCCGAACGCGCCGAAGGGCTCGCAGGGCGCGATGATCGGTGTGGATCCGAACACCAAGGGCGCGACGGCCTATGGAAAGACGCCCGCGGGCACGGGGCTGCCGGCGCACTGGCACTCCTTCGCGGAGTACACCGCCCTGCTCTCCGGGCACGGCACCTTGAAGCTGGACGGCAAGCCGCACAAGGTCGCGCCGGGCGGCTATTTCGTGATCCCGGCCAGGATGGTGCACCAGTTCGACTGCGATTCCGGCGCGGACTGCATGCTGCTCACGCGGCGCGCCGGCCCGACCGACTACAACTTCGTCAAGCAGTAGGTCGCTGGCGGGGAGCAGCGCCATCTGCTAAGCGATGCGCCTTTCCCGGTCGAAAGGACGGCCATGAAGCGCATCGTGCTGCTGCTCGCCTGTTCCGCGTTCGCCTGCAAGTCCGGCCCGGCTCCTGCTCCCGCCGCGGAGAAACCGGCGGACGCCTTCAAGGCGGTGGTGGACGCCCCTGACCGGAGCGAAGCGGACCGGAAGCTCGATCCGGGGCGCAAGCCGATCGAGACCCTCGAGTTCCTCGGCGTGAAGCCGGGGATGAAGGTCGAGGACATCGGGGCGGGTCCCGGCTACACCACCGAGCTGCTCGCGCGCGCCGTCGGACCGGGCGGAGTGGTCTACATGCAGAACGATCCCCGCTGGATGTCGTTCCTCAAGGACGCGGTGGCCGAGCGATTCACGCATCCGGCGATGCAGAAGGTCGTCCGGGCGGACGTGCCCTTCGACGATCCGGTGCCGCCGGAAGCGAAGGACCTCGACCTGGTGGTGATGAACGCCATCTACCATGACGTGGTGAACATGCCCGTCGATCGGGCGCACATGAACAAGGCGATCTTCGATGCGCTGCGGCCCGGGGGCGCGTACGTGGTGATCGATTCCAGCGCACCCGACGGCAGCGGGCTCTCCGCCACCAAGACGTTGCACCGGATCGACGAGGCAGTGGTGAAGGAGGAAGTGGAGAAGGCGGGTTTCAGGCTGCAGGCGGAAAGCAACTTCCTCCGCAATCCCGACGATGCCCGCGACTGGAATGCGTCGCCGCCCGCCGCTCTCAAGCTGGGAAAGCGCGGACAGAGCGACCGCTTCGCGCTCCGCTTCGTGCGCCCCTAGGATCCGCCGTCGAGCAGGTCGTCGAGGCGCCCGAGCAGCTCGTGAGAGCGGAAGGGCTTCTGCAACCAGTGCACGGCGGGGTCTTCCAGGAACGCGCGGTCGGCGGCGGTGCTCGCGCCGCCGGTGAGCACCAGCATCCGCGAGGGCAACCGGGGGTCGAGCCGGCCCAGTTGGTCGCGCATCCAGATGGCGTCGCCGTCGGGCAGGTGGAGGTCGGCGATCACGGCGTCGAAGCGCTCCCCCCGGACGAAGCGGTCGACGGCGCCGCGCGCTGAATGCTCCACCTCCACCTGGTGGTTCTCCTCGAGCGCGCGCCGGATCATCAGGGCGACCAGCTTCTCGTCGTCGACCACCAGGATCCGGGGCACGGCAGGAAGCTTGCCACGGCCCCTCGGGGCGCGGAACATTCCCTCTGGAGGCTTCTTTGCGCACATTCACCTTCGTCCTGCTCCTCGCCGGCGCCGCGGCCGCGGAAAAGACCGTGGTCCTCCTTCCCATCGAAGCGCGCGCCGGCGCGCTCTCCGCCGCCGATGCGGAGGGCTTGACGGAGCAGATCCGCTCCGTCGCGGCCGAGACCCTCGGCCCGCGCGGGTACCAGATCGTGGCCGGTCAGGGCGGAGATGCGGCAACCGCGCTGGAGAGCGCTGGCGCCGACCTGGCGTTGCTCGGGCGCGCCGGGCGGATGGAGGGCGCGACAGTGATCGCGCTCAGCGCCTACCGGCCGCGATCGGGCTCGCCGGCGTCGACGGTGCGGGTGATGGGCATCGGGCCTTTGCAGCTCGCGGGCGAGGTGCGCGCAAAGCTGCCGAACCTCCTCGAAAGCGCGCTCGGCCTGGCCCCGGTCGCGGCCGAGCCGACCCTTCCCCGGGGAACGCTGCGGATCCCGGGCGGCTCACCGGCCACGCCGCCCGCGCATGTCGAGAACGCGCCAGCGGCGCCTGCCGCGACCGCGCCGCCGCGCGCTGCGCCTCCTCCGCCGCCCGGCGAGGATCCGCTGGTGACGATGATCCGCGAGACCACCTCCGAGGTCGAGCAGATCCGCGGGCTCCGGCGCAAGCAGAACCTCAAAGTGCAGATCCTCGACGAGAAGCTCTTCTCCAAGGCGGTGCGCGAGAAGGCGCAGAAGGAGTTGACGCCGCCGGTGGTGGCGGCGGAGCGGGCGCGGTGGCTCGCGTTCAATCTCGCTCCGGCGGCGGCGGATCCGGCGCAGATCCTCCTCGACGTGCTCGACGAGCAGATCGCGGGATTCTACGATACGTTCACCCGGCAGCTGATCGTGCGCAAGGACCCGCCGCCCTCCGCCGGCGGGATGGGCTCGGACGGGCTCCGCGTGATCCTCGCGCACGAGATCGAGCACGCGTTGCAGGACCAGAACTTCGGGATCCCGGATCTCGCCGCCCTCCCCGACGACGACGTGCGCCTCGCGCGCAGCGCCCTGTACGAGGGAGACGCGATGGCGGTGATGACGGCGTTCGCGGCGCGTCGCGCGCAGAAGCCGGTGAAGTCGGCGATCGCGAGTGGGGCGGCGATGCTCCGCTCCCTGGACTCGCAGACGCTGTTGCGGGTGAGCGGGAGGTCGCCGGAGCTGCTCCATGCACCGCCCGTGATCCGGGAAGAGCTGGTGGTCCCCTATGCGGGGGGATTCGCGCTGGTCGCGGAAGCGTACCGCCGGGGCGGGTTCCCGCTGGTCGACAAGATGTTCCGCAACCCGCCGTCGTCCGTCCACCAGGTGCTTCATCCTGACGCCTACTTCGCGGGGGAAGCGCCCGTCGCGGTGCCTCTGCCTCCGCCGCCGCCGGGGACGCGCGTGATCGCCACGGGACGGATGGGCGAGCTTGGAACGCGCCTGGCGCTCGAGACCTGCGTCGACAAGGAGGTGGTGAAAGATCTCGTCCCGCACTGGGCGGGCGACGCCTACACCATCGTCGAAGGACGCAAGGGCGCGCTCTCCCTGCTCTGGACCACCGCCTGGACCGGCGGCGCGGCGTCGACCGCCTCGAACGTGATGAAGCTGATGCAGCCGTGCTGGGAAGATCCGTCGACCAGTGGCCCGAATCCGCTGGGGTGGTCGATCGCGGCTGCGGCAAGGAGCGGCGGATCGGAAGCGGTGGTCGCGGTGGCGCGGGGAAGCATCGATCTCGCGGCCGCCGTCGTAAAGCAGCTCGCGACCCGCGTCGTCACCCCGCGGTCCGCGCCGCCCGTCGGCAACGCCGCTCCGCCGCCCTCGGTGCCGCCGACTCGGATCGAGGACGGCCGATTCGTCAGCGCGCGGCTGGCGCTGAGCGGAGACGTGCCGGAAGGATACGACGCCGATTCCAGCAATCCCGTGACGGAGCTCGCGATCAAGAAGAACGGCGCCGGCGGGGCGACGCTCTCCTTCGTGCCCGAAGCGCTCGCGGGCGAGTCGCTCGACGCGTTCTTCCAGGCGGCATCCGCGCAGATCGCCGCCGCCCAGGGCGGGCACCTGACGTTTTTGGGAAAGGAGCGGCGCACGCTCGCGGGCGCTCCCGCCGAGGAGCGCTCGTGGGAGGTGGAGAACGCGGGCCTGCAGCTCCGGATCGCGGTCGCTCCGTTCTGCGCCGGGAAGGCGGCGCTCACCGTCCTGCGGCTGGAGAGCGGCATCACCTCGCACGCGACGCTGGAGAAGTTCCTGGGCTCGATCAAGGCGACCGGCGCCTCGCCTGCCTGTGCCGAGCTGGAGGAGTGACCGCCGTCTGCAACCCCGTCGACGCAATCGCGCTGCTGCTCTCGACGCACACAAGCGATGGCGGTAAAGCATCCGGCGGATGCAGGACGTCCTCAACTTCATCGACGGAAGCCCTGTGGCCGCCGCCGCTTCGGAGTGGCTGGACGACGTGGATCCGGCCACCGGCGAGAAGTACGCGCGGGTCGCCAGCTCCGACGCCACGGACGTCGACCGCGCGGTCGCCGCGGCGGTTCGGGCCTTTCCGGGCTGGTCCACCACTGCCGCGAGCGAGCGCTCGAAGATCCTCCGGCGGCTCGCCCGGCTGATCGAGCGCGACCTGGAGAAGCTGGCGCGGGCGGAGTCCGTCGATTCCGGAAAACCGCTCTCGCTGGCGCGCTCGGTGGACATCCCGCGCGCCGTGCAGAACTTCGACTTCTTCGCCGACGCGGTCACCCAGTTCTCCAGCGAGGCGCATCCGACGGACGAGGTCGCGCTGAACTATACGCTCCGCCAGCCGCTCGGCGCCGTCGCCTGCATCTCGCCCTGGAACCTGCCCCTGTATCTGCTGACCTGGAAGATCGCGCCGGCGCTGGCGGCGGGCAATTGCGTGGTGGCGAAGCCGTCGGAGGTGACGCCGATGACCGCGCACCTGCTCGGGGCGCTCTCCGCGGAGGCAGGGCTCCCGCCCGGCGTGCTGAACATCGTCCAGGGCCTCGGCCCGCGGGCCGGCGCGCCGCTCTGCGCGCATCGGGACATCCGGGCGGTCTCCTTCACCGGATCGACGCGGGTCGGCGGCGAGATCGCTCGCGAGGCGGCGGCGTCGTTCAAGAAGATCTCGCTGGAGATGGGCGGCAAGAACCCGACGCTGATCTTCGCCGACGCCGATCTGCGCGAGGCCATTCCGCAGACGGTCCGGGCCGCGTTCTCCAATACCGGGCAGATCTGCCTCTGCGGCTCGCGGATCCTGGTGGAGAAGTCCGTCTACGCCGAGGTCCGCGAGGCGCTGGTCGAGCGCGTGCGCGCCCTGCGGGTCGGCGATCCGCTCGATCCCGCCACCGACCAGGGGGCGCTGGTCTCGCGCCAGCACTTCGACAAGGTGATGGGGTGCCTCTCGGTGGCGCGCGAGGAAGGGGGACGGATCCTCTGCGGCGGCGGTCGGGCGGCCGTGCCCGGGCGATGCGCGGGCGGCTTCTTCGTGCAGCCGACGTTGATCGAGGGACTCGGGCCCGCTTGCCGGACGAACCAGGAGGAGATCTTCGGACCGGTGGCCACCCTGCTCCCGTTCGAGAGCGCCGACGAAGCGGTCGAGCTGGCGAACTCCACCCGGTACGGCCTCGCTGCCTCGCTCTGGACGCGCGACCTCTCCCGGGCGCACCGGGTCTCGGCCCGGCTGCACAGCGGCATCATCTGGGTGAACTGCTGGATGTTGCGCGACCTGCGCACCCCGTTCGGCGGAGTGAAGGACTCCGGCGTCGGCCGCGAGGGAGGGATGGACGCGCTGCGCTTCTTCACCGAGCCGAAGAACGTCTGCGTGAAGCTATGAGCTCCGGCGAATTCGACTCCTCGCGCGCGCCGGAGCCAGTGGGGGCCTACCCGCATGCGCGCCGGGTGGGGAACCTCCTCTTCCTCTCCGGGATCGGGCCGCGCCGGCGCGGGTCGCGCGAGATCCCGGGCGTCCGGCTGCGCGCCGACGGGAGCGTGGAGAGCTACGACATCGAGGCGCAGTGCCGCGCCGTCTTCGAGAACGTCCGCCTGGTGCTGGAGGACGCGGGAGCGCGCTGGGAGGATCTGGTCGACGTCACCGTGTTCCTCACCAACATGAAGGCGGACTTCGCCGCCTACAACCGGCTCTACGCCGAGCACTTCGGCGGCGCGCGGCCTTGCCGCACCACGGTGGAAGTGACGGCGCTGCCGACCCCCATCGCCATCGAGCTGAAGTGCATCGCGGAGGTCCGTCCCGCATGAAGCCGCTCAACTTCCGCAAGTGGATCGACGAGCACCGCCACCTGCTCAAGCCGCCCGTGGGCAATGCGCAGATCTGGGAAGGCGATCGCGACTTCATGGTCACGGTGGTGGGCGGCCCGAACGCGCGCACCGACTACCACGTCAACCAGGGGGAGGAGTTCTTCTACCAGGTGGAAGGTGACGTGGTTTTGCGGACGCTCCAGGGCGGAAAGCGCGTGGACGTGCCCATCGCCGAAGGCGAGATCTTCCTCCTGCCGCCGAACACGCCGCACTCGCCGCAGCGTCCGGCCGAGACGGTGGGGCTGGTGATCGAGCGGCGGCGCCTGCCGGAGGAGAAGGACACCTTCCTCTGGGTTTGCGACGGTTGCGGCAGGGAGCTCTACCGCGAGTCCTTCCACCTCACGGACATCGTCAAGCAGCTCCCGCCGGTGTTCGAGCGCTACTGGGGGAACGCCGCCCACACCACCTGTCGCAACTGTGGCCGCAAGCATGCGAAGCCTTGACGTGCACACGCACGTGCTCCCGGCCGAGCTGCCCGCCTGGAGCCCGATCCGGCTGGAGCGGACGGGATGCCGCGCGCGGATGCTGCGAGAGGACGGAACGCTCTTCCGCGAGATCGGGAGCAACACCTGGGACGGCGCCGAGCGGCTGCGCGAGTGCGACGCGGCGGACGTCGGCGTGCAGGTGCTGTCGACCGTCCCCGTCCTCTTCGCCTATCAGCTCGAGCCGCGGCGCGGGAGCGACCTGGCGCGGCACCTCAACGATCACATCGCCTCGCTCTGCCGGGAGCATCCGCGCCGGTTCGCCGGGCTGGGGACGCTGCCGTTGCAGGCGCCGGACCTGGCGGCGCGCGAGCTCGAGCGCTGCATCGGCGAGCTCGGCCTGGCCGGTGTGGAGATCGGGTCGCACGTCAACGACTGGAACCTGTCGGATCCGGCGCTGTTCCCGGTGTTCGCGCGCGCAGCCGAGCTGGGCGCTGCCGTCTTCGTCCATCCCTGGGACATGATGGGCCAGGCGAAGATGCAGAAATATTGGCTGCCCTGGCTGGTGGGGATGCCGGCGGAGGTGTCGCTCGCCATCTGCTCGCTGATCTTCTCCGGGGTCCTGGAGCGGCTGCCGCGGCTTCGGGTCGCGTTCGCGCATGGGGGCGGCGCCTTTCCCGGGACGCTCGGGCGGATCGAGCACGGCTTTTGCGTGCGCCCGGATCTGGTCGCCGCCGAGAACCCGCATCCGCCCTCGTCGTACCTCCGCCGCATCTACGTGGACTCGCTGGTGCACGATGCGCGGGCGCTGCGGCTCCTGCTCGAGGTCTTCGGCCCGGAGCGCGTCGCGCTCGGCACGGACTATCCCTTTCCGCTCGGGGAGGCGCGCCCTGGCGCGCTGATCGACTCCCTCGATCTGGCGCCGCAAGTGCGGGCGCGGCTGCGCACGGGAACGGCGCTGGAGTGGCTCGGGCGGACATCGGGCGACTATGACCTTTGAGGACTCCCCGGAGTGGGCCTCCGCCCAGGACGCGCAGGACGAGCTTGCGCCGCTCCGGGCGGAGTTCCTCTTCCCCGACTCCGGCCCGCTCTATTTCGCGGGCCATTCGCTGGGGCTGCAGCCGCGCCGCGCGCGCGAGTACGTGCTCGCTGAGCTGGACGACTGGGCGCGCCTCGGCGTCGAGGGACACTTCGCCGCGCGCAATCCCTGGGTCCGGTACCACGAGCTGCTCACCGGGAGCACCGCGCGGCTGGCGGGTGCGCTGCCACACGAAGTGGTGGTGATGAACACGCTGTCGGTGAACCTGCATCTCCTGATGGTCTCGTTCTACCGCCCGCGCCCCGGCAAGCATCGGCTGTTGATCGAGAAGGATGCCTTCCCCTCCGACCAGTACGCGGCCGCGTCGCAGGCGCGGTTTCACGGCGCCGCGGATGCGGTGCTGGAGAGCGCGGACCCGCTCCGGGACCTCACCGGGCGCGACGACATCGCGCTGGCGCTGATCGGGAACGTGAACTACCTCACCGGGAAAGCGTGCGACATGCGCGCGCTGGTCCGGGCGGCGCATGCGCAGGGCGCTTTCATCGGGTTCGATCTGGCGCACGGCGCCGGGAACCTCCTGCTCTCCCTCCACGACGACGGTCCCGACTTCGCCGCCTGGTGCAACTACAAGTACCTGAACGCCGGGCCCGGCGGTCTGGGCGGCGTGTTCGTGCACGAGCGGCATGCCGGCGCGCAGCTTCCCCGCTTCGAGGGCTGGTGGGGCCATGACAAGGCGCGCCGCTTCGAGATGGCGCCCCGCTTCTCACCCATCCGCGGCGCCGAGGGCTGGCAGGTCTCGAACCCGCCGATCCTCCAGCTCGCGGCGTTGCGCGCGTCGATGGAGCTGTTCGACCGGGCCGGGATGCCGGCGCTGCGCCGCAAGGGCGATCGGTTGACCGCGTACCTCGAGTGGCTCTTGCGCAGGCGAGGCGCCGAGGTGCTCACGCCGGAGCCGCGCGGGTCGATGCTGACGGTGCGCTTCCGCTCGCCTGGCATCGCAGGCGAGCTCGCGAAGCGGGGCGCCGTCGTCGACGTGCGTCCGCCCGACCTCGTCCGCATCACTCCCGCGCCGCTCTACAACTCGTTCCTGGACGTGCAGCGCCTCGGCGCACTGATCGCCGGATTGCCACATGCCTGACCTGGTCATCGTCGGCGCCGGTCCCGTCGGCTCGCTGCTCGCGCTGACGCTCGCGCAGCGCGGGTACTCGATCGAGATGTACGAGCGCCGGCCGGACATGCGGCGCGTGGATCTCTCGGCGGGGCGCTCGATCAATCTCGCGGTGTCGACCCGCGGGCTGCATGCGCTGCACGAGGTCGGTCTGGACGCGGACGTGCTGCGCCAGGCGGTCCCGATGCGCGGGCGGATGACCCACGCGATCGACGGCAAGCTGGCGCTCTTGCCCTATGGCCAGAGCGATCGCGAGCACATCAACTCGATGTCTCGCGGCGAGCTGAACAAGCTCTTGATGACGCGCGCGGAGGAGACCGGCCGCGTCCGGATCCACTTCGGGCAGCGGTTGGTCGCGTACGACTGCGACCGGAAGATCGCGCGCCTCGAGCCGGGCGGCGAGGTTCGCGCGGAGGTGATCGTGGGCAGCGACGGCAGCGCCTCCGCGCTGCGCGACAGCCTCGGCGGCGCGGTGGCGCAGGAGGACCTCTCCAGCGGCTACAGGGAGCTGACGATGCCGCCGAAGGACGGCGGCTTCGGCCTGCACCAGGAAGCGCTCCACATCTGGCCCCGAGGGAATTTCATGCTGATCGCGCTGCCGAACCGCGACGGCAGCTTCACCTGCACGCTCTTCCTGCCCTTCGAGGGATCGCCATCGTTCGCCGAGCTGCGGACGGAAGTGGAAGCGCATGCGTTCTTCGAACGGCACTTCCCGGACGCCGTTCCCCTGATTCCCGCGCTGGCGCAGCAATTCATGCGCGCTCCGCTCGGCCGCATGTCGACGGTGAAAGCCTGGCCCTGGTCGCGAGGCAGCGCGCTCCTGATCGGCGATGCCGCGCACGCGATCGTGCCGTTCTTCGGCCAGGGGATGAACGCCGGCTTCGAGGACGTGACGCTGCTCTCGGGGATGCTCACCGGCGGCTGGACCGGCGATTTTGCGCAGTTCGCAAAGGCGCGGAAGCCGGACACCGACGCGATCGCGGATCTCGCGGTGGAGAACTTCGTCGAGATGTGCGACAAGGTCGCCGACCCGCAGTTCCTGCGCATGCGCGAGATCGAGCACGAGCTGCAGGACCGCATGCCGGGCCGTTACCTTACGCGGTACCAGCTGGTCACGTTCACGCGGATCCCTTATCGGATTGCGCTGGAGGCGGGCGAAGTCCAGGCGCGGCTGCTCGCGGACCTGGCGCTGCAGCCGGAGCCCGATTACGAGCGGGGGATCCGGGCGGCGGAAGAGAAGCTCGTCCCGCTGCTGCGAGCTCACGGCATCGCGTAGCGCAAGAAATGAAACCTGTATCGTGTCCCCGGTTTCTCAGCCCTTCAGCTCGGTGCGGACGTCCCAGAGGTCGGGGAACAGGAGGACGTCGACCAGCTTTTTGAGATAATCGACGCCGGCGGTGCCGCCGGTGCCGCGCTTCCAGCCGATGATTCGCTGGACCACCTTGACGTGGCGGAAGCGCCAGAGGGCCTGCTGCTCGTCGACGTCCACCAGCTTCTCGCACATCTCGTAGGCGTCCCAGTTGTCGGCGGGCTTTTCGTAGATGTCGCGGATCACCGCGCGGACGCCGGGATCGCTTCTGTGGGGCTCGGTCACGTCGCGGTCGAGCACGTGCGCGGGCACCGGCTTCCCGCGCCGCGCCAGGTAGCGGAGGAACTCGTCGTAGAGAGTCGGCGACTGCAGCGCCGCGAGCAGCTCGGTGTGCGCGGCAGGGTTCTGCTCGTGGACCAGGAGCAGCCGCCGGTCCTTGTTCCCGAGCATGAACTCGATCAGCCGGTGCTGCACCGACTGGAATCCGCTCGCCGGACCGAGCACGTGGCGGAACTCGCCGTACTCGGAGGGAGTGAGGGTCGCGAGCACCGCCCATTGCGAGACCAGCTGGGCCTGGATGTGCTTCACCCGGGCGAGGATCTTGAAGGTCGGCTCGAGCTCGTCGCGGCGCACGAATCCGATCGCCGCCCTAAGCTCGTGCAGGATCAGCTTGAACCAGAGCTCGCTGGTCTGGTGCTGGATGATGAACAGCATCTCGTCGTGGTGCGGAGGGTTGCTCAGGGGCGTTTGCGCCGAAAGCAGCTTGTCGAGCTGCAGGTAGCCGCCGTACGTCATCCGATCGCGAAAGTCCGTCACCACGGCGTCGTCGGGGGACATGCGAGCCCTTCTACCACCGTGCTACGCTGGCCGGATGCGCCGCGCGGCGGCATGGGTCCCGTTGGCTTGCGCCGCCTGCGTCGGGGAGACGGCGGCGCCCTCCGATCTGATCGCGGTCTCCGGAGTCGCGCCCTGGAGCGCTTCCTGCGCCGGGCCGGCCGGGCAGGGAACAGTGTCCCGGGACGCGGAGGTCGAGCCCGCCCTCGCCGCGGATCCGTCCGACCCGAAGCACCTGATCGGTGTCTGGCAGCAGGATCGCTGGTCGAACGGCGGCGCGAACGGTCTGGTCTCGGGCACGAGCTTCGACGGCGGC
This sequence comes from Myxococcales bacterium, assembly GCA_035651935.1. GTDB lineage: Bacteria > Myxococcota > Myxococcia > Myxococcales > 40CM-4-68-19 > 40CM-4-68-19. The sequence continues at coordinate 2,531 of DASREU010000494.1, read as the reverse complement.
CGCACCTGGACGCTGGGCGCGGCGAAGTTCACCCGCTGCTCGGGCGGCGTCTTCGATCGCGCGACCGACCCGTGGGTGAGCATCGGCGAAGGCGGCGTCGCGTACCAGATCGGGTACGCCTTCGACATGACTGCGCCGAACCGCGCCATGCTGGTCAGCCGCTCGATGGACGGCGGCCGCAGCTGGGAGGCGCCGATCGTGCTCCAGCAGGATACCGATCCGGATCTGGCGATGGACAAGGAGACGATCACGGCCGACCCGCTGGATGGGCGGTATGCGTACGCTGTCTGGGACCGGCTGACCGGTTTCACCAATCCCACCAATCCGCAGAACACCGGGCCGGTCTGGTTCGCGCGCACCACCGATCGTGGAGCTACCTGGGAAGCAGCGCGGAACGTCTACGATCCGGGTCCGGACGCGCAGACCATCGCCAACCAGATCGTGGTCCTGCCCGACGCGACGCTGGTCGATCTGCTGGTGGTGATCTCGAACAACAGCTCGACGAATCCCATCGCCACCATCACCGTGGTGCGCTCGAAGGATCGCGGCAACACCTGGCTGCCGCCGGTCGCCATCGCAGAGGCGCAGTTCGTCGGCGTGACGGATGCGAAGACAAAGACCGGCGTCCGCACCGGATCGGTCGTGCCGGGCATCGGCGTCGATCGCGCGAGCGGCGCCCTCTACGTCGCCTGGGAGGACGCGCGGTTCTCCCAGGGTGCGCACGACTCGGTCGCGCTCTCGAAGAGCATCGACGGCGGCTCCAGCTGGTCCGCTCCGGCGCAAGTGAACGTCAAGGCCCCCGGTGCGCCGGCGTTCACGCCCGCCGTGGCGGTCGCCGACGGCGGAACGCTCGGCGTCAGCTTCTACGATCTGCGCAACGACGATCCGGCCGACCACACGCGCCTGACGGTGACGCATTGGCTCGCCACCTCGAACGACGGCGGCAAGAGCTTCTCGGAGACGTCGATCGGCACGCCCTTCAACCTGCAGGGAGCGCCGCTGGTCGACGGGCCCGCGTACTTCCTCGGCGACTACCAGGGCCTGGCGCACGCCGGCGCCGTCTTCCTGCCCTTCTTCGCCGCGGTTCCCGACGGCGGCGGCGCGGCGAACATCTACTTCCGGCCGGCGGATGCGGCCACCGCCCGCGCAGGGGCGCTCGAGCTCGCGGTGGAGGGCGTGCAGGAGATCTGGCGCGGCGCCCGCGAGCGCTGGCGTTTCGGCACGCTGTTCAAGTAGCCTGCGCCGCCATGAAAAGCCCCTTTCTTCCCGCCGCGGCGGCGCTCTGCGCCTGTGCTTCCGCGGGGAGCCAGACGCCTCCGCCCAAGACGAGCGCGCAGACGCAACAGCTTTCGCCGGCGGACGCGAAGCCGTTCGTCGCCAGGGTGAACGACGACCTCAAGCGCCTCTTCACCGAGTCTTCCACCGCGGACTGGATCAAGAACACGTACATCACCGAGGACACGGAACGGAACGCCGCCGCGGCGAACGAGCGCGTGCTGGCGTACCAGACGGAAGCGGCGAAGACGGCCACGAAGTTCAAGGATCTGCAGCTCGATCCGGACACCGCGCGCATGCTCTACCTGCTGCGCGTCGGCAGCGCCGTCCTCGAGGATCCGGCGAAGCGGCTGGAGATGACCTCCCTCGCGGCGCGCCTCGAAGGCTATTACGGCGCCGCGAAGGACGCGAAGGGTCGCGACCTGGAAGACCTCTCGAAGATCCTCGATCGGAGCCACGACTACGGCGAGCTGCTCGATGCCTGGACCGCCTGGCACGACACGGCCCGTCCGCAGCGGCAGCGGTACGCGCGGTTCGTGGAGCTGCAGAACGAGGGCGCGCGCGGCGCCGGCTTCGCCAACCTCGGCGACCAGTGGCGCGCCGCCTACGACATGCCTCCGGAGCAGTTCGAACAGGAGACCGACCGCCTCTGGCGGCAGGTGAAACCGCTGTACGACGACCTGCACTGCTACGTCCGCGCGCAGCTGCAGAAGACCTACGGCAAGGACAAGGTCCCGGACGGCAAGCCGATCCCGGCGCACCTGCTCGGCAACATGTGGGCGCAGGAGTGGACGAACGTGTACCCGCTGGTCGAGCCGTTCAGGGGCGTCGCCAACCTCGACGTGGATGGCGCGCTGGCGGCGCAGAAGTGGGACGCGACGAAGGTGGCGAAGACCGGCGAGGCTTTCTTCACCTCGATGGGGCTGGATCCGCTGCCGAAGACGTTCTGGGAGCGATCGATGCTGACCAAGCCGCGCGACCGCGACGTGGTCTGCCATGCCAGCGCCTGGGACGTGACCTTCTCGGACGACCTGCGGATCAAGATGTGCATCCGCAACCCGCCCATCGAGGAGAACCTCACCACCATCCACCACGAGCTCGGCCACGATTACTACTTCCACGCCTATTACAAGCTGCCGGTCCTCTACCAGGGCGGCGCGAACGACGGGTTCCATGAGGCGATCGGCGATGCGCTGACGCTCTCGATGACGCCGTCCTACCTGAAGCAGCTCGGGCTGGTCTCGTCGGTGCAGACG
>DASREU010000493.1:0-7479 GCA_035651935.1 Myxococcales bacterium | reverse complement strand
GTCGACGTTCTGCTGGGTGAAGTTCTGGTCCAGCGCCAGCGCCTGGTTGTAGGTCATGCCGCCGAAAGCGTCCTGCGGATCGTCGGCGCCGGGCGCGAGCGAGTTGCACAGGTCGAAGATGTCCTGGTTGAAGAACGGCATCTCCACGTCGGCATGCGCGTTGTCGTAGGCGATGGCCGTGCCCAGATCGCCGCCCGCGACCGGCACGCCCGTCCGCGTCGCGAAGTATGACTTCACGTCGTTGCGGAACTCGAAGCAGAGGACGAGGAACTCGCCCGGGCCGCCGGAGAAGTTGTAGCCGAGAGCGTCGAGGTCGATCAGCGTCGCGCCGGCGTCCGTCAGGGCCTGGAACGCCGCTTCGATCGCGTCCGTCACCGGCTGCGGGGTGGGAACGTTCGGATCGAATCCGCCGAGCCCCTGGCGGGTGATGCCGAGGCGCGCGCCCTTGAGCCCGTTCGCGTCGAGGAATTTCGTGTAATCCATCGGGATGTTGGGCCTGTTCTTGCCCGTCCCCTGCCAGCCGAGCGGCACGCCGCCAGTCGCGGGGTCGCGGCCGTCGAAGGTCCGGCTCTGGGCCGCGCCGAGAGCGGCGGCGCAGTCGGCGACGGAGCGGCAGTGCGGACCGACCGTGTCCTGGGTGTGCGAGATGGGAACCACGCCGGCGCGGCTGGTGAGACCGACGGTCGGCTTGATCGCGGCCACGCCGTTCGCGTTTCCCGGGCAGACGATGCTGCCGTCCGTCTCGCTGCCGAACGACACGGCGGCGAAGTTGGAGGAAGCCGCGGCGCCCGAGCCGGCGCTCGACCCGCACGGGTTGCGATTGATCCCGTACGGATTGTTGGTCTGCCCGCCGCGCCCCGACCAGCCGCTGACGGACTCGAAGGATCGGAAGTTCGCCCACTCGGACAGGTTCGTCTTGCCCAGGATCACCGCGCCGGCGGCGCGCAGGTTGGCGGCCACCGTCGAATCGCGCGGCGCGGGCTGCCCGAAGAGCGCGAAGGAGCCAGCGGTGGTCTGCATCCTGTCGCCGGTGTCGATGTTGTCCTTGAGGAGCACCGGGATCCCGTGCATCGGGCCGCGCACCTTGCCGCGGCCGCGTTCGAGATCCAGCGCCTTCGCGATCGAGATTGCGTCCGGGTTCAGCTCGATCACGGCGTTCACGCCGGGACCGTTCTGGTCGAGCGCGAGGATGCGGTCGATGTAGTACTGCGTCAGCGCCGCCGAGCTGAGCTGGCCCGAGGCCATCATCGCCTGCAGCTGCGCGACGGTCTTCTCGTTGAGGTTGGTCGGGGCGTCTGCGCGAGCTCGAAGACCCGACAGCAGGAGCGCGGCCACTACGAACAGGGTGCGTTTCATGGAGTCCCTCCGGGGGGTTCGGGAGGGGTAGAAAGCTCGCCCACCGAGCGGGCTGTCAACTACGACGGACGTCCGGCCGCAGCCGACCTCGCCGCTCGAAGCTTCGATTCGCGTGACGCGAGCATCTGTTCAGAATTGAACTCGCCCCGGGGCGAGTCGGGTCGCGCCGTTCTAGAGGAGCGTGCCCGTCAGGATCGCGCTCGCCATCGAGAAGTAGATGATCAGCCCCGTCACGTCCACGAGCGTCGCCACGAACGGCGCGCTCGCGCTCGCCGGGTCGAACCCGAGCCGCCGCAGGAGGAACGGCAGGAGCGACCCGGCGAACGTGCCGAACGTCACCACGCCCACCAGCGAGAGCGCCACCGTCAGCCCGACCAGGAGGTAATGCTCGCCGTACGTCTTGAAGAACACCTGCCAGAGCAGGATCCGGACCAGGCCGATGGAGCCGAGGATCGACCCGAGCGCCAGCCCCGCCCCGAGCTCGCGGCGGATGACGCGGAACCAGTCGCGCAGCCGCAGCTCGCCGAGGGCCATGGCGCGGATCACCAGCGACGTCGCCTGCGATCCGGAATTGCCGCCGCTGGAGATGATCAACGGCACGAACAGCGCCAGCACCACCGCCCGGTCGATCTCCTTCTCGAACACACCCATCGCCGTCGCGGTGAGCATCTCGCCGAGGAACAGCGCCGCCAGCCAGCCGGCGCGCTTCTTGATCATCCGGTGCAAGGCGATGGTCAGGTACGGCTCGCCGAGGCTCTCGCTGCCGCCCAGCTTCTGGATGTCCTCGGTGGCTTCCTCGCTGACCACGTCGACGATGTCGTCGAGAGTGACGACGCCTTTCATCCGCTGCTCGCCGTCGACCACCGGGATGGCCATCAGGCCGGTGCTGCGAAACAGCCGCGCGACCGCTTCCTGATCGGCGTCCGCATCGACGCTGTGCACGTCGGTCTTCATCACCTCGCTGATGTGCCGGTCGCCGCGCGCCGCCATCAACTCGCGGAAGGAGACCACCCCGAGCAGCCGCTGCGAGGAGTCGAGGACGTACGCGTAGTAGGTCATCTCCACCGACTGCCGCGTCTGCCGGCGCAGGTACGTCACCGCTTCGTCGACCGTCATCTCCGGTCGCAGGCGGGCGAAGCGCGGGTTCATCAGCCCGCCGGCGTGGTCCTCGCGATATGCAAGCAGCGCCTGCACTTCCTTGCGGGTCTGGTCGTCGAGCATCGAGAGCAGCCGGTCGCGCTGCTCGGGCGGCGACTCCTGGATCAGGTCGGCCGCGTCGTCCGGCGCGAGCCCGCGCACCCACGATCGCTGCTCCGGCGGGGGGAGCGCTGCGAGCACGTCGGCCTGCTGCTGCCCCCCGAGGCTGAAGAAGAGGTCCTCCGCGGTGTCGCGGGGGAGAAGCCGCAGCCCTTCTGCGCGCTCTTCCGCCGAGAGCGCCGGCCACGCCTCGCGCAGCTCGTCCGGCGACAGGTCGTCGGGCGCAGCGGCGGCCGGGGTCACACCTTGGCCTCGCGAAACTCCTCCGCGGCCTTGAAGTCGGTCTCGTCGAGGTCGCGCATCGGCTTGCCGCTCTCGCTGCGAACGCGCTTGAACACCTCGATCACCTGGAGCTTGTGCGGACGGGAGTTGGAGATCGGGCACGCCTCGTATGCCTTGAGATCCTCGTCGCAGTACCCCATCCGCTTCTCGCCGCACTTCGGTTGCATGTACCTCGCCAGCTCGGGGATGGTGCGCATCAGCTCGCTGCGCATGCGCGCGACCATCTGCCGGATCTCCCACTGGGCGCGGGTGCAGAGCCGCAGATCGCCGATGTGCAGCAGCTCGGCGAAGTTGACCATGATCTGGAAGTTCGTCGGCGCCGCGTTGGGCAGCACGAACCGCGCATCCTCGGCCGGAATGCCGGCGGCCACCGCCTCGCGGTACACCCGGGTGATCTCGCCCATCAGATTCTCGAACTCGGCCGCCCTGCCCGCCTCGCGCCAGCTCTCGGGCATGACGTACTCGAGCCGCTCCTCGTTCTTGCCGGTGAAGCGCACGTAGCGCTGCGACTGCTGCTCGAAGGAGATGCCGATCCGGTGGCGGACGAACTGGTGGCTGAGCGAGCGCGAGACGCCGGAGATGCCGAACCAGAACACCACCTGCTCGAGCGGAGAGACGTGGCCGGTCTTCAGCCGGTCCTCGACGAACTGCGCGATCTTTTCGCGCGGCACGGTCCCCGCGGCGATGTCGTCCCAGACCTCGCGCGGCGTCTTCGGCGTGTAGCAGGTGCGGTAGGCGCCATAGAGCTTGGTGAGCGGATCCTTGGCGACATCGATGAGCACGACATCCATGTCCCGCTTTCTACCGCACGCGCAGCGGGTGCGCCCCGCGTTTTTTCAAGGCGGAGCGGGCGGCACGCGGATGCTGAGCTCCGTCGCCCAGGGCAACCGGAGCGGATCGCCTTCCGGGACCAGCCGGACATCCCCGCCGAAGCGGGCCATCAGCGTCCGCGCGATCTGAAGGCCGAGCCCCGATCCCTTCCCGGCGGGCTTGGTGGTGAATCGGGCGTTGAAGAGTCGCTGGCGGTGCTCCTCGGGGATGCCAGGCCCTTCATCGGTCACGCGCACCTCGGCGCCTCCGCCGGCGCGGGCAAGGACGCGAACGGCGATGCGGCCCTCCGAACCAGCCCGCTCGACCGCCTCGACTGCGTTGGCGATCAGGTTCGTGAGCGCGTGCAGGACCGCGCTCGCGGCTCCCCATCCACGGACGGCGGGATCCTCGCCGAGGGAGAAGCGGTTTCCGAGCTTCGCCAGGCGGTGCTCGAGCAGCTCGACGGCGCGGCGCACGACCGGCGCGACGGCGAACTCCGCGCACTCCGGAGCCTCGCGCGAGAAGAGCTGCTGGTACGTGCGGAGGAGCTCTTCCAGCCGCCCCGTCTGGAGCCGGACCATGCGGAAATCGGCGGAGCTGTCGATCGCGGCGCCGCCGCTCCGCGCCAGCAGCTCGAGGCCGGCCTTGATGCCGAGCAGCGGGTGCCGGATCTCGTGGATCAGCGTCGCCCCGAGCCGCTCGCAGGCCTCGCTGATCGGCTCGAGGTCCGGCGGATCCAGGCTGTCGACGCCGTCCATCGTTCCCCCGCCGAGCGACCGTCTGAGCGGTTGTAGAACGGCTGCGCAATTCTGTGCAAGTCGTTGAAAACAAAGGTCTTGTGAGTCTCTGTCGGTGCAATCGGACACTGTCAGTGCACGTAGCGGCGCGCCTACCTCAGCGCTGTCGCGGCAGAATTTCGTAGGATGCCCGCGTGATCCCCATCCTGCTCGTCGCCGTGGGCGGCGCATTCGGCGCGGTCGCGCGCTACGTCGTCTCCCTGGCGTTCGCGCAGCGGTTCGGGGCGCACTGGCCCTGGGGAACGCTGTTCATCAACGTCAGCGGGTGCATGCTGATCTCGCTCTTCGTCGGGGCCGGCTCGGGGCGGATCCCGGAGTCGAACCTGCGCTACCTGCTGCCGATCGGGTTCGTCGGCGCGTACACCACGTTCTCCACCTACGAGTTCGAGACGCTGCGGCTGTTCGAGCTGGGCCGCGCCGCGTCCGCCCTCGCCTACGTGGCCGCCTCGAACCTGCTCGGATTTGCCGCCGTCCTCGTCGGCGCGTGGCTCGGCCGGCGATAGGCGTCAGTCGTCGTCCTGGTCGGCGACCCGATCGACCGCCGCCGCGTTGCCGGCCGGGTGGGCGATCGCGCCCCCGGCCTTCCCGGTCCAGAATCCGGCCCCCGCTCCCGCCAGCGCGCCGGCGGCGGCGGCAGCGGCGCCCCAACGCGACCACTGCGGACGGCGCATCGCGAGCGCAGCGCCGGAGAGCAGCAGGCCGCCGCCGGTGACCCACAGAAACGCTTCGGCGCGCTCCTCATGCCGGTGGATCGCGGCCTTGCCTGCGCGGCGCTCCGCCCGATCCTCCGCCGCTTCCCCGGTGCGGAAGGCAGCGATGCCCCCGGCCAGAACCAGGGCTTCGACCAGCACCAGCAGCGCGAGCGAGCGGGCGGGCAGCCAGTTCCGCCAGATGGCGAGCAGGAGCGCCACGGCGAGGAGAGCGGCGCCGATCGAGAGTCCCAGCGGCAGGTGAACGAGAGCATTGTGCAGCGTCAATTGGTCCATTCAGTCCTCCTTGGGCCGCGGTTATGCTCGGACCGTGCTGGCCGGCCATCGAACAGATGTGAGAAGGCCACTTTCGGCAATCATTCCGGGCACTCTCGCGCTGGTCACCGCGGCTTTCGCGGCGGCGGATCTGATGGCGGATCGCGGAACCGGCGCCTCGGCGGCGCATCTGGCGCTGGAGATCGCGCTCTTCGTGGCGGCGGCGTGCGCGGGCGCCGCGCTGATCGGGCGCGCCCGCGCGGAAGCCCGCCGTTCGCGCGAGGAAAAGGACCTGGTGGTGCGCGGCGTTTCCGAGAGTATCGAACGTCAGTTCGAAGCCTGGCACGCCACCGCAGCTGAGCGCGAGGTCGGGATGCTGCTGCTCAAGGGTCTCAGCCACAAGGAGATCGGCCAGATGCGCGAGACCGGCGAAGCGACCGTCCGGCAGCAGGCGTTCTCCCTGTACCGCAAAGCCAACGTGACCGGCCGCGCCGAGCTCTCCGCATACTTCCTCGAAGACCTGCTGCCGCCGGTCGGATAAAACGGCGCGATGGGCGACTTCGTCCGCGCCGTCCGCCGGATCGTCCGCAGCATCCCGCGCGGGACGACGCTCTCGTACGGCGAAGTGGCGCTCCGCGCGGGCAAGCCCCGCGCCGCCCGGGCCGTCGTCTCCGCGCTGCACCGCCTCGACGACGTCCCCTGGTGGCGGGTCGCCCGACACGACGGCACCCTGGCCCCCCAGGTCGCCCGGGAACAGGCCACCCTGCTCCGACAGGAAGGCTGGAAGAAACGGAAGAAACGGGGACACAATACGAATCACCCTTCTTCCGCCGAGGCGCCGAAGAAGGGGACCCGGCGCAAGCGCTAATCCGTATTGCCTCCCCGCCCTCCGGGCTAGATTGATCGCGTGGCCCTCTACGTCATCAGCGATCTGCACCTCGGCGACGACGCGGTCGCGCCCATGTTCCGCGACGAGGATCAGGGCAGGCGCATCGCCGAGCTCTGCGAGAAAGTCGCGCGGGACCCGGACAGCGAACTGGTGCTGCTCGGGGACATCTTCGACATCACCGCGGCCTGCCCGCCCCGCAAGGGCATCACGCAGTTCGGGCTCCGGCTGGACGTGCCCATCGAGGACAGGCCGGCGCGGCCGCTGCCCGCGATCCTCAAGGCCATCCGGGAGAGCAACCCGGTAGCGCTGCAGGCGCTCGAGACCCTCTCCGCACGGTCCGGGGTGACGCTGGTGGCCGGGAACCACGACCGCCAGCTCGCCGAGAGCGGCGGGCGCGAGGCGCTGGACGGCATCGGGTTGTCGAAGGTGCAGATCGAGCCGATGGCCGCGCGGCGCGTGCTCGACAAGTGGGTGGTGCTCCAGCACGGGCACCTCTGGGATCCTTCGAACGCCACGCCGACCGGCGGAGGCGAGACGATGACGGCGGTGATCCACCACGCGGTGATCCCCTTCCTGCGTCACCTCGCTCCGCGCACCAATGTGCACATCAGCCCGGAGCGGCTGGTGGCGCTGCGTCCGGAAGAGCGGGTGATCCCGGTGCTCGAGCGCTGGCTGCAGCCCGGCGTGTTCGAGCGGCTGATCGACGCGCTCCTGGAGATCCTGGTCGAGAACGGCGCTCTTGCGCGTCCGCTCGCATGGGTGACCACACCCGCGCTCTTGCGCTGGCGGCTCAAGGAAGACGACGATCTCTGGGAGCGGTCCGGGGCCTCCGCCCTGGCCGTCCTGGAGGGGGCCAAGTCGCTGCCGGGAAAGCAAAAGCCGCCGCCGCCGGACGTGCTGGTGCTCGGCCACACGCATGTGATGGACTGGGCCGTGCAGGAAGGACGTCCCGGCGTCCAGCGCCTGTACGTCAACCTCGGCACCTGGAGCGCGAGGGCGACCGACGCCGCCGGGCCGATGGATGCCGCCATGCCGCTCCTGCGCATCGAGGCGGACACGCGCGCGCTCCGGGCGGAGCTGATGGACTGCTCGCACCGCTGGCGCGTCCTGCAGCGGTACGAGG
>DASREU010000492.1:0-5898 GCA_035651935.1 Myxococcales bacterium | reverse complement strand
TGCGCGCCTCGATCATCGCCGACACCAGAAGGCGGTCCAGCAGGCGTTCGGCGGCAGGCTGGCGCACCATCTGCTGCAGCCCCTGCGCGTACGGGTCGCCGGGATCGCGCCCGAGAACGAGGCCGCGCTTCTCCATCAGCGCGATTACCGAGGCGAGGTGTCCCGCCTCCTCGCGCGCGAGCCGGGCCATGGCCCGGGCGAGCCCCGGCACTCCGGGAAATGCAGAAAGCATCGAGAGCGCCTGCGCAGCCGCCTTCTTCTCGCAATGCGCGTGATCGACCAGCACCTCGTCGAAGCGCTCGACCGCCAGTTCCACCCACGCCGGCGACGTCTGGCAGAGAAGCTCCATCGGCGCCTTATACTTCAGGGATGCGCATCGGCGTCATCTCCGATACCCACGGCCTGTTCCGCCCCGCCGTGCTGGACGTCTTCCGCGGGGTCGACCACATCCTCCACGCCGGCGACATCGGCGGTGAGGAGGTGCTCAAAGCGCTGGGCGAGATCGCGCCGGTGACCGCCTGCGCGGGGAACAACGACGGTTGGCGCTGCGGCCCCGCCGGGAAGATGGCGCGCATCGAGCTGGGCGGCCTGACGTTTCTCGTGATGCACGTCCGCGACGAGGCGCGCGCCGCCCTGCGCCGCGAGCCGGCCGACGTGGTGGTGTTCGGGCACAGCCACAAGCCGCTCGACGAGAAGGACGAGGACGCGTGGTGGTTCAATCCCGGCAGCGCGGGGCCGCGCCGGTTCTCGCTTCCCGTCTGCGTCGGCCTGATCGAGCGCGCGCGCGGGAAGTGGAGCGCGCGGCACGTTCCGATTCAGTAGTAGACGACCGAGAACTGCAGCCCGGCGGTCTGGATCCGGATGTCCGACCCGCCCGCCGACAGGTATGCGTGCCGGTAGAAGATCTCCGGCGCGACGAAGAGGTTCGGGGCCACCCGGATCTCCACGCCGATGCCTCCCGCCTGGGCGAATCCGGCGGCGGTCCTTCCCGGGACGACGTCGGTGGAGAGGCCGACACCGAAACCGGCGCGGCCGTACACCATCACCGGCCCCCGGACCAGCAGGTGGTACTGCAGGAAGGCCGAGATCTGCTCGGTGTGGATGGAATCCCCGGAGAAGCTTGCGACGTCCATCGCACCGGAGAGGTAGATCTGCAGCTTCGGGCCGAAGCTGTACCCGACCCGCACTTCGCCGTCGTACCCGAAGGCGTTGTCGCCGGGCGTGAAGACCAGCCCGCCGCCGCCGCCCAGGGCGGCATAGAGCCCTTCCAGGTCCGGCTCCCGCGGATCCCAGGTGTCGGCCGAGCGGGAAGCGAGGCCTGCGGAGAACGCGGGAGCCGACGCGAGCAGAAGCGCAGCGAGGAACACACGGTTCATGACGCGAACCATATCCCAACGACGCGGGCGCTACAGAACGTGGAACAGATCGGGGAGCAGCTCTCCGGCCTTGCCGAGGCGGCACTCGTCGAACGAGTGCGTGTTCTCCGGCCGCTCCAGCCCGATGTACACGCAGCGTGCGAAGTTGCCGCGCGAGGTTGGATTGTGCCGCAGGTGCGAGACGAACCCCGCCGCCGGATAGACGGCGCCGGAGCTGCCGATGGTGACGAACAGGTCGCACTCGCTCAGCTCCGCGAAGATGCGGTCCATCCCGAACGGGATCTCGCCGAACCAGACCACGTGGGGCCGCAGCAGGTCGCCGCAACGATCGCACCGCGCCTTGCCTTCCGGGTACTCGCCCAGGTCCTCGAAGGCGTCCCGGTCGCAGGAGCGACACCGCGTCTTGAGCAACTCGCCGTGCATGTGGTGGACGTCGCGGGACCCGGCGCGCTCGTGCAGCGGGTCCACGTTCTGCGTGCAGAGGAAGAGCCGGTCTCCGATCTGCTGCTGCAGCCGGGCGAGGGCGAGATGCGCCGGGTTCGGCTGCACGCCTTGCACCTGCCGCCGCCGCTCGGAGTAGAAGCGCCAGACCAGCTTCGGATCGCGGGCGAATCCTTCGGGGGTGGCGACGTCCTCGATCCGGTGCTCTTCCCAGAGGCCGCCCGCGTCGCGGAACGTCTTCACCCCGCTCTCCGCGCTGATGCCGGCGCCGGTGAGCACGAACACCCGGTCGCGCGGACGCACCTCGAGCCTCTCGAACTCCTGCCCGGGACCGACTTTCGGCAGCGGCACGATCTCCATCGGAGAGAGAGTTGCGCTCCGTGCGCCCGCAGGCAAGGATCTTCCGCATGGCGGTTGCGGAGCTGAGGCGCGAGCTGTCGCGCAGGATGTACGTGAGATCCCGCGTCGCCCGCGCCGCGGCCGTCCGCATCGCGTACCTGGCGTATTCGCGGGCGCTGCTGCGCTGGGACGACCCCTCCTCGCCCGCCGCCGCCGCGTCGCTGCGCCGCCGGCTGGAGGCGCTGTTCGAGGAGGACTTTCGCGATGCGGAGGCGGGGTATTACCCGCGCGAGCTGATCGAGACGCTCCCCTGGCGCGAGTACGCGCAGGCACTGCCGCGGCTGCTCGCCGACCTGCCGCGGACGCGCGCCCGGATCGGCAGGGGCGATTTCCGCGAGCTCCCCGAGGACGCCGCGCCGGAGCGCTACCCGAAGTACTACGCGCAGAATTTCCATTTCCAGAGCGAAGGCTACCTCGGACACACCAGCGCGGCGCTCTACGACCTCCAGGTCGAGCTCCTCTTCGGGGGCACGGCCGACGCGATGCGCCGGCGGATCATCCCGCCGGTGGTGCGCCTGGCGCGGGCGCGGAACGCTTCCGCCGCGCGGCCGCTGCGCGTGCTCGACGTCGGCTGCGGCACCGGACACCTGCTCAAGATGCTCGGAGCGGCCTTGCCCACCGAGGCGAAGCTGTTCGGGCTCGACCTCTCCCCGCACTACATCGCCCGCGCCCGCGAGGTCCTGCCGCGCGACCTCGACGTCTCCCTGGTCTGCGACGACGCCGAGAAGCTGCCGTTCCTCGATGCCTCGTTCGACGCGGTCACCAGCATCTATCTCCTCCACGAGGTGCCGAAGGAGGTGCGCGCCCGCATCCTCCGGGAGATGGCGCGGGTGGTCCGCCCCTCCGGGCTGGTGGTGGTCGCGGACAGCGTCCAGCTCGTCGATGCGCCGGAGCTGGAGCGGGAGATCCTCGCCTTCCCCGCGCGCTTCCACGAGCCCTATTACACGAGCTACGTGAAGGACGACCTGGCGAAGCGGGTGGGCGAGGCAGGCCTCGACGTGACCGGCACCCAGCTCGCGTTTCTCACCAAGCTCGCGATGGCAGAGAAGAGGTAGCGGCCCGCTTCTCGGCCGCATCGAGGACGCGCGCCCGCTTCGCCCAGGAGCGGGCGATGAACCCGATCGCGACCAGCAGCGGGACGATGAAGCCGAGCAGCACCAGCACGCCGGCCTTCGCGGCCCGCACCTGCTCGGTGTCGGCGCCGCCGAAGCAGATCGGGCAAGCGAGGAGCAAGGAGATCATAGGTAGCTCACGTTCTTCAGCTTGCGGAGGAACCAGAACCCGTACCAGACGAGCGCGGCGGCAGCGACGAACCCGAGCACCGCCAGGACCAGCGATCCCGGGCGTCCCGTCCTCAGGTAATCGCCGACGGCCCAGGCGCCGAACCCGAGCGCGCAGAGCACGGAGACGATCACGAAGAAGACATGGAACGCTTTCAGCGACACCTTACGTCCCCGGTATCCCGGCGTGGTGCTCGAACACGGTCAGGCTCGGCAGCGTGAGGACCAGCGCGAAGAAGAGCGCGGTCAGGAGCAGCACCGCGTAGATCACCTTCTTTTCGTCGATCAGGTGCATGAACACCGCGGCGACCAGGCCCGCCTTCACGCTGGCGATCACCAGCGCCAGGGTGATGGCCAGCGGGCGTTCGAGGCGCAGGTAGCTCACGCCCACGGTGATCGCCGTCAGGCAGAGCAGGGCCACGAAGACCACGTAGTACTTCGAGAGGTGCTTCTTGAACTGCTCGGGGGTTTCCGCGTGCGGATCGGCCTGCATTTCGGTCATCCCGGACCTCAGAGGAGGTAGAGCGAGGGGAAGAGGAAGATCCAGACCAGGTCGACGAAGTGCCAGTAGAGGCCGGCGTTCTCCACCCGGTTGGTGAAGTGCTCGGGGTCGGTGGCCCAGAGCTTCGAGCCCGGTCCGAGCAGGTACGTGTTCACGATCACGCCGCCGATGATGTGCAGCCCGTGCAGACCGGTGAGCACGAAGTAGATGGCGAAGAAGTTGTCGTGCGAGGGGAAGTGGTCGTGGTGGAACTTGTCGGAGTACTCGAAATACTTCACCACCAGGAAGACCAGCGCGAGCAGGACGGTCGCGCCCATCCACATCTTGAAGCGGGAGAGATTCCCCATCTTGCAGGAGGCCCAGGCGAGCACCATGGTGATGGAGCTGGTGATCAGTACCGCGGTATTGAACGTCCCCAGCGGCACGTTGAGGATGTCGCTGGAGAGCCCGCCGGAAGGCGGCCAGTGCGGCGCGCCGGTGCGGATCAGCACGTAGCTGGAGAAGAGCGCGCCGAAGAGCATCACCTCGCTGGCGAGGAAGAGCCAGATGCCGAACTTCCCGTTCGGGATGCCCGTCACCGGGTGCGGCTTCACCACGTAGGGGATTGCGGTCTCGGCCATCTCAGCCCTCCGCCCGGAACTGCGGCGAGTAGTCGTTGCTCTTGCCCGGAACGCTGTACTCGTACGGCTCGCGGTACACCACCGGCTCGGTGATGAAGTTCCCGTGTCCCGGAGGCGAAGGCGCCGCCCACTCGAGGGTGGTGGCGTTCCAGGGGTTCTCCGCCACCTTCGCCCCGTTCTTCAGGCTCATGAAGAAGTTGACGATGAAGGGGAGCTGCGCGAGCCCGAGCATCCAGGCGCCGAGCGAGATCACCACGTTCAGCGTCTGCACGCCGCGCCCGTGCGCGTACACCGTCGGGTCGTACAGGCGCCGCGAGAGCCCGGCCATGCCCTGGAAGAACATCGGCATGAAGACGAAGTTGATGGCGACGAAGCTGAGCCAGAAGTGCACCTTGCCCAGCGTCTCGTTCATCCTTCGGCCGGTGGCCTTCGGGTACCAGTAGTAGACGCCGGCGAAGAGCGCGAACAGCGTCCCCGGCGCGACCACGTAGTGGAAGTGGCCGATCACGTAGAAGGTGTCGTGCAGGTAGATGTCGCTGGCGGTGAGCCCGAGGGGCAGCCCGGTGAGGCCGCCGATGGCGAACATGGGGAGGAACGCCGTGGCGAAGAGCATCGGGGCGTTGAAGCGGATGTTCCCGCCGTAGAGCGACATGATGAAGCAGGTGAGGATCACCACGCTGGGGATGGAGATGATCATCGTGGTGGTCTGGAAGAACGTCGACATGGTGGTGCCCATGCCGGTCATGAACATGTGGTGCGCCCAGACCAGAAAGCTCATGAAGCCGAGGAAGATCACCGAGTACACCAAGAGCCGGTAGCCCCAGAGCGGCTTGCGGGTGTTGTTCGCGATCACCTCCGCCACGATGCCCATCGCGGGGAGGATGAGGACGTAGACCTCGGGGTGGGCGAGGAACCAGAAGAGGTGCTGCCAGAGGAGCGGGTTTCCGCCGCCGGCCGCGTGGTAGATGTGGCCGGAGACGACCAGGCCGCTCGGCATGAAGAAGCTGGTTCCGGCGACGCGATCCATCAGCTGCAGGATGCCGGCCGCTTCGAGCGGCGGGAACGCCAGCAGCAGCAGGAACGCCGTGATCAACTGCACCCAGCAGAAGAAGGGCATCCGCATCCAGGTCATGCCGGGGGCGCGGAGCTGAATGATGGTGGCCAGGAAGTTCACCGAACCGAGGAGCGAGGCGGTGATGTTGAACACCATGCCGATGAGCCAGAGAGTCTGACCGTTTAACCAAAGGCTCGGGGCCTTGCCACCGACCAAGGCGAGATCC
>DASREU010000491.1:0-4720 GCA_035651935.1 Myxococcales bacterium | reverse complement strand
CATCCGCGAAGTCTCGGGGAGGGCCTGATGCGCCTCTTCACCTTCCAGCGTGCGGCCAGCCTCGACGACGCCGTCGCCGCCGGCGCCGGCTCGGCGTTTCTCGCCGGCGGCACCAATCTCGTCGATCTGATGAAGATCGAGGTGCTCAGTCCGGAGCGCGTGGTCGACGTGAGCAAGCTCGATCTCCGCCGCATCGAGGTGCGCGACGGCGCGATCGAGATCGGCGCGCTCGCGTCGAACACCGCGGTCGCGGAGCACGGGGAGGTCCGCCGCCTCGCCCCGGGCCTCTCCGAGGCGCTGCTCTCCGGCGCGTCCCCGCAGCTTCGCAACGCGGCGACCGTCGGGGGCAACCTGCTTCAGCGCACGCGCTGCGCGTACTACCGGGACCCGGGGACGCGCTGCAACAAGCGGCAGCCCGGCTCGGGGTGCGACGCGATGCAGGGCTGGACGCGGATGCACGCGATCGTCGGGACGAGCGATCACTGCATCGCGGCCCACCCGTCGGACATGTGCGTGGCGCTGTATGCGCTCGACGCCCGGGTCCGGGTGCGCGGTCCGGCGGGCGAACGTGAATTTCCCGTCTCCGAGCTGCACCTCTTGCCGGGCGAGCATCCCGACCGGGAGTTCTCGCTCCAGCCGGGAGAGCTGATCACGTCCGTCCGCGTCCCTTTGGGCGACCTCGCCGCCCGCTCGCGGTACGTGAAGGTCCGGGATCGCCAGTCCTACGCCTTCGCGCTCGCCTCCTGCGCCGCCGCGGTCCAGGTGCAGGGCGGGGCGATCCGCGCCGCGCGCTTCGCGCTGGGCGGCGTGGGCACGCGGCCGTGGCGGGTGGCGGAGGCGGAGCAGTCGATGATCGGCAGGCCCGCGGCGCCCGAGACGTACGCGCAGGCTGCGGAGATCGCGCTCCGCGGCGCGAAGCCGCGCCGGGACAACGCCTTCAAGGTGGAGCTGGCGAAGCGAACCGCGGTCCGCGCGTTCACCCTTTCCGCGGGAGCATTGCGATGAGCTCGGACATCGGAAAGCCCTACCTGCGCGCCGACGGCCGCGCCAAGGTCACGGGCGAGGCGCGGTACTCGTATGAGTGGCCGGTCGCGGGCGTCGCGTATGGAGTGCTGGTGACGAGCACCATCGCCAGCGGACGGATCGCGGCCATCGACGCGGCAGCGGCGGAGCGGGAGCCGGGCGTGATCGCGGTGCTCACGCCCCGCAACGCGATGAAGCTTCCCGGGGGAACGGAGCCCGCGGATCGGGGCGATCGCGTGGTGCAGGTGTTCCAGGACGAGCGCATCCTCTACAGCAACCAGCCGGTTGCGGTGGCGATCGCCGATACCTTCGAGCGCGCGCTGCACGCCGCCGCACTGGTGCGGGTGACGGCCGAGCCGCAGCCGTTCACCGTGCGGATGGAAGACGAGCTGCGCAACGGCTTCCCGCACGACATCCAGACCTCGGCGGGAGGCCAGCCCGCGGACCAGGTGCGCGGCGACGTGGACGCGGCGCTGCGGCGGGCGGAGCACAAGGTCGAGGCGATCTACGAGACCCCGCCGGAGACCCACAATCCTCTGGAGCCGCACGCGACCCTGGCGGTGTGGAACGGCGATCGCCTCACCGTCTACGACGCGACGCAAGGCATCTTCGGCGTCCGCAAGAAGCTGGCGCACGCCTTCGGCGTACCGCCCGGCAACGTGCGGGTGATCACCAAGTTCGTCGGCGGCGGGTTCGGCTGCAAGGGGTCGGCCTGGTCCCACGTGGTGATCGCGGCGCTGGCCGCGAAGCAGCTCGGGCGCCCGGTGAAGATCGCCCTGACGCGGCCGCAGATGTTCGGCATGGTCGGCGGCCGCCCGCACACGCGCCAGACGCTCGCCGCCGCCGCCGAGCCCTCCGGCAAGCTCACCGCGCTTCGCCACGAGAGCGTCTCCACCACCTCGCGGTTCGACGACTTCCTCGAGCCCGCCGCCCTGGTCTCGCGCCACCAGTACAAGTGCGCGAACGTGGAGACCAGGCACCGCCTGGTGCGGCTCGACATCGGGACCCCGACGTACATGCGCGCGCCCGGCGAATCCAGCGGCAGCTTCGCGCTGGAGTCCGCCATCGACGAGCTCGCGCACCAGCTCGGCATCGATCCGATCGAGCTCCGGCTGACGAATTACGCGGAGGTCGATCCGACGGAGGGGAAGCCCTTCTCCAGCAAGTCGCTGCGGCGCTGCTACGAGATGGGGGCGGAGCGGTTCGGGTGGCGGAAGCGCACGAGGGTGCCCGAGGTGACGCTCCGGGCCGGCAAGCTGGTGGGGACCGGGATGGCGACGGCGTCGTATCCGGCGAACTTCACCAAGGCGAGGGCGCTGGCGCGGATGAATCCGGACGGGACCGTCCTCGTCCAGAGCGGGGCGGTGGACATCGGCACCGGCACCTACACGGTGATGGCCCAGGTGGCGGCCGAGACGCTGGGCGTCCCCTACGAGAAGGTGCGCTTCGACCTCGGGGACACGGAGATGCCCGAGGCGCCCCGGTCGGGCGGCTCGATCACCGCCGCGAGCGTCTCCTCGGCGGTCGAGGCCGCGTGCCGGGCATTGCGCAAGAAGCTCGACGCTGCTGGCGGCAAGCCGAACGGGCCGGTGGAAGCCCTCGGCGAGGTCGCTCCGGACGAGGAGCGGAAGAAGTACGCGCTGCACTCGTTCGGCGCGCAGTTCGCGGAGGTGGAAGTCGATCCCGAGCTGGGGATGGTGCGGGTGACGCGGATGGTGGGCGCCTTCGCCGCCGGGCGCATCCTCAATGCCCGGCTCGCCCGCAGCCAGTTCATGGGGGGAATGGTCTGGGGCATCGGCATGGCGCTGCACGAGCACTCCGTCTACGACGAGAAGCTCGGGCGGATCATGACCCGCGATCTCGCCGACTACCACGTCCCCACGCACGCGGACGTCGTCGAGATCGATCCGATCTTCGTCCCCGTGGAGGAGGACGGCGGGGTGGATCCCGCGGGAGTCAAGGGGATCGGCGAGATCGGGATCACCGGCGCGGCGGCCGCGATCGCGAATGCGGTGTTCGCCGCCACGGGGAAGCGCGTGCGATCGCTGCCGATCACGCCGGACAAGCTGTTGTAGCTTGCGGCGGTGCTCCGCCTGCTCGTCATCTGCGGCCCGACCGCTTCGGGAAAGACCGCGCTCGCCGTCGAGATGGCTACGAGTCTCCAGGCCGAGATCGTCTCCGCGGACTCGCAGCAGTGCTACCGCGGGCTCGACGCGGGAACGGCGAAGCCCACCGCGGAGGAGCAAGCGCGCGCCCGACACCACCTCCTGGACGTCGCCGATCCCGAAGAGCAGCTGGACGCGGCGCGGTTCGTGCAGCTCGCGGACGCCGCCATCGCCGGCATCCACGCGCGCGGGAAGCGGGCGATCGTCGCCGGCGGGACCGGGCTCTGGATCCGGGCGCTGCTTCGGGGGCTCCTCGACGCTCCCGGCGCCTCGAAGGAGTTCCGCGCGGCGCTGCGCGAGGAGTTCGAGAGGCTCGGCGTGCCCGCGCTCCACCAGCGGCTGCGGTCGATCGATCCGGCGGCGGCGGCGAGGATCCTCCCCAACGACCGGGTGCGGATCGAGCGCGCGCTGGAGGTGCACGCGCTCTCGGGCAAGCCGCTCAGCGAGCTGCAGCGGGAGCATCGCTTCGCCGAAACGCGGTACGACGCGCTGATCTGGTTCCTCGATCCGCCGCGCGAGGTGCTGCGCGAGCGAATCGACGTCCGCACCCGGCGGATGTTCGCCGGCGAGGGGCTGCGGCGCGAGACGGCGTGGCTCCTCCAGCGCGGCGCGACCAAGGCGCTGAAGATCATCGGCTACGGCGAGTGCGCCGAGGCGCTGCGCACCGGAGAGTGGGCGCTCGCCGAGGAGCGCACGAAGGCGCGCACGCGGCGGTACGCCAAGCGCCAGCGCACCTGGTTCGCGAAGGATGCCGGTCCTCCGCTCGACTGGCCATTCGACGCGGTGCGCCTTTGCGAGGTCGCGGCGCGGTGGTACGAGGGCGCGCCGGCGGAGCAGGAGAAGTGAAAGGATCGATGGCCACCTACGCGCTCGACTTCGAAAAACCGCTGCTCGATCTGGAATCCAAGCTCGCCGAGCTGAAGCGCCACGCCGCGACCGGCACCGGATCCGCGAGCGCCGGCAGCCTGGACGGCGAGATCCGGCGGCTGGAGAAGCGCTGCGCCAGGCTGCAGCAGGAGATCTTCAACGAGCTCTCGCGCTGGCAGGTGGTGCAGCTCTCGCGTCACCCGAATCGGCCGTACATGCTCGACTACGTGCAGCGGCTCTTCACCGACTGGATGGAGCTGCACGGCGACCGATCCTTCGGCGACGATCAGGCGCTGATCGGGGGCCTCGCCCGCTTCGACGGCGAGCCGGTGATGGTGATCGGGCAGCAGAAGGGGAGATCGACCAAGGAGAACATCGTGCGCAGCTTCGGGATGCCGCGGCCCGAAGGCTACCGGAAGGCGCTGCGACTGATGAAGCTCGCGGAGCGGTTCGGGCGTCCGGTGATCGCCTTCGTGGACACGCCCGGCGCGTATCCCGGGATCGACGCCGAGGAGCACGGCCAGGCCGAGGCGATCGCGGTCTGCCTGGAGGAGATGGCCGGACTATTGGTACCGGTGATCTCGGTGGTGATCGGCGAGGGCGGCTCGGGCGGCGCGCTCGCCATCGGGGTCTGCAACCGGCTCTTGATGCTGCAGTACAGCTGG
>DASREU010000490.1:0-2532 GCA_035651935.1 Myxococcales bacterium | reverse complement strand
AGTTGCCTGGCGCACCCGGGGCGAGGAGGTGACGAGCAGCCCGGCGATGAAGGCGCCGAACACGGCGTGGATCCCGAGGCCCTCGGTGAGCGCAGCCAGGGCGAAGGTGAGCACGACGATGGCGCTGGTGGTGGCGTGTTCCAGCGCCCGCCCGCGCTCGATCCAGGAGATCAGGCGCAGGACCAGCGGCCTGCCGATCAGCACCGCACCCGCGATCACGGCGAACACCGCTGCGAGCGGGCGGAGCACCGTCGGCGCGGAGACCGCGCCGGACATGGCGATGCTGGAGACGACGGAGAGGAGCACCCATCCGACGGTGTCATCGGCGATCGAGGCCGCGAGGATGATCGCGCCCACGTCGCGGCGCGTGAGCTTGAGGTCGAGCAGCGTCTTGGCGATCACCTTCACCGCCGAGATCGACATCGCCGTCGCGAGGAACAGGGCGAGCACCGTCCGGTTCCCGCCGCGGACGAGGAGCGGCGCCGGCATCCACTGGCCGAGCGCGTAGCCCGTGGCGAACGGCAGCACGATGCCCAGGGCGCTGGTGAAGAGCGCCGCCCGTCCGAGCGCGCGCAGCAGCCGCAGGTCGAGCTCCAGGCCGGTGCGGAGGATGAGGAAGATCATCCCCAGCCAGGAGAGCATCTCCAGCAGATGCTCCTGCGTTTGGTCGGCAGGGAAGATCGCGCCGTGGGCCGCAGGCCAGAGATGGCCGAAGACCGCCGGTCCGAGGAGGATGCCTGCGAGCAGCTCTCCGAGGACGCTCGGCTGCCGGAGTCTTCGCGCCACCGCTCCGAGAAGGCGCGCCGCGGCCAGCATCACCGCGAACTGGAGGAGGAAGATGAAGACGGAGTGCTCGCTCAGGGCGCGCATCCAAGGGAACATAGGGACGGTTCGCTGCTCGGGGGATGCGTCCTGCCTTGCCGCTGCGCAGCTTGCGGCGATGGCCGATCCCAAAGAGAAGGCAGCGAAGCCGCCCTTTCCCAGGCAGGAGCAGGAGCCGCCGGGGAGCGAGCAGTCGATGGAGCCCCGGCCTGATTACGGCGAGGCGTCGTACAAGGGATTCGGCCGCCTCAAGGACAAGGTCGCGCTGATCACCGGCGCGGACAGCGGCATCGGCCGCGCCGTCGCGCTGGCGTTCGCGCGCGAAGGGGCGGACATCGTCGTCGCGTACTGGAACGAGCACGCGGATGCGCGCGAGACGCAGAAGGTGATCGAGGCCGCGGGGCGGCGCGCCGTCCTCGTCCCCGGGGACCTCGCCGAAGAATCGCAGTGCGAGCGGGTGGTGGACGCCGCGGCGCGCGAGTTCGGGCGCATCGACCTCCTCGTCAACAACGCCGCATTCCAGGGCAAGCAGGTGGACAGGTTCGAGGAGATCGATGCCGAGCGGATCCGCCGCACCTTCGCCGTGAACATCGAGGCGCAGTTCCACCTCGTCCGCCACGCGCTGCGCTGGATGAAGCCGGGCTCGGCGATCATCAATACGGCCTCGGTCCAGGCGTACCATCCGAGCCCTGCCATCCTCGACTATGCGGCGACCAAGGGAGCGATCGTCGCCTTCACCAAGGGCCTTGCGCAGAGCCTGATCGAGCGCGGGATCCGCGTGAACTGCGTCGCGCCCGGCCCGGTCTGGACGCCGCTCGTCGTCGCTTCTTTCCCCAAAGAGAAAAACGAGCAATTCGGGAAAGGTTACCCGATGGCGCGGCCGGCGCAGCCTGCGGAGCTCGCGCCCGCGTATGTCTTTCTCGCCTCGGACGAGTCGCGTTATGTCATCGGGGAAGTGCTCGGAGTCACAGGCGGCAAGCCCCTCGGATAGGCTTGCGCCAGAGCCCTGATCCTGTTAGATCGCGCCCTCCTTTCCGGGATGTCTCCGGAGAGTGTGAGCAGTCCCTGTAGTCCAACTACGCACACCTCCCGATCAGGGCGGGGTTCCCGCAGTGGGCCCGCTTTGGCGCGACGGAGGTGGAGGAGAAAAACAATGTCCGAGAACGTCGAAACCGTCGTACCCGCCACATCGCCGCCGCCGCCGGCTTCCGAGCCGCCTGCGGCCATGACGCAAGCGATGCAGCCCGCGCAGGGCATCACCATGCGCCAGCTGCTCGAGGCAGGCGTCCACTTCGGCCACCAGACCAAGCGCTGGAACCCGAAGATGAAGCCGTACATCTTCGGCGCCCGCAACGGGATCTACATCGTCGATCTGCAGAAGACGGTGCGGCTCGCGCGCGAGGCGTTCAAGTTCGTCAGCGACGTCTGCTCGCGCGGCGGCTCGGTGCTGTTCGTCGGCACCAAGAAGCAGGCGCAGGACGTCATTCAGGAAGAGGCGCGGCGCGGCAACCAGTTCTTCGTCACCAACCGCTGGCTCGGCGGCACGCTGACGAACTTCAAGACCATCAAGCAGGGCATCGATCGCCTGAAGGGCATCGAGAAGATGGCCGAAGACGGCACGTTCGAGCGCCTGCCCAAGAAAGAGGTCGCGGGCCTGGAGCGCGAGCGCCAGAAGCTCGAGAAGAACCTCGGCGGCATCAAGGACATGAC
>DASREU010000489.1:0-9092 GCA_035651935.1 Myxococcales bacterium | reverse complement strand
GCTGGAAGCGCATGAGCGGCTTCAACGTCTGCTGGCTGCCCGGGATCGACCACGCAGGGATCGCCACCCAGATGGTGGTCGAGCGCGAGCTGCTGAAGACCGAGAAGAAGTCGCGCCACGATCTCGGCCGCGAGGAGTTCCTCCGCCGGGTCTGGGCCTGGAAGGAAGCGCAGGGCGATCGGATCGCGATCCAGCACCGCGCGCTCGGCGCGTCGCTCGACTGGGATCGGCTGCGCTTCACCATGGACGAGCAGTCCTCGCGCGCGGTGCGCGAGGCGTTCGTCCGCCTGTACGAGGACGGGCTGCTCTACCGCGCGCTGCGCCTGATCAACTGGTGCGTCAAGGACGGGACCGCGCTGAGCGATCTGGAAGTCGACCACGAAGAGGGCGTGAAGGGCGAGCTGTATCGCTTCGCGTACCCGCTCGCGGACGGCTCCGGCGAGATCGTGGTCGCCACCACCCGGCCCGAGACGATGCTCGGCGATACGGCCGTCGCGGTGCACCCCGACGACCCGCGCTACCAGGCGATGATCGGGAAGAACGTGCGGCACCCGATCACCGGGCGGGAATTCCCCATCATCGGCGACGCGGAGCTGGTCGATCCGAAGTTCGGGACCGGCGCGGTGAAGGTCACGCCCGCGCACAGCTTCGAGGACTTCGAGTCCGGCAAGCGGCACAAGCTCGAGTTCATCAACATCCTCAATCCGGACGGGACGCTGAACTACAACGCCGGCCCGTTCGAGGGCCAGGACCGGATCAAGGTGCGCGCTCCGCTCAAGGAGAAGCTCGCGCAGCTCGGGCTGGACCGGGGGAGCGAGCCGCACACCCTGGCGCTCGGCCGCTGCCAGCGCTGCGGCAACATCGTCGAGCCGCTGATGTCGAAGCAGTGGTTCGTGAAGACGCGCCCGCTCGCCGACGCGGTGGTGGCGAAGGTCGACGACATGCGCTTCGTCCCCGGGAACTGGCGCGCCGAGTTCCTCCGCTGGATGGAGAACATCCACGACTGGTGCGTCTCGCGCCAGCTGTGGTGGGGGCACCAGATCCCCGCCTGGTACTGCGAGTACGGACACGTCAACGTCGCGCGGGTGAAGCCTTCCGACTGCGAGACCTGCCACTCGGGCCGGCTGACGCAGGACCCGGACGTGCTCGACACCTGGTTCTCGTCAGGGCTCTGGCCGTTCTCGACGTTCGGCTGGCCCGACAAGACGCAGGCTCTGCAGACCTTCTATCCGAACTCGGTGCTGGAGACGGGCTTCGACATCCTCTTCTTCTGGGTCGCCCGGATGGCGATGCTGGGCGTCCACTTCATGGGCGAGGTGCCCTTCCGCACCGTGTTCCTGCACGCGATGGTGCGCGACGAGAAGGGCGAAAAGATGTCGAAGACGCGGGGGAACGTCGTCGATCCCCTCGACGTCACCGCCAAGTACGGCGCGGACGCGCTCCGGTTCACCCTCGCCTCGATGGCCGGACAGGGCCGCGACATCAAGCTCTCCACCGAGCGGATCGCGGGCTATCGCGCGTTCGCCAACAAGATCTGGAACGCGGCGCGTTTCGTGCTGATGAACGCGGACGGGTTCGACTCGCGCGCGCCCCTGGCCTCGGTCTACGATCGCTGGATCCTCAGCCGGTTCCACCGCTGCGCGGACGAGACGCGCGCCGCGCTGGAGCAGTTCCAGCTCAGCGACGCGGCGAACGGCATCTACCGGTTCATCTGGAACGAGCTTTGCGACTGGGCCATCGAGCTGAGCAAGCCCGCCCTCTATGGGGAGAAGTCTCCGGCCGAGCGCGCCAGCGCGCAGAACGCGCTGCTCACCGCGCTGGAGGGGGCGCTGCGGCTCCTGCACCCTTTCATGCCCTTCGTCACCGAGGAGATCTGGCAGCGGCTCCCGAACCGCTCGGGGCGCAGCATCATGGTCGCGCCCTTTCCCGCGGGCGGGGCGCGCGACGAGGCGGCCGAGCGCGAGATGGACGTGATCTTCCGCGCCATCGACGGGGCGCGCTCGGTGCGCGGCGAGGTGAACCTCCCGCCGAACCAGAAGATCCCGCTGATCCTCTTCGCCAGGGACCGCGGTCTGTTCCGCCGGCACGAGCGGGCGTTCCAGCACCTCGCCAACGCCAGCGAGGTGACGCTCCGGGCATTCGACGAGCCGCGCCCGCGGCAGGCCGCCGTTCACGTCGAGCCGGAGGTGGAGGTGCACCTTCCTCTCGCCGGCCTGATCGACTTCGCGGCCGAGAGGGCCCGTGTCGAAAAGGAGATCGCCCGGACCGAAAGCGAGTTGCAAGGGTTGCGCAAGCGCCTCGACAATGCCGGATTCGTCGAGAGGGCGCCCGCGGAGGTGGTGGAGAAGGACCGCGCCCGGGCCGAAGAGCTCGCCGGAAAACGGGAGAAGCTCGCGCGCCACCTGGCGCGCGTCACCAGCGTGGAGGAAGCGATGGAAGACAAGAATCCGCAGCAGTCGCAGGGAAATGGCGCTTCCGGCGAGCAGGGGCACCGCGCTCTCGATCAACTCGGGACGCATGGCGGTCCGGCATCGGGGAGCCCCGGCGAGCACGCGCGGCCCGCCGAAGAGCCGGGCGCGGGCGAGGAGGTCCTGGGCGGCCCGGGCGGCTCCGAGGCGCCGGTGCAGGCCAGCGACGAGGACGAGGCGCAGGGGATGGCGGCGCGGGCGGTGGCGCGGGTGAAGTCGATCGCGCGCGGGCTGATGGAGAAGAAGCCCGACGAGAAGCGGCGCGGCCCCGTGTCCGAGGAGGAAGAGAACGAGGAGCGCGCCGAAATCGCGCAGGCGGATGCCTCGGCGCGGGCGATGCCGCGGCGGGCGAAGACGCACCTGGCGAAGCCTGGAACGAAGAGCGTCCGCGGCTCGGGCAACAAGGCGGACAAAGCGGGAAAGGTGGGCAAGGGCGCCAAGGCAGGCCGGGTGGCGGCGGCGCAGGGCGCGAAGAAGGGCACCCGCGGAGCAAGAGGCAAGCTGAAGAAGCAGTCCACGCGTCCGATGAAGACGCAGTCTCGCGCGAATGTCCGCGGGCGGCCGGGAAGGACGGCGGCGAGCATCGGGCGCACCGGCGGTGGCAAGGGCGGCGGGCGCGGATCGCAGAGGGGCGCGCGGGGGAAGAGCGGCGCGAAGCGGCGTCCCTCGTCCCGGAAGGGCACGAAGTAGGTGGGGCGTTCCGGCCCGCAGAAGCAGGCGCGCGGGCTCGATCTCGGCCGTCCGGACGACGCCGTCGGGCGGCTGATCCGCCTCGCGCTGGACGAGGACGTCGGCCCTGGCGATCTCACCGCCGAGGCGTGCGTGCCGGCCGGCGCGCGAGGCAGCGGCCTGATCGTGGCCAAGCAGACGCTGGTGGTCTCGGGCGTCTCGGCGGCGGCGCGGGTGTTCCTCGCGCTGGATCCCGGGTGCGAGATCGAGGCGCTGAAGGGCGAGGGCGATCCGGCGGACCCGGGAGAGGGCGTGCTGCGCGTGCGGGGATCGTTGCGCAGCATCCTCACCGGGGAGCGCACGGCCCTGAACCTGCTCCAGAGGCTCTGCGGGATCGCCACGCTCACGCGCGAGTACGCGCAGGCGCTCGCGGGAACGAAGACGAAGCTGCTCGATACCCGCAAGACCTCACCGGGAATGCGCGCGCTGGAGAAGGCGGCCGTGCGCGCGGGCGGCGGGGTGAACCACCGCGGCGCGCTCTTCGACGGCATCCTGGTCAAGGACAACCACGCGGCCTGCGCGAAGGGCGTGGGCGAGGCCGTGCGCCGCGCGCGCGCCGCCGCGCACCCGCTGCTCAAGGTCGAGGCGGAGGTGAGCACCAACGAGCAGATCGAGGAGGCGCTGCAGGCCGGGGCGGACATGCTCCTCCTCGACAACCTCGGCGATGACGAGCTGCGCAAGGCGGTGCAGCAGGTCAGAGGGCGCGTCCCGCTGGAGGCCAGCGGGGGCATGACCCTGGACCGGCTCCCGCGCGTGGCCGCCGCCGGGTTAGACTACGTATCCGTGGGCGCCCTGACACACTCCGCTCCGGCGGCCGATCTCAGTCTCCTGGTGGAGGCCGCCTGATGCCTGCGTCCGTGCCCGCCTCCCCGGGCGAGGGGCACTGGACGGATCTCAAGCTGGACGCGATCGTGCTCGGGCTCCTGCTCGAGTGCGCCGACGACTTCGTGCCGGGCGGCGTGCTCTGCGACAAGCTCGACGTGCCGCGGGCGGAGCTGCTCAAGCGGATCGACTCGCTGCGCTCGCGCGGGTACGTGATCGACACCCGGGGCGGCCTCGGGTACCGGCTGGTGGAGGTGCCCGACCGGCTGGGCGAGGCGCAGATCGGCCCGCTGCTCGCGACGGGTGAGCTGGGCCGCAGGATCCACCACTTCGACGAGGTGGAGTCGACGAACGACGAGGCGCACCGCCTGGCGGACGCGGGCGCGCTGCACGGCGAGGTGGTGGTCGCCGATTTCCAGACGCAGGGGCGCGGTCGCAGGGGGCGGAGCTGGGTCGCGCCGCGGGGAACGGCGCTCACGTTTTCGGTGATCCTCCGGCCGGCGCTGCCGGCCACACGTGCGCCGGAGATCACCCTCGCGGCCGCGGTGGCGGTGGCCGAGGCCGCGCGCGAGATGGGCGCGCCGGCAGCGCGGATCAAGTGGCCGAACGACGTCGAGTGCAAGGGGCGCAAGATCGCCGGGCTCCTCACCGAGCTTCGCGCCGAGCCCGACCGCGTGCGCCACGCCGTGCTCGGCGTCGGCTTCAACGTCGCGGTGCAGATGCAGGACCTCCCGGAGGAGCTGCGACCGATCGCCACAAGCCTGCTGCTCGAGAGCGGGGAGCGGACGGCGCGGCCGGTGGTCTGCGCGGCCCTGCTGGAGCACCTCGAGGAGTGGCTCAGCCTGCACGAGACGGAAGGCTTCGCGCCGGTGGCGGAGCGCTGGAGGCAGCTCTCCAGCACGCTGGGACGGCGCGTGCGCATCACCGGAGCCGGGGAGACGATCGAGGGCGACGCCGTCGACCTCGCGGACGACGGCGCGCTGCTGGTCCGCGACGCGGACGGAACGCTTGTGCGCGTCGTGGCTGGCGACGTGGAGCACTGCGCGATCCTGTAGGTGCGCGTCGTGAAAAGGACGATTGACGCGGGCTTGCCGCACTCCCGATACTGCGACGGATGCTGCTTGCGATCGACGTTGGAAACACCAATACGGTGCTTGGCGTTTTCGACGCGGGCAAGCTCCGCGATTCGTTTCGCGTGCAGACGGAAAAGGATCGCACCGGCGACGAGTACGGCCTGCAGATCAAGGCGCTCTTCGACTTCGCTTCGCTGAAGATGAGCGAGGTGCACGACGTGATCGTCTCCAGCGTCGTCCCGCCGATGGCGTTTCCGCTCGAGCAGATGTCGAAGCGGTTCTTCGGGCGCAAGCCGCTCTTCGTCGGCCCCGGGGTGAAGACCGGGATGCCGGTGCTCTACGACAATCCGCGGGAGGTCGGCGCGGACCGGATCGTCAACGCCGTCGCCGCCTACGACAAGTGGCCGCAGGGGCTGATCATCGTCGACTTCGGGACCGCCACCACCTTCGACGCGGTCACGCCGAAGGGCGAGTATCTGGGCGGCGCCATCTCGCCGGGCATCGCCATCTCGATGGAGGCGCTGTTCCACCGCGCCTCCAAGCTGCCGCGGGTCTCGTTCGAGAAGCCGGAGCACGTGGTCGGGCGCAATACCGTCGCTTCCATGCAGAGCGGGCTGGTCTACGGCTACGTGGGGCTGGTCGACGGGATCTGCGCGCGGATGAAGGAAGAGCTGGGGTTCGCGGCGAAGGTGATCGCCACCGGGGGGCTGGCGCCGCTGATCGGCAGCGTGTCGAAGCAGATCGACGTGGTGGACGACCAGCTGACGCTGGACGGCCTGAGGATCATCTACCAACGCAACCAGGGCGAGCGATGATGCCGGAGAACGACGACGACGGCCCCGAGCTGCCGCGGGGAGCGACCCCCTCGGAGCTCGATGCCCTGCGTGCCACGGTCCGCGCCACTCCCCGCGCGCAGACCGCGGTGAACGCGCTTGCGCCGCGGGCCAGCGCGCCGGCGCCGCGCCCGCCGCCCACGCTGGTGCCGCGCGGCGAGCTGGACCGGATCCTCGACGAAGGCCGGTCGATGCTGGACCTCGATCCGCGGGCGGCGCACGAGGTGTTCGAGAAGGCCTGGCGCCGCAACCTCAACGACGCCCGGGTACTCTCCAACTACGGGCTGACGCTGGTGCTGGTGGAAGGCGATCGGCAGCGGGGAATCCGCTTCTGCGAGGAGGCGCTGCGCCGCGGGCTCCAGACCACCGAGACGCTGGTGAACCTCGCGCGCGCCCTGGTGGTGACGCGCAACAAGGAGCAGGCCGTCCGCGCGCTGCGCAAGGCGATGGAGCTGGCGCCCGACGATCCCCGGGTGACCGCGGAGTTCGTCGCCCTCGGCCTTCGCCGGCCGCCGCCGATCCCCTGGCTGCCGCGCAACTTCATCCTCAACAAGTGGATCGGAAAGCTGACCTGGAAGTGGTCGAAGCGCGTGCGCCTCGACCCCATGTCGCGGCCCGACTGAGCTAGGATCTGGCGATGAGCGAAGCACAGGTCCCCCCAGCGCCGGCGCCCTCCTGCCCGGTGCCGCTCTCCGCGCTGCCCTCCAACTTCCAGAAGCACGTCGACCCGAAAGCGCCCGTCCCGCTGCGGATGATGGGGGCCAAGGTCCTCGTCCCGATGGGGCCGAAGGAGATGGCCACCGCGCTGTTCATGCTCACCTTCGACCCCGACCAGGCGGTCCGGGAGACGGCGGAGAAGAGCGCGGCGGGTCTGCCGGACCGGATCCTCTCGGTGGCGCTGCGCGACGAGACGGCGGACCCGGCGGTGCTCGGGTACTACGCCTCGCTCTTCGCCAGCCAGCACGTGTACGTGGAGATGCTGGTGCTGAACGCCAGCACGCCGGACGCCGCGTTCCAGCGCATCGCCGCCGTGGCCGACGAGAAGATCGTCGAGATCGTCGCCCAGAACCAGCTGCGCATGCTCCGCTACCCGGACATCGTTCGCGCGCTGGTGGGGAACCCGGCGGCCCGGCCGGCCACGGTCGACAACGTCTGCGACTTCTGCGTCCGCTCCGGGCTCGCCCTCGAGGACGTGCCTGCGTTCCGCGCGGCGCGCCGCCGCATCCACGGAGGCACGGAGCAGGACGAGGAGCTGGCGAAGAAGGTCGCCGCGGAGCAGAAGAAGACCGAGGCGCGGGCCGAGGCCGCTCTGGAGCAGATGGGCGTCACCGGGCCCGACGGCGAGGAGATGCCCGTCACGCCCGGCAGCGCGGAAGAGCAGCGGGAGGAAGAGAAGAAGCTCTCGATCACGCAGCAGATCATGAAGCTGAGCGTGGCGAAGAAGGTGGAGTGGGCGAACAAGAAGGGCAACCGCGAGGTGCGCAACATCCTCCTGCGCGATCCCAACAAGCTGGTGCAGCTCGCGGTGCTGCAGTCGGCGCGCATCACCGAGGGCGAGATCGCCAAGGTGGCGAACTCCCGCATGTCTCCGCAGGAAGTCCTCCAGTACATCTACAACAACCGGCAATTGATGAAGAATTACCAAATCAAGGTCAATCTCATCAACAATCCGAAGACCCCGGTGGGCGTCTCCATGCGCTTCCTCTCCTCGCTGCGCATGGCCGAAGTGAAGTCGGTGGCCAAGAACCGCAACGTCCCGCAGGGCCTCGCCACCGCGGCGAAGAAGATGGTCGAGAAGAAGGGCGGCATCGACTAGGCTTCACGAATTGCCCCGAAATTCTAGGCGAACTTCTTCGCTGATTCGTCGGCGTCCTCGTCGTCGGCGCCATTCTTCTCGAGGAGCTGCAGGGCGATCTCCAGCGCCTTGCGCGCCTTCTCCCGCAGCTTCTCCTCGTTCTTGATCTTCGCGTAGGCCTTCACCGCGCGGTCTTCGTTCTTCTCCGCGCTGGCCTGCGCTTCCTCCAGCTGCTTCTTGAGATCGTCGCGCTCTTCCGAGAGGAGGTCCTTCTCGCCGGTGAGGGCCGCGACCTCTGTCTTCGCCGCCTCCAGCTCCTTCTCGAACGCCGCCAGCTTCGACTTCAGCTCCCCGGCCGCGCCGCCCTTCTTCACCTCTTCCCGCGCAGCGGTCAGCTCGCGCTCGAACTTCTTCGCCGCCGCCGCCAGCGCATCGGCGCGCTGCTGCAGCGACTTGGCCGCCGCCTCGCGCTTCACCGCGTCGTCCTTGAGCTGCTGCGCCTGCGACTCCAGCGCCGTCTGCTGCTCCTGCAGCTCGACCAGCTCCTTGTCCTTGGCGTTCAGCTCCTCGCGAAGGCGGAGGATCTCCTTCTCCGCCTTGTTCTTCGATTCCTTGATCCGGATCACCTCGGTGCTCGAGGCCGCGCCCTTGCGCGCGTGATCCAGCTCGGCGTCCCGCTCGGCGAGCTTCGACTCCAGCTCGGCGATGCGCGCATCGAAGTCTTCCGGGTCGTTGACCGCCACCGGCTCCTCGCCCTGGACCAGCGAGCGAAGCACGGCATCGTCCGCCGGCGCTTCCACCTCGATGGCGATCGCCGGCTTCGACGGGGCGGCGGCCGCTTGCGCCGGAGCATCGGCGAACCGGCTGGTGGCGCTCGAGGGCGGCTGGGCGCCGTTGGTGCCCAGCGAGTCGAACGCCTTGTCGAACATCTCCAGATCCTTGTCGCCGCCCTCCTCGGGGAGCTCGATGACCTCCTCGACCTCTTCCACCACCAGCGGCTCTTCGGTCAGCGCGCTGCGCGCCTGGGCCACGTCGGCGGCGGAGAGGGAGATCGGCTCGTCCTCGCCGTCCACCAGGTCGCCCAGCCCGAGCGGCTCGTCCTCCACCGCCACGATCTCCTCCTCACCCTGTTCCGGCGGAAGCTGCACGCCGAGGAGCTGCGAAGCCTTTTCCAGCATGATCTGCGGCGCGAACGGCTTGATCAGGTACTCCTCCGCCCGCGTCTTCAGCTTCTTGTGCTTCTCGAAGCTGTCCGGCGTCGCGTTCGCGCTGGTGAGGATGATCGGGATCGCCTTGAGCTGATCGTCCTTCTTCAGCCGGGTGCAGAGCATGTAGCCGTTGGTCGGCTGCGCCTCCACGCACACCACGATCA
>DASREU010000488.1:0-13041 GCA_035651935.1 Myxococcales bacterium | reverse complement strand
CAGCCCATGTTCTCCGGCGTCTTCCAGCACGCGATCGACGCCAAGGGGCGGACCAGCCTCCCCGCGCGCTTTCGCGAGCTGCTCGCCGGACAGGGAGCGGAGAAGCTCTTCATCACGCCGGACCTGATCGATCCCTGCCTGGTCGCGTTTGCGCCGGCGGCCTGGCAGCGCCTCGCCGAGAAGGTGGCGGCGCGATCGATGTTCGACCGCGACATCCGCCTCCTCTCGCGCGCGTTCATCGCGCCCGCGCAGGAGTGCCCGGTGGACAAGCTCGGCCGCGTGCTCATCCCGGGCAGTCTGCGCGAGCACGCCGGCCTGGTCGAGGAAATCACCTGGGCGGGAACGGTGGAGCGGATCGAGATCTGGACCCCGCAGAGATGGGCCGAAGTGCAGAAGGCGGCGCGCGCGCAGGAGACGCCGCAGGACCTGGCCCGGCGGCTGAGCGAGCTTCTGTAACCCCGAGGGAACCGACGATGGCGGAGAAGACTTCACGAAACGGCGCGTCCCGCGGAGATCACAAGGCGGCGGTCCTCGCGCTCAAGCCCGCGCCCGGTCCCCGCGCGCCCGGCGTCCGCTGGGAGGAGAACGTCGCCACCGTCGAGGTGCGCGGCGACCTCGACCGCGAGGCGCTCTGGGCGATCGACTACACCGTCGGACGCGCCGCCGCCGAGGCAGGGCGGATCGTGCTCGATCTTCGGGAGGTGACCCACCTCGACTACGCGGGCGTCCCCGACCTCGTCGCCCGGCGGCGGGAGCTGCTCGCGCGCGGAGGCGATCTGCTGATCGCGGTGCGCAATCCGTATGTCTCGAACATCCTCAAGGCGAAGGGCGGCCTCGATCTGGCGCTCTTCCGCTCGGTGGAGGAGGCGACCTGCGCGGTGGGCGTGCCCGCGGCGCGGGTGCGGATGATGCGCAAGTGAACCCGTTCGTCCACCAGACCGTGCTTCGCGACCAGACGGTTTCGCTGCTCGCCGCCGCCCCCGGAAAGTTGATCCTCGACGGGACGCTGGGCGGCGGAGGCCACGCGGAAGCATTGCTCGATGCCGGCGCCCGGGTGGTGGGTCTCGACCAGGATCCCACAGCGCTCGCCGCCGCGCGGGAGCGGCTCGGCGAGCGGGACCTGACCGTCGCGCACGCCAACTTCCGCGATGCGCGCGCCGTGCTCGATCAGCTCGGGATCGGCGAGGTGGACGGCGCGCTCGTCGATCTCGGCGTCTCCTCGCCGCAGCTCGACGACCCGGCGCGCGGGTTCTCCTTCCGCGCGGGCGGGCCGCTCGACATGCGGATGGACCCCGGGCGCGGCAAGCCGCTCGCCGAGCGGCTCGAGGAGTGGGACGAGAAGGCGCTGGCGCGGATCCTCGACTCGCTCGGCGAGGAGCGCTTTGCCCGGCGGATCGCGCGCGCCATCCACCAGGCCTTTCGCGCGCGGAGGATCGCCGATACCCGCGAGCTGGCCCGGATCGTCGCCGACGCGATCCCGCGCAAGGCCTGGCCGCGGGACATCCATCCGGCCACCCGCACCTTCCAGGCGCTGCGCATCGCCGTCAACGACGAGCTGGGTGCGCTGGGCGACTGGCTGGCGCAGCTTCCGCGGATCGTCGCCCGCGGCGGCCGCGCGGCGGCGATCTCCTTTCATTCGCTCGAGGATCGGATGGTGAAGCAGGGATTCGCGAAGCTCGCGACGGGGTGCATCTGTCCGCCGCGGCTGCCGGTGTGCGCCTGCGGCCGCAGCGCGCAGTGGGAGCTCTTGACGAAGAAGGCCGTGATGGCGACCGGGGAGGAGACCTCCTCGAACCCGCGCGCCCGCAGCGCGCGGCTGCGCGCGGTGGCGAGGCTGTCATGAGACCTGCGACCAGCGCGGTGCGCCGGAGCATCGAAAGGCGGAGCCTGCACGACTTCGCCGCCTGGACGGCGGCGTGCGCGCTGCTCGCCGCGGCGATGCTGCTGCACGCCTGGGTGCGGACCTGCGTCACCGAGCGCGGGTATGCGCTCTCGCGGCTCTCCGCCGAGTACCGCGAGCTCTGGAGCGAGCACGAGCGCCTGCAGCTTCGCGCCGCCGAGCTGAAGAGCCCCCTGCGGATCGAGGAGCTCGCCCGTACCCGGCTGAACATGGGGCCTCCCCCCGTCGACCGGGTGGTGGTGCTGGTGGGCGGGGCGGTCCGGCCCCCGATGCTCGCGGCTTCGAGGTGATCCGACCGTGAGGCGCGCATCCACACCGGGTCGCGAGGGAAGATGGATGCGGGTTCGCGTCCTCCTCCTCTGCGGCATGCTGCTCGTCCTCTTCGGGGTGGTGCTGCTGCGCGCTGCCAAGGTCCAGCTCCTCGATCGCTCCCGCCTTTCCCGGCTGCAGCGCGACCAGACCCGGCGCGAGCTGGAATGGGCGCCGCGCCGAGGGATGATCGTCGACCGGCGCGGCGAGGCGCTGGCGGTCACGCGCGACGTCGACTCGGTGTTCGCCGATCCCTCGGCATTCGAGACGCCGCGCTCGCGCGCGGTCGCGGCGGCGCGGCTGGCGAACGCGCTCCGGATCGACCGGGCGCGGGTGCTGGAAAAGCTGGCGCAGCCGGACCGGCGCTTCGTCTGGATCAAGCGGAGGATCGACGAGGCGTCCGCGCAGCGCGTGCGGGAGCTGGAGCTCGACGGGATCGAGCTGGTGAAGGAGCCGAAGCGCTTCTATCCGCAGCGGCAGCTCGCAGGCCACGTCCTCGGATTCGTCGGCGACGAGAGCGGCCAGGAGGGGCTGGAGCGCGAGCTCGACAGCCAGCTCCGGGGCAAGAGCATGCAGGTCCAGGCGACCCGCGACGCGCGCGGCGCGATGGTGCTCGAGCACGGGGCGCCGGACTCGACCGATCTCACCGGCGCCACCGTCACCCTCACGCTGGACAGCGCCATCCAGCTCGCGGCCGAGAGGGAGCTGGCGAAGGCGGTCCGCGCCTCCCACGCCGCGGGTGGATGGGCGGTGGTGCTCGACGTGCAGACGGGCGCGGTGCTCGCGCTGGCGGGAAATCCGGTGTTCGACGCCAACAAGCCGGGCCGCGACCCGATGATCTGGCGCAATCGCGCCGTGCAGGACCAGCTCGAGCCGGGGTCGACGATCAAGAGCTTCGTGGTGGCGCGGGCGCTCGACGAGGGCGTGTTGAAGCCGGACGAGATGCTCTATTGCGAGCACGGCCTCTGGTCCGAGGCCGGGCGCAAGATCCACGACACGCACCCGATCGACTGGGCGACGCCCGCCACGGTCCTGCGCGAGTCGTCGAACATCTGCGCGGCGAAGATCGGCGAAAAGCTGGGGAAGCAGAAGCTGATCGAAGGCCTGCGCGCGTTCGGATTCGGAGAGAAGACCTCGGTGGGCCTTCCAGGCGAGGCGCGCGGCGCGCTGGCGGATCCGCGGCGGATGCCGCAGATCGCGCTGCTCACCACTTCGTTTGGACAGGGGATGAGCGCGACCGGGATCCAGACGGTGGCCGCGATGGCGGCGATCGCCAACTCCGGCGTCCTGTTGCGGCCGTATCTGGTGCAGAAGGTGGTCGCGGCCGACGGCTCCGTGCTCCTCTCGCGCGGCCGCGAAGAGGTCCGGCGCGTCCTTCGGCCGCAGACGGCGCGGCAACTTTCGGCGATGCTGGAGGAGGTGGTGGCGAAAGGCACCGGCACCCGCGCCGCCCTTGCCGGGCATCGGGTCGCGGGAAAGACGGGTACGGCGCAGAAGGTCGATCCGATCCGCGGCGGCTATGGCGACAAGCGGCTGGCGAGCTTCCTCGGGTTCGCTCCGGCGGATGCGCCGCGCGTGGCGATCCTCGTCGCCATCGACGAACCCGAGGGGAGCGGCGTCGACGTCGCCGGAGGGACCGTCGCAGCCCCGGCCTGGGGCGCGATCGCCGACGAGGCGCTCCGTCAACTCGACGTGATGCCGGACCAGGTGAAGGAGACGGCGCCCCTGCTGGCCGCGACGCTCGCGCCCGTCCCGGCTGGAGAAGGGAGCCCGCCGCAGCCGGAGGCCGCGGTCGGTCCCGGGCATGCGACGGTTCCGGACGTCTCCGGGCTCGGCGCCCGGTCGGCGATCCGCCGCCTGGGGCAGGCTTCGCTGGAGCCCGAGCTGCGCGGGAGCGGACGCGCGATCGCGCAATCCCCGCGCGCGGGGGCGATTGTCAAGCGCGGCGCAAGGGTCAAAGTCGTTCTGGCGCCGCCGGGTTAGCGGGCGTATTCGGGAGGGTTGGACAAGGAGCCCCGGAGGGACGGTGTTGCTGCGGGAGCTGTTCGCGGGAGTGGATGCCACGGTGCCTGCCGGCGCCGCGCAGGTGGACGTGCGCGCGCTGGCGGTCGACTCGCGGCGGGCCGTCCCGGGCGCCTTGTTTGCCGCGCTCCCCGGGGTGAACGCGGACGGCGCGCAGTTCGCAGCGCAGGCGGTTGCGCGCGGGGCCGCGGCGGTGCTCGCCTCCCGGCAGCTCGCGCTCTCCGTGCCGGTGGTGGTCGCCTCGAATCCGCGCCGCGCGTTCTCGATCGCCGCGGCGCGCTTCCACGGCGAGCCGTCGCGCCGGCTGTCCCTCTTCGGCGTGACCGGCACGAACGGGAAGACCACCACGGCGTACCTGATCGAGCAGATCTCCGCGGCCCGCGGGCTGGGCACGGGACTGATCAGCACGGTGGAGTCGCGCTGGCCGGGCGGACACCTGCCGGCGACGCACACCACGCCGGAATCGCACGACCTCCAGGAGTTGCTGCGGCGGATGGCCGACGCAGGAGCGCAGGTGGTGGCGATGGAGGTTTCGAGCCACGCGCTCAGCCAGGAGCGCGCGGCAGGCTGCACGTTCGCGGGAGCGGCGTTCACGAACCTCACCCGCGACCATCTCGACTACCATGGCTCCCTGGAGGCGTACTTCGAGGCGAAGGCGAAATTGTTTCGCGAGATCCTGCCGCGCGGCGCTCCCGCGGTGCTGAACCTCGACGACCCGCGGGTCGCGGCGCTCGCCCGCGAGGTCCCGTTCGCGCTCGGGTTCACGGTGCGCGGCGCTCCGGGGGCGGCGCTCTCGGCGGAGCAGGTGGAGTCGGATCTCACCGGCCTCCGCTTCCGCCTGCGCACCGCCGCACCGCTGGACGCCGGCCTGGTGAGCGTCGAGAGCCCGTTGATCGGCGCCCACAATGCGGAGAACCTGCTCGCCGCGATCGGGGTGCTGGCGGGCAGCGGCGTCCCCCTGCGCGACATCATCGGCGTCGTCCCCGAATGCGCCGGCGCGCCCGGGCGGCTGGAGCGCGTCCCGGACCCGGGGGGCCGGGTGGTGCTGGTCGACTATGCCCATACCGACGACGCCCTCGCCCGCGTCCTCGACGCCTTGAAGGCGGCCGGCGCGCCGCGGATCGTCTGCGTCTTCGGTTGCGGCGGCGATCGCGACCGGGGGAAGCGCCCCCTGATGGGAGAGGCGGCGGGTTCCCGCGCGGACCTCGTCGTCGCCACCAGCGACAATCCCCGGACCGAGGATCCGCTCGCGATCCTCGCCGAGATCGAGCCCGGGCTCGCGCGCACCGGGAAGTCGCGGCTGGACCCGCGGCACGCGCGCATGGGGCTGCCGGGCTACTGCGTGCTTGCGGACCGCCGCGAGGCCATCGCGCTCGCGCTCCAGTCCGCGCGCCCGGGCGACGCCGTGCTGATCGCCGGGAAGGGCCACGAGGACTACCAGATCGTCGGCAAGGAGAAGCGGCCGTTCGACGATCGGACCGAAGCGCGCCGCGCGCTCGAGGAGCTCTCGCGGTGACCGGACCGCGCTTCACGGCGGAGCAGGTGGCCTGGGCGGCAGGCGCACGGATCGCCGCCGAGGGCGGCCCCTTCGAAGGCGCGTTCACCGACTCGCGCAAGCCCGTGGTCCGCGGTCTCTTCGTCGCGCTCCGCGGAGAGAACTTCGACGGGAGCGACTTCGTCGGGCAGGCGGTGCAGGGCGGCGCCGCGGGCGCGCTGGTGCCGGTCGACGCGCTGGCGAAGGCGCAGGCGCAGGCGAAGAACGCGGCGCTCCTCACCGCGGTGGATACCGGGCGCGCGCTCGGGGCGCTCGCGGCGGCATGGCGCCGCAGGCAGACCTCGGTGCAGCTGGTGGCGGTCACGGGATCGACCGGAAAAACCAGCACCAAGGAGCTGATCGCCGAGGTACTCTCCGCGGCAGGTCCGACGCTGAAGACGGAAGGCAACCTGAACAACGAGATCGGCGTCCCGCTCACCCTGCTGCGCCTCGGCGACGAACACCGCTACGCCGTGATCGAGTGCGGGATGAACCACCTCGGCGAGATCGCCCGGCTGGCGCAATGGGCGGATCCTGACGTGGGAGTGGTCACCAACGTCGGTCCCGTCCACCTCGAAGGCTGCGGGAGCGTGGAGGGCGTGGCGCACGCCAAGGGCGAGCTGTACCACGCGCTTCGCGACGGCGCGGTGGCGGTGGCGAACGCGGACGACGCGCGGGTGCTGGCCCAGGCGAAGCTCTCGCGGCGCAAGCTGGTGACCTTCGGCGCCGCGTACGGAAGCGACGTCCGCCTGATCTCCGCCCACCATGGAGGGCCCGGGCTGCGGGTGGAGATGGAGATCGACGGCACGCGGCGGACGGTGGAGTTGCAGCTGATCGGTACGCACAACGGCCACAACGCGACGGCCGCCGCCGCGGTCGGCCTCGCCCTCGGCCTCGACACCGACCTGATCCTCCGCGGGCTGGCAAACGCGACCACGCCGGGGCGGCGGATGCGGCCGGTGCAGATGCCGGGCGGCGCGCTCCTGATCGACGACTGCTACAACGCGAATCCGAGCAGCACGAAGGCGGCGCTCCTCACGCTCACCCACCTGGTCCGGGGAAAGGGGCGGGCCATCGCAGTCCTCGGAGACATGCTGGAGCTGGGCCACACCGAGCTCGACCTGCACCGCGACGTGGGCCGGTTCGCCGCCGGAGCGGGACTCTCGCTGCTGGTCTGCTTCGGGACCCGCGCCCGCGCGCTCGGCGAAGGCGCGCACGAGGCGGGGCTGCCCGCGGAGTGCATCGAGTACACCGAGGATCCCGCCGAGGCGGTGCGGCTCGTGCAGGCCCGGGTCCGCCCGGAGGACGTCGTCCTGGTGAAAGGTTCGCGCGGAATGAAGATGGAGCGCATCAGCGATCCGCTCGCGGGAGCCCGGTGATGCTCTACAACCTCCTCTTCCAGTTCTCGGATCGCGTCCCGGTCTTCAACGTCCTGCGGTACCCGACCTTCCGCATGCTGATGGCAGGGCTGGTGTCGCTGATGATCGGCCTGCTCCTGGGGCCCAGCTACATCGAGGCGCTGCGGAGGCTGCAGCGGGGCGCCAGCAACGTCCGCGAGGACACGCCGGAAGCGCACCAGAAGAAGACCGGGACGCCTTCCATGGGCGGCGGCCTGATCCTCTGGGCGATGCTGCTCGGGACGCTGCTGTTCGCGGATCTGACGAACCGGATGGTCTGGGCGGCGCTGATCTTCACCCTCGGCTTCGGCGCGATCGGATTCGCCGACGATTACCTCAAGTTCAGCAAGCGCAACTCCAAGGGGCTGGCCGGCCGGAAGAAGCTGATCTGGCAGACCCTCATCTTCGTCGCGGTGATCGCCATCTTCTTCGTCGACTGGAAGGCGGGCGCGCTCACGCTCGACACGCGCCTCACCCTGCCGTTCGTCAAGGTGAAGCTGTTCAACCCGGTGCTGCCCTGGTGGATCTATCTGCCGATCGCCTTCATCGTCATCGTCGGCACTTCGAACGCGGTGAACCTCACCGACGGCCTCGACGGGCTGGCCATCGGCCCCACCATCGTCAGCGCCCTGACCTTCATGGTGCTGGCCTACCTGGCGGGCGCCACCATCCGCGGGCTGAACATCGCCGACTACCTGTTGATCCCCCACATCCCCGGCGCGGCGGAGCTTGCCGTCTTCTGCTCCGCGATGGCGGGCGCGGGGATCAGCTTCCTCTGGTTCAACACCTACCCGGCGAGCGTGTTCATGGGCGACGTCGGCTCGCTCGCGCTCGGCGGAGGCCTCGGCGCCCTCGCGGTGCTCACCAAGAACGAGGTGGACAGCGCGATCATCCACGGCGTCTTCTTCGCCGAGATCGTCTCGGTGATGCTGCAGGTGTTCTGGTTCAAGCGCACCGGCCGGCGGATCTTCCGCATGGCGCCCATCCACCACCACTTCGAGCTCCAGGGCTGGGCGGAGCCCAAGATCATCGTCCGCTTCTGGATCGTCTCCATCATCCTGGCGCTCACCGCCCTCGCCTCGCTCAAGCTGAGATGAACCTCTCCGGCAGACATGCGCTCGTGGTGGGGCTGGGAAAGAGCGGCGACGCCGCGGCCCGGCTCCTGCGCGCGCGTGGCGCCACCGTGGCGGCCGCCGACGACAAGGACCTGCCGTTCGAAGGCGAGCTGCGCAGGGTGGCGCCGGAGGCGCTGCGCGGGATCGATCTGGTGGTGGTGAGCCCGGGCGTGCCGCTCTCGCTGCCGCTGTTCGCGGAGGCGCGGGCGAAGAAGCTCGAGGTGATCGGGGAGGTGGAGCTGGCGTCCCGGTTCATCGAGGAGCCGATCGTCGGGATCACCGGGACGAACGGGAAGAGCACCACCACGGCGCTCTGCGGGCATCTCCTCCTCACGGCGGGGTTGCGCGTGTTCACCGGCGGCAACCTGGGGACGGCGCTCAGCGAGCGCGTGCTCGGGGGAGAGCGGCTGGACGCGACGGTGTGCGAGCTATCGAGCTACCAGCTCGAGTCGATCGTTTCTTTGCGGTGCGCGGCGGCCACCGTGCTGAACGTGACGCCGGACCACCTCGACCGCTATCCGTCGCTGGAGGCGTACGCGGCGGCGAAGGAGCGGATCTTCGCCAACCAGAAGGCGGGGGACACGGCCGCGATCAATTCCGCGGACGCGCGGGTGCGTGAGATGCGGACGAATGGCGGGGTCCGCCGCGTGCTCTTCGATGCGCGGGATCCCCTCCGGTTCGACGGCGTCGAGCTTGCCGTCCGTGCGGCGACGCTGCGCGGGGTCCACAACCGCGAGAACGCGTTCGCGGCCTGCCTGCTGGCGCGACATTTCGGCGTCCGTCCTGATTCCCTCCAGAAAGGGCTCGACTCGTACCCGGGGCTGCCGCATCGCCTCGAGCCCGTCCGGGAGCTGGCCGGCGTCTCCTGGATCAACGACTCGAAGGCCACGAACGTGGACAGCGTGGAGAAGTCGCTGACCGCCTTTGCCGCGAACGTCCACATCATCATGGGCGGGCGGGGAAAGGGGGCCCCGTATGCGCCGCTCCGCGAGCTGATCCGCGGCCGGGTGAAGACCATTCTCACCATCGGCGAGGACGCCGCGGCCATCGCGGCGGAGCTGGGCGGAGTGGCGGAGATCGAGCCCTGCTCCGACCTCGCCACCGCGGTCGAGCGCGCCCGGAAGAGGGCGCGCGTGGGCGACGTGGTGCTGCTCTCTCCTGCCTGCGCCTCCTACGATCAGTTCCGCAACTTCGAGGACCGCGGCGATCAGTTCAAGGCGCTGGTCCGGAGGCTCTCGTGAACGCCTCCGCCGTCGCCGGAGCGCGCGTGGCGCGGCAGCGTTCGGAGCAGCTCCGTCCGGTGCTGCGCTACGATCCCTTGCTGCTCGTCGCCGTCCTGCTGCTCGTCGCCTTCGGCGTGGTGATGGTCTACAGCGCCAGCGCGGTCTATGCCGGCGCGCGCCTCGGCGATCCGCTCTGGTTCTTCAAGCGCCAGGCGATGGGGGCGCTGATCGGCGTCCTCGCGCTGCTTGCGACGATGAAGCTCGGATACCGGCGGCTCGAGGCGCTCGCGGTTCCGCTGCTGGGTCTCTCGCTGCTCCTGCTCGCGCTCGTGCAAATGCCGGGGCTCGGCCACGCAGCCGGCGGCGCGCGCCGCTGGATCCAGCTCGGGCCGTTGACCTTCCAGCCCAGCGAGCTCGCGAAGATCGCGCTGGTCCTCTGGCTTGCGCGCTCGCTGGCCAAAAAGCAGGAGCGGATCCGCCTCTTTTCGGTGGGCTTCCTGCCCCATCTGGTGATGCTCGCGCTCTTCGGCGTGCTGCTGATGCTGGAGCCCGACTTCGGCACCGCGGTGGTGCTCGGCGTCGTCACCTTCGCGCTCCTCTTCGTCGCCGGCGCGCGGCTCACCTGGCTGCTCGCGATGGCCGGCGCGCTGGCCCCCATCGCGGCGGTGCTGATCTGGAAGTCGCCCTACCGCGTCCAGCGGGTGCTCACCTTCCTCGACCCCTGGAAGGATCCCCGCGGCCACGGCTACCAGACGGTGGAATCGCTGCTCGGATTCGGCGCGGGAGGGACTCTCGGCGTGGGCCTCGGCGAGAGCCGCCAGAAGCTCTTCTTCCTTCCCGCCGCGCACACCGACTTCATCCTCAGCATCGTCGGCGAGGAGCTCGGATTCGCCGGCGTGGCCGCGGTGTTGCTGCTCTTCGCCGCCATCGTCTGGCGCGGGATCCGGGCCGCGTACGCGTCGCCCGACGCGTTCGGCTGCTGGGCCGCGCTCGGCCTCACCCTCCTGCTCGGGGTGGAGGCGCTGGTCAACGCGGGCATGGCGCTGGCGCTGCTTCCCACCAAGGGCATGGCGCTGCCGTTTCTCTCGTACGGCATGTCGTCGGTGATCGCCTCCTGCGCCGCCGCCGGGATCGTCCTCTCCGTCAGTGGCGGCGCCGGCGGGTTCCTCCGCCGCGGCGCGGGAGGGCAGCGATGAGGCTGCTCGTCGCCGGCGGCGGAACCGGTGGCCACCTCTTTCCCGGCCTCGCCCTGGGCGAGGAGGTGAAGACGCGCCATCCCCGCAACGACGTCCTCTTCGTCGGGTCGGAGCGCGGCATCGAGGCGCGCGAGGTGCCGAAGGCGGGCTATCCGCTGCACCTGATCGACGTCGGCCCGCTCAAGCGGATGGGACTGCGCGGCCTGTTCCGCGGGCTCCTCCGGCTGCCGCGCGCGTTCTGGCAGTCGCTGCTGATCCTGAGGAAGTTCGACCCGGACGTGGTGATCGGCGTCGGCGGGTATTCGAGCGGCCCGGTGGTGCTCGTCGCCTGGCTCCTGCGCATGCCGACCGCCATCCAGGAGCAGAACGCGCTGCCGGGATTCACGAACCGGACCCTGGGGCGGATCGTCGACGCGATCTTCATCGCCTTCCCCGAGGCGGAGGCGAGCTTTCCGGCCCGGAAGACGCACCTCCTCGGCAACCCCATCCGCCGCGCGTTCCTCGACAACTACCTGCACTCCAAGCCCCCCGGCGAGCGGCTCAGCATCTTCGTCACCGGCGGCTCGCAGGGCGCGCACGTGCTCAATCTGAAGGTGGCGGAGGCGCTGGAGACGCTCGCGCCGTCCATCGGCTCGCGCCTGAAGATCCTCCACCAGACCGGGGTGAAGGATCAGGCGGAGATCGCGGGGCGGTACGAGGCGCTCCGAGCCACCGGACTGGAAGCGGAGGCGGTCGCGTTCATCGACGACATGCCGCGGGCGTACGCCGGGGCGGACCTGCTGGTCTGCCGCGCCGGAGCGACCACCATCGCGGAGCTGACGGTGTGCAAGAAACCCGCGATCCTGGTGCCGTTTCCCTATGCCGCCGACGATCACCAGACGGTGAATGCCCATAGCCTGGTCGACGCCGGCGCGGCGCTGCTCATCCATGAAAAGGACCTGACCGCGGGCAAGCTGGCGGACGAGCTGCGCACGCTGGAAGGCGACCGGAGTCGGCTCTCGCGGATGGCGCGGGCGAGCGGGGTGCTGGGCAGGCCGGAGGCGGCACGCGAGATCGCCGACGTTTGCGTTTCCCTTTGCCGGGACAGGCTGGTTCGGGAGGGGCGGCACCTGCCGCCGGCACGGAAGTAGAATCCACCCAAGGGCGGCTATTGATTATCGTAGATCGAATCGAGTACATTCGCCGTACGTGAGCCGGAGAGGCCCAACGTGTTTCGCAACAAGAAGGTCAAGGTCCACTTCGTCGGGATCGGGGGAATCGGCATGAGCGGCATCGCCGAGCTCCTCCTGAACCTGGGGTATCGGGTGACCGGATCCGACCTGAAGGAGAGCGAAATCACGAAACGCCTCGCCTCCCTGGGCGGCGCCATCGCCATCGGGCACCGGGCGGAGAACGTGGTCTCCGACGTGGACGTGGTGGTCACCTCCAGCGCGGTCCGCAAGACCAACCCCGAGGTGATCGTCGCCCGCGATCGCGGCATTCCGGTGATCCCGCGCGCGGAGATGCTCGCCGAGCTGATGCGCCTCAAGGAAGGCGTGGCCATCGCCGGGTCGCATGGAAAGACCACCACCACCTCCTTGATCGCCACCGTGCTGGCGCACGCG
The DNA here is from genome assembly GCA_035651935.1 of Myxococcales bacterium. Classification (GTDB taxonomy): domain Bacteria; phylum Myxococcota; class Myxococcia; order Myxococcales; family 40CM-4-68-19; genus 40CM-4-68-19. The sequence goes on along the minus strand of DASREU010000488.1, from coordinate 741 downwards.
AACCTCGACCCGACGGCAGTGGTGGGCGGGAAGCTGAACGCGCTGGGATCGAACGCCAAGCTGGGGAAGGGGCAGCTGATGGTGGTGGAGGCGGACGAGAGCGACGGGTCGTTCCTCCGCCTCTCCCCTGCCATCGCGGTGATCACCAACGTCGACCCCGAGCACCTCGACTACTACGGGACCGTCGAGGCGCTGCAGCAGGCGTTCGTGGACTTCGCCGACCGGGTGCCGTTCTACGGGCTGGCGGTGCTCTGCGTCGACCATCCGGTGGTGCAGCACCTGATCCCGCGCATCGGCAAGCGCCACACCACCTACGGCATCTCACCCCAGGCGGAGTGGCGTGCCGACGACGTCCGCCATGGGCCGTTCCAGTCGCGCTTCACCGTCTCGTACAAGGGCAAGGAGCAGGGAGAGGTGACCCTGCACATGGTGGGCGCGCACAACGTGCTCAATGCGCTCGCCTGCTGCGCGGTCGCGCACGAGCTGGGGATCCCCTTCAAGGTCACCGCGGAAGCGCTGAAGGAGTTCGCCGGGGTCCAGCGGCGCTTCACCGTCCGGGGCGAGGTGAAGGGCATCACGGTGGTGGACGATTATGGCCACCATCCGGCGGAGATCCGCGCCACGCTGGCCGGGGCGCGCGCCAGCTTCCCGCACCGGCGCATCGTCTGCGCGTTCCAGCCGCACCGGTACACCCGGACGCGGGACCTCCTCGGCGAATTCGCCACCGCCTTCAACGACGCC
>DASREU010000487.1:0-3742 GCA_035651935.1 Myxococcales bacterium | reverse complement strand
GGCGTTCTGGCAGATCCTCACCGGGCGCATCGAGCCGGGAGAGAGCCCGCTCCAGACCGCCGCCCGCGAGATTCACGAGGAGACCGGTTTCTCCCCCCGGCTCGACGAGGTGCGCGAGCTCGGGTACGTGCATTCGTTCGCGCTGGGCGAGCGGGTGCCGCCGCTGTTCGTGCAGGAGACGGCGTACGCGGCGCAGGTGGAAGGCGAGCCGCGGCTCTCCGATGAGCACGACGCGCACCGCTGGTGCACGCCCGAGGAGGCGCTGCGGCTGCTCCCCTTCACCGGGCTCCGCCGCGCGGTGCGCCTGGCGCTGGGTCGGTAGGCTCCGCCGGACTACCTCGGCGCACAGCGGGGAACTGGGCGCGCCGGCCTCGGCGCCGCTACCATGGCCCCGCGATGGGCAACTGGATCAACTTCTCCATCCTCTGGATGCTGACCGGCAGCCCCGTGTCGGCAGCGCTGATCCTGATCGCGGCGTACGCGATCATGGACTGGTACACGTTCGGCTTCCTCCGCGGCGTGGCGCGCGCCGTAGCGGGGTTTCGGCGCGGGCAGCGCCTGCGGCTCGCGCTGCTGCACAATCCGCACGACCGCAAGGCCCGCGCCGACCTCGGCGAGATCCTTCTTTCGCAGCGCCGGTACGCGCGCGCCATCGAAGTGGTGAAGCCGATCGCCGACGAGGCGCCGCACGATCTGAACGCGCTGTACATGCTCGGCGTCGCCTGCCTCGCCACGGGCCGCATCGATCAGGGCGAGCTGTTCCTCACCGAAGTACACCAGGCGCGTCCGGACTTTCGCGACGGCGCCGCCCTGCTCGAACTGGGACGCGCACGCGTCCGCCGTCGCGCTCCCGGAGCCACCGGGCCCTTGCAGATGTTCCTGCAGGAGCATCCGCACCACGTCGAGGCGCGCTTCTGGCTTTCACGCGCCCACCACCTCGGCGGCGATCGCGCAGCGGCAGCCACGGAGCGGTCGCGCTGCTGGCGGGAGTACGAGACCGAGCTGCCCTACCAGCAGCGCGCCGATCGACTCTGGGCCTGGCGCGCCCGCCCGGCGCGGCCACTCCTCTACGCCGGACTCCTCTGCTGCGCCGTGGCCCTCGCCGGCGCCGCCCTCCAGCACGGCGGCGCCCCCTCCCACGCCCCCGCGGACATCCGCTCGACATCCCTCGTCCCTTAGTTTCGGGGTCCCTACGCTGGGGTTTTCTGCTCCGCCAGATCGATCAGGTGGCCGGTTCGTTCGCGCTTCGTGCGCAGGTAGCCGATGTTGTACGGGTTCGGGTGCGCGCTGGAGGGGATCCGACGCCGGACCACCACGCCTTCGGCCTGGAGTCCTTCGATCTTGAGCGGGTTGTTCGTGATCAGGTCGATCGACTTCACCCCGAGGTGCTGGAGCATCTGGGCCGCGACGTCGTAGCGGCGCAGGTCGTCGCCGAACCCGAGCGCGCGGTTCGCGTCGTACGTGTCGGCCCCGTGCGCCTGCAGGGCGTAGGCGCGGATCTTGTTGCCGAGCCCGATCCCGCGTCCTTCCTGGCGCAGGTAGATCACCGCGCCGCGCTCGGAGCGGCCGATCAGATCGAGCGCCATCTCCAGTTGCTCGCGGCAGTCGCACTTCAGCGAGCCGAGGATCTCGCTCGTCAGGCATTCGCTGTGCACGCGGACCGGCACGCCCTCCTGGCCGCGCAGATCGCCTTTGACCGCGATCACGTGCTCCTTGCCCGTCGCCTTCTCGCGGAACACCATCGCGCGCAGCAGGCCGTGCCGGGTAGGCAGCGGCGACTCCGCGTAGAGCTCGACCAGACCTTCGGGTGCGGGAACGGCGTGCAAGTGAGCGGTCGACAACGTTGCCTCCTCTTCCACCAGACATTCGATGCGCCCCATAGCCAAAGGTTCCCCTGGACGCTCAAAACGCTCATCCGTCACCCCCTTTTGCCGCCCCGCGCATCGAAGTGTTACAGGAACGCGCCATGCATCAGATCGAGGCCGAATTCAGCTTTGCCGCCGCCCACCGGCTCCCCCGCTACCAGGGGAAGTGCTTCAACCTGCACGGCCACAACTACCGGTTCCAGGTCGTGCTGCGCGGCGACCCCGATCCGTACTCCGGGATCTTCGTCGATTTCTCCGACGTGGAGAAGACGGTCAAGGAGCAGGTCCTCGACCGCGTCGACCACACCAACCTCAACGACTTCATCGAGAATCCGACGGCGGAGAACATCGCCACCTGGATGTGGCACCGGCTGGAAGGAAAGCTGCCCGGGTTCGCCGAGGTGCGCCTGTGGGAGATCCCCGGCAGCTGCGTCGTCTACCGCGGCCCCGCCGGGAAATGGTGATGGCGCTGCCGGACCGCAAAGCCCAGCCTGCCGACCGCAAGGCCTTGGCGAAAGCCATCGAGGACCTGCTCCTCGCCTCCGGCGCCGAGCTGGATGCGGAGACACGCGAGACGCCGGCGCGGGTGGCGAAGGCGTTCAGCGAGGATCTGCTCGACGGCTACGCGGAGGACCCGGTCGAGGCGCTGAAGAGCTCGCTGGTGCCGGCCCCGCGGCGCGGGGAGCTGGTGATCGCTTCGCAGATCGATTTCCACGCCATGTGCCCGCACCATCTGCTCCCCTACAAGGGAAACGCGGCGGTCGGGTACGTCGCCGACAAGTGGCTGGTGGGGTTCGGAAAGATCGCCGAAGCCACCGACGCGCTCGCGCACCGGCTGATCCTCCAGGAGCAGCTCGTCCACCGCCTCTGCGACAGCGTGATGGAAGCCCTCTCGCCGCTGGGGGCGGGAGTGGTGGTCACCGCGGAGCACGGCTGCATGCAGGTCCGCGGACCGATGCGGCGCCAGAGCCGCATCACCGTCGAGGCCTGGGCCGGGGTCTTCGAGAAGGACGCGGAGCTGCGGCATTCGCTCGCCCGGCGCGCGCAGGGCGGATGAAGGCGCTGGTCACAGGCGCCTCGCGCGGGATCGGGCTGGCCATCGCGCAGGCGCTGATCGCGGACGGAATCCACGTCTCCGTCTGCGCCTCGCAATCGGCGCCGGAGGTGCCCCGTGCCGGGCTCGCCCGCCGCTGCGACGTCGCGGACGAGGCGCAGGTGGAAGCGCTGTTCGCCGAGGCGGGGCGCTGCGACTGCGTGGTGCTCAACGCCGGCGTCCTCGAGCGCGGACCCATCGAAGCATTCACCGCCGCGCAGTGGGACCACGTCCTCGGCATCAACCTGCGCGGCGCGTTCCTCTGCGCGCGCGAGGCATTCCGCACCGGCGCCACCCGCATCGTCGCGGTCGGGTCGATCAGCTCCACGCTGGGGACCGCGCACGCGGCCGCCTACAACGCGAGCAAGTGGGGCCTGATCGGGTTGATCAAGTCGCTCGCCGAGGAAGGGCGTGAGCGCGGGATCTTCTGCGCCGCCGTGCTCCCGGGCTCGGTGCAGACGCGGATGGCGGAGCAGACGCCGTTCCCGCCGCGGATGCGCCCGGAGGACGTCGCCCGGGTGGTGAAGTTTCTCTGCACCGACGCCCCGTTCGCGATGACGGGCAGCGCCGTGGAGGTGTTCGGGTGAAGACGTTGCCGGAGGAGCTGGCCGCGCTCGGGCTGCAGGTCGCCGGGATCGATCCTTACTCCCGCGACGAGAGCGGCTGTGGCGACTATCCGCCCCAGGCCGCGGTGCAGGCGCGCGACGCCTCTGACGTGCAGGCCGTGCTCCGGTTCGCGCGCGAGCGGCGGATCCCGGTGGTGCCGCGGGGCGCCGGCTCGGGC
>DASREU010000486.1:0-5977 GCA_035651935.1 Myxococcales bacterium | reverse complement strand
CGGAGTCCCCTCCGGTCCGGCGCTGATCGTTCTCGCGCTGGTGTCCGCGCAGTGCATCTTCGTCTCCTGGGCGCAGTACCTGGCGGTGTTCATCGGGCTGATGCGCCGGCCGCCGCACCTGCCGCGGCACGCCTGAGCAACTGCGCTTCAGCGGCCGGCGTCGAGGAAGTCGATCATCGCGTCCGTCCAGAGCCGCAGGCGCAGTTGGTGGCCGCCGCCCGCAACGGTCCAGAGCGCGACGCGGGCGGAGGGGCAGGACCACGACTCCACTTGCAGAGGCTCGAACAGGAGCAGCCGCCTCTCCCGCGAGGTGCGCGGCAGCGGGTCGCAACGGTCCAGAGCGCGCCACATCTCGACCGACTCGCGCGCGGCGGGATAGCGCCCTCTCGCGCTGCGGCCGCCCTGGTACCGCACCATCTCGTCACGGTCGCCATGGACTTCCAGCACCGAGACCGGCCCCGCGGGCGTGCAGGGCGGATCGTCCGGGCCTGGCGCCGCTCCGGCGATGCTGACGATGCCGCGCAGCTCTCCGCCCCCGGCGCACGCCCAGCGGTGTGCCATGAACCCGCCGTTCGATTCGCCGAACGCATGGACGCGCGCCGGATCGATGGCAGCGCGGCGGCGGACATCCTCGAGGACCAGGCGCAAGTACCGGACGTCGTCGGGCCGCGCGGGCCCGGCGCCGCAACAGGCCGCGGACGCATTCCAGGAGAGCCGGCCGGTAGAGTCCGGGGTGCCTTCCGGCACGACGACCAGCCAGTCGCGTGTTCCGGCGACCCTTCGCCCGAGACCGTAGTTGTGCAAGAGGACCGACGGGTCGGTCGCGTACGGATGGAGCACGAAGAGGACGGCCGACGGGGCGCGCGGATCGTGGCCCTCGCGCGCGAGGACGGTGTACCTGCGCGCGGTGGCCGGCTCCACGAACACCCGGGTCTGCACCGGCGGTCCGCAAGCGGGCGAAAGCAGGAGGCCGATGACGAAGAGCTCGCGGACGCGTTTGCCCGGCATTGTTCGCGCGCGAGTGTACTTCCGCGCGGAGGCGTTGCGCTTGACCCCGTGCAGCGAAAGCCCTAGACAGTCCGTCCGGTTTGCGTCCTTAGTTCAGCGGTAGAACACCACCTTGACACGGTGGGGGTCGCTGGTTCGATTCCAGCAGGACGCACCACTTGAAGGCCCGGCCGGAGCCGGGCCTTCGCGTTTGAGGTTGCCATGCCCGAGATGGTCCAGATCACGCTCCCCGACGGCTCCAGCAAGCAAGTGCCCGCAGGCACGACCGTTTCGGAGTTCGTGAAGACTCAGATCGGGCAGGGCCTGGCGAAGGCGGCCTTGTTCGCCAAGCTCGACGACGAAGAGCTGGATCTCTCCCGCCCGCTCGACCGGAGCGGCAAGCTGAAGGTCGTCACCAGCAAGCAGCCGGAGGCGCTCGATCTGATCCGCCACGACGCCGCCCACGTGGTGGCGAGCGTGGTGCAGCGGCTCTTTCCCGGCACGCAGGTCACGATCGGCCCGCACACGGAAGACGGCTTCTATTACGACTTCTTCCGCAAGGAGCCCTTCACGCCGGAAGACCTGGCCGCCATCGAGAAAGCGGCGAACGAGGAGGTGCGCAAGGACCTTCCGTTCGTCCGCCGCGAGGTCTCGCGCGAAGAGGCGATCCAGCTCTTCGAGAAGCTCGGGGAGAAGTTCAAGCTGGAGATCGTCGACGACATCTTCAACAAGGGCGCGAAGACGCTGACGCTCTACTCGCACGGCGACTGGGTGGACTTCTGCCTCGGCCCGCACGCTCCCTCGACGGGGAAGATCGGCGTCATCAAGCTGCTGAACGTGGCCGGCGCGTACTGGCGCGGCGACCACAGAAACCCGCAGCTGCAGCGGATCTACGGCACCGCCTTCTTCGACAAGAAGGACCTCGACGCCTGGCTGAAGCAGCAGGAGGAAGCGCGGAAGCGCGACCACCGCAAGCTGGGGAAGGAGCTGGATCTCTTCGCCTTCCATCCGGCGTCTCCGGGCGCGGTGTTCTGGACGCACCGGGGAACGCTGCTCTTCCACGCGCTCTCGAACGCGATGCGCAACCTCTGCCTGCGCAACGGCTACCAGGAGATCAAGACGCCGCTGCTCTACAGCAAGCTGCTCTGGGAGCGGAGCGGCCACTGGGGGAAGTACCGCGAGAACATGTTCCTCGTGCTCGACCCCGAGTCGAAGGAGGAGAAGCTCGAGGATCGGGCGAGCTTCTCGCTCAAGCCGATGAACTGCCCTTCGCACTACCTGTTCTACCAGATGAAGAAGCACAGCTACCGCGAGCTGCCGATCCGCTATCACACGCAGGACGTGCTCCACCGGAACGAGGCCACCGGCGTGCTCTCGGGGCTCACCCGGGTGCGGCAGTTCCAGCAGGACGACGCGCACGTCATCCTCGCGGAGTCGCAGATCGCCGACGAGGTGAAGCGGCTCACGCAGCTGATCAAGAAGGTCTACGACGCGCTGGGCCTCGGATTCCGGGCGAAGTTCGGAACCCGGCCGGCGCAGCGGATGGGCAGCGACGAGCTCTGGGACCGCGCGGAGGCAGGGCTGCGGGACGCGGTGCAGCAGACCGGTGTCGACTGGGTGGAGAACCCTGGCGACGGCGCGTTCTACGGTCCCAAGCTCGATTTCGCGGTGAAGGACAGCATCGGGCGCGAGTGGCAGCTCGGCACCATCCAGCTCGACTACAACGCGCCCGAGCGCTTCGAGCTCGGGTATGTCGGCGAGGACAACAAGGAGCACCGACCGGTGGTGATCCACCGCGCCATCTACGGGAGCTTCGAGCGGTTCATCGGGATCCTGATCGAGCACTTCGCCGGTAACTTCCCGGTCTGGCTCGCGCCGATCCAGGCGCGCGTGATCACGGTGGCCGACCGCCACCTGGACTGGGCCCGGCAGGTCTTCGGGGAGCTGCAGGCGCGCGGGCTCAGGGTCGAGTTGGACGAATCCTCCGAGAAGCTCGGTGCGAAGATCCGCGACGCCCAGCTGATGAAGATCCCGTACACACTGGTGATCGGGGACAAGGAAGTGGAAGGGAAGGGCGTCGCGCCCCGCAAGCACGGAGAGGGCAAGGACGCGGATCTCGGGTTCCAGACGCTGGAGGTGTTCGCCTCCAAACTTGCCGGAGAGGCTGCCGCGCCTTATTGAAGCGTGGTCGTTTCGCTCGCCGTCGATCCAGTGTGGGATCGCTCTGACGTGCCAGTGTTCTCGCGGTTGCATACAGCAGTCGGAGGATAGCCGGATGCGGAACCTCATCGCGTGTGTCGCCATGGCCATGGGTGTCGCGTGCGCAGCGCAGAAGCCCCCGCTGCAGGTCTACGTGCCCGATCACCTCGCCAAGGGCGGCACGGAGGTCGCCCAGACGACTGACCATCGGAAGATCATCTGCAAGTACGACATGCTGGTCGGGACCCACATCCCGGACAAGACCTGCCGGTACGAAGATGAGGTCGACGACGCGCGCCGGGAGACGCAGGACATGCTCCGCGGAACGTTCGACAAGAACAAGACGCCCGAGTAGCGCGCCGGCGTGCGGCGCCGTCAGGGCCGCGCGTAAGCGGCGACTGCTTCCGCCGCCGCTTGCTGCAACACCGCTGCGGCGTCGGCGGGAATCGCGAGCTCGTGCCCGTCCGGACGCATCACCCGCGCCGGCATTCCCACCGCCGGCCGCGCCGTGAGCACGCTGACGATCACCAGCGCCGCCAGGTAGGAACCCTGTTCCGACGGATGAAAGCCATCGCTCGAGTACAGCGGTAGCGACGGATCTCGCTTCCAGGCGAGGAGCCAGGCGTCGGTGACGGGGAGATAGATTCCCCCGACGTCGGACGCCGCCAGCGAATACGACTCGGCGACATCGCCGAACGGCGTCGGGAATGCGGAATCGGGCCAGACCGAATACAGGGCGGTGCGCGCGCCGACCGCGCGGATGCGCTTGTCGAAATTCGCCGTCCACAGCCGCAACAGGCGCCGGCTCTCGTCGAGACTGGAGGGACCCTGCTGGAGGATGACGACACGCCAGCCTCCGGTGGCGATCGAGCGCGCCGCGTCGCCCTGCTTCAGGTGATCGTCCAGGCTGAACCCGGCATAGGCCACCGATGCCGTCTGCAGCTTGCTCCCCGCGCCGGCGGCGAGCCCCTCGACCAGGCCGGGCAGATCGTTCGCGTAGGTGAGGCTGTTGCCGACGAAGAGGATGCCGTCGCCCGGACCGATCGGAACGGCGGAGGGATTGGAAGTGTCGACCGCTGGCGGCCCTTCCGAAGCGCAGGCACAGGCGATCGCAGCGAGGGCCAGGCAAGCGACGCGGTACATGTTCATCGGCCGATCCCCAGCCTGCCTGCCGCTCTTGACAGTGCGCCTACACTGGCTACCATGCGCGGGCTCGTGCGGGATTAGTGACCACTTTGCCACAGGTTCAAGCCGGCGCAGCCCCTTGAATCCACCGGGGTCCCGCCGGCATCGTTTTCTTACGGCCTCTTTGGGCCAAGGAGTCTGCCATCCGCGACGCACGTACGAACCGCCGAATCCGAGCCCGTGAGCTCAGAGTGATTGGTCCCGAGGGAGAGCAGCTGGGAGTCCTTCCCCTCGAGGTGGCCCTCGCCAAAGCAGTGGAGTTCGGCCTCGACCTCGTCGAGGTCTCGCCGATGGCGAAGCCGCCGGTCTGCAAGATCATGGACTACGGCAAGTTCAAGTACGAGGCGAAGAAGAAGGCGAACGAGGCCAAGAAGAAGCAGACGGTGGTGAAGCTGAAGGAAGTGAAGTTCCGCCCCAAGACCGAAGAGCACGACTACAGCTTCAAGACGCGCGCGATCCGCGACTTCCTCGAGGAGGGGAACAAGGCGCGCTGCACGGTGATGTTCCGCGGGCGCGAGATCACGCACCGCGAGATCGGACAGGCCATCCTCAGCCGCATCGCCACCGATCTGAAGGACATCGCCGTGGTCGAGCAGGCGCCGCGGCTCGAAGGCCGGCTGCTGTTCATGATCCTCGCCCCGAACCCGCGCTACCTCCAGTCACAGCGCGCCAAGGCGGCGCCCGCCACCTCCGGCGGTCCCGCTGCTCACCCGCCGCGCCCTCCGCCGCCGCGGCCGCCTGCCGCCGCGCAGCCGGCCGCCAGCCCGCCCGCCCCGCCGGCCGCCGCCCCGCGCGCCGAGGCGCCGAAGGCTTGACGCTGCAGGGCGGCCCGTGTACAACGCGCCGCTCTTTCGCCAGCGCCCGAAAAGGATTTGCAAGATGCCGAAGTTGAAGACGAAGCGGAGCGCCGTGAAGCGGTTCCGCATGACCGGAACGGGGAAGATCAAGGCCGGCAAGGCGGGCCGCCGGCACAACCTCTCCCTGGGCAAGAACCGCAAGCGCAAGAACCGCCTCGGCGCCACGCTGGTCCTGCAGCGCCGGGACGAGAAGCATCTGAAGAAGTCGCTGCCGTACGGCCTGCCGAAGTAAGCCCGAGCAAGACCCACACACGCCGCACTTCATCGCGCCCGCGGCGGGCCTCCGGGTTGTCCCCGGTGGTGGACGAGGAGAGAAGCAATGCGCGTCAAGCGTGGATTCAAGGCACGTCGCCGGAGAAATCGCGTCCTCAAGCTCGCCAAGGGCTTCCGCGGCCGGCGCAATGGCACCTACAAGCGCGCGGTCGAGGCAGTCGAGCGCGCGATGATGCAGTCCTCGCGCGGCCGCCGCGTGCGCCGCCGGGACTTCCGCTCGCTGTGGATCGCGCGGATCAACGCGGCGGCGCGGATCAACGGCGTCTCCTACTCGAAGCTGATCGCCGGGCTGAAGAAGGCGAACATCGCCCTCGACCGCAAGGTGCTGGCCGACATCGCCGTCGCCGACCCGCTGGCGTTTGCCGCCATCGCCAAGCGCGCCGCGGCGTAGGCACTCGGAAGCAGTTCACAACGAGGCCGCGTCGGGCGAACCGGCGCGGCTTCGTCGCGTTTTCGCAGGAGAGAGACGTGATCGA
>DASREU010000485.1:0-3023 GCA_035651935.1 Myxococcales bacterium | reverse complement strand
GCCTCGGCTCGGGTGCGGGCGATCGCGGGCGGCGTGGTGGACACGCTGGCGGGCGGGCGGAGCGGCGGGAGCGCGGACGGGTTCGGGGCGGACGTGAGCTTCGGCTTCCCCCGGGCAGTCGCGGTCGCTCCGGATCGGAGCCTGCTGGTGGTCGACGCGGAGCGCCACGCGCTGCTGCGCATCACCAGCGTACCTTAGGCCCGCGCAGCGGAGCTGGTTCCGGCAGTCGTTCCGGAACGGGCCGCAGCGCGTCATCCGCGGCCGGACCCACCGGCGATGTCGCCAACTCGTTCCGGAACGGGCCGCACTGCGTCACGCTGCGCGGTGTCGCAGCATCCGCAGGAACTCGTCGGCGGGGCGGGCGTTCACCACGCGATCCCGCTCCGTCCAGCCCCGCCGGGCTGTCCCCACCGCATAGTGCAGGTTCTCCAGCTCCTTCGTGGAGTGCGCGTCCACCGAGAGGCTGATCTTCGCCTTGTGCTTGTTCGCGACCCGCAGCAGGTCGGCGCCGAAGTCGAGCCGGTGCGGGGTGCCGTTGCACTCGATCGTCACCCCGCGTTCCGCCGCCAGGGCGATCAGCTCCTCCCAGCGCGCCGGCATCGGATCGCGCTCGGCGAGATAGCGGCCTGTCGGGTGGCCCCAGATGCCGCACTTCGGGTGGAGCAGGGCGCGGCGGATGCGCTCGGTCTGGCGGGGCTCGTCGAGCTTGAAGCGCTGGTGGACGGAGCAGATCACCACCTCCAGCTGATCGAGGATGTCCGAGGGCCAGTCGAGGGCGCCGTCTTCGAGGATGTCCACCTCGCTGCCGCGGAGGATGCGGACCTGCGGGATCTTCTCCTGCACCCGCGCGATCTCGTCCCACTGCCGCCGCAAGCGGTCCGTGTCGAGCCCGTTTGCGTAGTGCGCGGCACTGGTGTGATCGGTGATGGTGATGAACTCCGCCCCGAGCGCCTCCGCCGCCCGGACCATCTCCTCGATCGTCGCCTTGCCATCGGACCAGGTGGAATGGCAGTGCACGAACCCGCGCACGTCGCCGCGGGCGATCAGCTCGGGCAACGCGCGCTTCTCCGCCAGCTCGAGCTCGCCCAGGTCCTCGCGCAGCTCGGGCGGGACGGGCTGCAGGCCGAGGAGCCCGTAGAGCGCCTCTTCCGACTCGGGCTGCAAGGGCGAGCCGCCATCCAGACGCGCCAGCCCGTACTCGGAGATGCTCAGCCCCTTCTCCCGCGCGATCCCGCGCAGCTTCACGTGGTGCTGCTTGCTGCCGGTGAAGTGGTGCAAGGCCGTTGGAAACTGCACTTCCGTGACCACGCGCAGGTCCGCCTGCAGGCCGTCCCGCAGCCGGACCGAGCACTTCGTCCCTCCACGCGCCAGCACCTCCTCGACTCCCGGCGCCACCGCGAACGCCTCCATCACCGGCTCCGCGGCGCCGCTCACCGACGCGACCACGTCGATGTCGCCGTTCGTCTCCGAATACCGGCGCACGCTCCCCGCGATCTCCGCCCGGACCACGCCCGGCGCCGCTCGCACCCGCGCGAGCAGCTGCTCCGCGAGCGGGCGCGTCTCCCAGAGCGGCTTGCGCGCCGCCTTCCGCTCGCGCAGGCGGGCGATGCCCTCGAGGATCGCCTTCTCCGTCTTCTCGCCGAACCCCTTCAGGCCGCGAACGCGCCCCTCGCGCGAGGCCTTCTCCAGCTCGTCGACGGTGCTGACGTCCAGCTCGCGAATCAGCGTCGCCGCCTTGCGCGGCCCGAGGCCGGGGATCTGCACCAGGTCGAGCGCGCCGTGCGGGAACTCGCGCCGGAGGTTCTCCAGGTACTTGAGCGACCCCGTACTCACCAGCTCCGTGACCTTCTGGTCGATGGCCTTGCCGACGCCCTCGAGCTCCGACAGCGTCCCGGCCTTGACCCGCTCGTACAGCCCGCCCGGCGCGGCGGGGTCCGGCGGGAGCGTCTCGAACGCGTCCGCGCCCATGTCGTAGGCGCGGACCTTGAACGCGTTCTCGCCCTTCATCTGCAGGAGCTGCGAGATCTCCCGCAGCACCGCCGCCACTTCACGCGGTGTCATATTGCGGAATCATAGCAGGGCGAATAGCTTGCAGCGCGCATGTCGCCCGAGCAGACACCCGAGCCCTCGAACATCGTCCTGCAGCGTTTCTTCGAGACGAGCGAATCCGCGCGAAAGGCCGCGGCCCACCTCAAGTCCGCGGCGGAGGTGGGGGTGAAGTTCACCGACGTGCCGGGGACGTACCGGTTCACGCTGGTGGACGGGAAGCCTCGCTTCCTCGACGGAGCGGCCAGGGACCCCGACTTCGAGCTGACGATGGCGCCCGGCGCGGTCACCGCCATCGCCGCGCAGCCCAACGCCGACGTCGGCGACCTCGGGATCCTCTTCTTCCAGCACATCGTCTCGAAGGACCCGAACAGCAAGATCGGGGTGAAGCTGCACAGCGGGCTGATCAAGCTCACCATGCGCGGCTGGGTCGGGGTGATGATGTCGGGCGGCGGCAAGGTGCTCGGCTGGATGGCGTCGAAGGGACTCAAAGGACCTTCCGCGATCGCCAGCGCGCTCAGCCGGTTGCGGAAGGGCTAGCGCGTGACCGACGTCATCCTGGTCCTGACGATGCTGCCGAACGCGGACGCGGCGGTGGAAGTCGCGAAGACGGTGGTGAACGAGAAGCTCGCGGCCTGCGGCAACGTCCTGCCCGCGGTGCGCTCCATCTACCGGTGGAAGGGCAAGATCGAGGACGCGAACGAAGTCCTCCTCCTCCTGAAGACGCGCAGCGAGCACTTCGACCGCATCCGCGCCCGCATCCTCGAGCTGCACCCGTACGAAGTCCCGGAGGTCCTCGCCGTCCCGGTGGAGCAGGGCTACTACCCGTACCTGGAGTGGCTGACCCGCGAGACGAGCTAGAACCTGGGGACACGATACACGTTTCAAAGTTTGCGCCGGCCCCCTCGCGCAAAAAAAGAAACGTGTATCGTGTCCCCGGGTTATTTCTTGAAGAGGGCGTCGAGGGCGGCGAGGGC
>DASREU010000484.1:0-2815 GCA_035651935.1 Myxococcales bacterium | reverse complement strand
GTTCCGTCGCGCGCTGGCCGACTCGATCCACCGCGCGATGGTGGAGACGATCAAGATTCCCGAGCAGGACAGGTTCCAGATCCTCACCGAGCACGACGATTCGGGACTGATCTACGACCCTTCCTACCTGGGGATCTCCCGGACGGATGGCGTGGTGCTGGTGCAGATCACCCTGAGCGCGGGACGCACGCTCGAAGTCCGCAAAGCGCTGTTCGCCCGCATCGCCCAGCTCTTGCGGGAATCGCCGGGAGTCCGGCCGGAGGACGTCTTCGTCAATCTCGTCGAGGTGGCGAAGGAGAACTGGTCGTTCGGCAACGGCATCGCGCAATACGCGACCTGAGATCACGTCCGCATTCGGCTGACCGGAGTGCCTGTCCCCGATCTCAGAGGGCGCGCTCGATCGAGGCGAACTCTTCGACGCTGAGGGTCTCCGCGCGGCGCTGGGGATCGATCCCGGTTTTCTCCAGCGCCTCGCGGGCGCCGGGGAACGAGCGGAGCGAATTGCGCAGGGTCTTGCGGCGCTGGGAGAACGATGCTTTCACCAGCGCGCGGAAGCGGGCCTCGTCGCGCACTTCGGCGCGCGGCTTCGCGAAGAACTCGAGCACCAGCGCGACGCTCTCCACCTCGGGCGGGGGCGTGAAGGCATGCCTGGGGACCGACAGCGCCAGCTTCGCATCGGCGACGTGCTGCAGCAGCACCGAGAGCAGCCCGTAGTCGCGGCCGCCCGGCGGGGCGGCGATGCGCTCCGCCACCTCGCGCTGGAGCAGCAGCACGGCCCGGCGGACCGCCTCGCGCTGGTCCAGCAGGTGGAAGAGGATCGGCGAGCTGAGGTGATAGGGCAGGTTCCCGCACACCACCACCCGATCGCCCGCGCGCGCGGCGATCGCGCGGAGGTCGAAGCTCTTCGCGTCGGCCTCGACGATCTCCACGTTCTGCAGCTCCTCCCGGAGGATCGGCGCCAGCTCGCGGTCCCGCTCCACCGCGATCACCTGCGCGCCGGTGGCCGCGAGCGCACGCGTGAAGTGCCCGAGGCCCGCCCCGAGCTCCACGATCCAGTCGCCTTTGCCCGCTCGCGCCAGCGCCGCCAGCGCGCCGAGCAGGTGCTCGTCGCCGAGGAAGTTCTGACCCCACTCCTTCTTCGGGCGCAGCCCGTGGCGCCGCAGGAGCTCCGCGGGCTTCACAGGCGCCACCCGGGATCCGCCGACATCGCCGCATCGGCGCGCTCTCCGCGGAGCAGCCGGTGCGCCCCCGCCATGGCGATCATGGCCCCGTTGTCGGTGCAGAGCCGCGGCTCCGGCAAGAACAGCGCGAGCCCCTCCGCGGCGCACCGCTCCTGCGCCAGCGCCCGCAGGCGCGAGTTCGCCGCGACGCCGCCGCAGATCACGAGGGCGGGCATCCGCGCCTGCCGGGCCGCCCGAACGGCGCGCAGCGTGAGGGCATCGCAGACCGCCTCCTGGAAGGAAGCGCAGAGATCCGCGAGCGCCTGCCCCGCTGGAATGCCGTGCTCGCGCACGTGCAGCAGCACCGCCGTCTTCAGACCGCTGAAAGAGAAATCGAGCTCCGCGCGCGAGCGCCGCGAGAGCCCGCGAGGAAACTCGATCGCCCGCGGATCGCCGCCGCGCGCCAGGCGATCGATGTGCGCCCCTCCCGGATACGGGAGTCCGAGGAGCTTCGCGACCTTGTCGAACGCCTCTCCCGCCGCGTCGTCGAGCGTGTGCCCCAGCGCCCGATACTCTCCGAGCGCTCGCACCTCGTAGAGTGAAGTGTGGCCGCCCGAGACCACCAGCCCGAGCCAGGGAGGCTTCGGCGCTCCGCCGGCGAGCAGGACCGCCAGCAGATGCCCCTCGATGTGGTTCACGCCCACCAGCGGAATCCCGGTCGCCGCGGACAGGGACTTCCCCACCTGGACGCCGACCAGCAGCGCACCGACCAGCCCGGGGCCGCGGGTCACGGAGATCCCGTCCAGCTCGGGGAGCGCGCAGCCCGACTTGCGGAGCGCTTCGTCGAGGACGGGCAGCACGCGCTGCAGGTGATCGCGCGAGGCGAGCTCCGGCACCACCCCGCCCCATTTCTCGTGCACGTCGGTCTGCGTATGCACCACGTCCGCCAGCACCCTGCCGCGCAGGCCCTCGTCCGTCTCCACCACCGCGGCGGCAGTCTCGTCGCAGCTGGTCTCCAGGCCGAGGACGCGCATCGCGCGCAGGTGTAACGCTATCCGCCGAGGTTCGCGAGGATCACCCGGACGTCCTTTGCGTACTCGCTGCCGGGCTCCAGCTCGAGAAAGCGCCGGTACGCCTTGGCGGCATCGGCCTTCTTCCCGAGCGACTGGTATGCGGTGCCGAGCAGGAGCTGCGCCCGGGCGCCCTTGCCGTCGAGCCGGGCGGCGGCCTCCAGGGGCTCCACCGCGCTGCGCGGGCGGTCCGCCTCGAGCCACGCATCGCCGAGCGCGATCAGGACAGGCACCGCTTCCGGCCGGATGCTCACGGCCTTCCTGTATTCCGCCGCCGCGGCCCGGTACTTCCCCTGCCGGAAGAAGTCGTTCCCGCGCGTCACCGCCTCGGCGTAGCCGGCGGTGTCCGGCGCCGGCGGCGGCGCCGGGGCGGCGGCAGCACGTTGTGGCGGCGCGGCCGCGGGCGCCTTCGTCTCCAGCCACGGCGCATCCTTCCGCTCGGTGCGGGGCTGCTGGCGCAGGACCCAGGCCAAGGCACTGACCGCGGCAAGTCCCGCGAGGACCCAGGGCCAGCGTCGTCGGCGCCGGTGGCCCACTTGTGGCGGCGGTGTGGTCTGCGCCACCGGAGCGATCGGCGGCGCCTCC
>DASREU010000483.1:0-7931 GCA_035651935.1 Myxococcales bacterium | reverse complement strand
CACCCCGTGCGTCGAGGGGTGCTGGGGGCCCATGTTGAGCAGCATGTCGCCCGTGATCTCGATGCGGCGGAGAACTTCCTTGTTCTCCATGTCCATCGTGGGCAGTTCCAGCGGCTTCACGAGAGCGCCTCCTTCTTCGGCGCTGGCGCCTGTGGCGCGCCGGCCGGCGCCGTGGCGCCCGAGCCCGCGTTCGCCGCTTCCGCCGCCTTCTTCTTCAGCTCGTCGAGGCGGACGTAGCCTTCGAGCGAGTTGTCGCGCGTGGTGGTGATGTTGTGCCACTGCGCGGGCTCCTTGTAGTCCTTGCGGAGCGGATGCCCGATCCAGTCGTCCGGCATCATGATGCGGCGCAGATCGGGGTGGCCGGTGAACTGCACGCCCATCAGATCGTACTGCTCGCGCTCCAGCCAGTCCGCCGCCTTCCACACCGGCTCGAGGCTGGCGATCTCCGGAGCGGCCCGATCGAGCTGCGCCTTGAGGATGAAGGAGTGGCGCTTCTGGTAGCTGAACAGGTGATAGACGATCTCGATCTGGTTCTTCTTCGGCCAGTCGACCGCGGAGAGGTTCATCAGGCAGTCGAAGGCGAGATCCGGCTCGTCCTTCAGGAACCGGCAGATCTCCACCAGGTCGGGCGGCTTCACCAAAAGGAATGCGTCCTTGTTCGCGGGGGCGAGCGGCCCGATGCGCTCACCGAACCTTGCGGTGAGGCGCTGCTGGATCTCTTCGAAGGTCATCTTACGCCGTCACCTTGTAGTCGACCCCGAGCGAGGGACGCGCCTGGCCGACCTTCTGCCGCGCGCTGAACCACTGCTCGCGGACGATCTTGTCCTGCACCCGCATCAGTCCTTCGGTCAGGGCTTCGGGGCGGGGCGGACAGCCGGGGACGTAGATGTCCACCGGGACCAGCTTGTCGACGCCCTTGCACACCGAGTACGCGTACTGGAAGAGGCCGCCGCAGGAGGCGCAGGAGCCCATCGAGATCACGTACTTCGGCTCGGCCATCTGTTCGTAGAGGAGCCGGCAGCGCTCGGCCATCTTGTAGGTCAGGGTGCCGGCGACGATCATCAGATCGCTCTGGCGCGGCGTCGCCCGGGGGACCGAGCCGAACCGGTCGATGTCCGCCCGCGGTCCGCCGGTCTGCATCAACTCGATGCCGCAGCAGGCGAGGCCGAAGAGCAGGTAGAAGATGCTGCTCTTGCGCGCGAGGTTGATGATCTCGTCGATGAACGAGGTCTTGCTGGTGATGATCGAGCCGAAGTCCTGCTGGTAGTCCTTGGCCATCTCTTTACGCTGCCTTCTTCTCGGTGGTGGGCGGGAGGGGCTTCTGCTTCTGGTCGCGCAGCGACTGGAGCACTTCCTGCTTCAGGCCCTTCACCCACTCGAGGTCGCCCATCGCCCACACGTAGGCGAGTCCTACCGCGAGGATGGCGACGAAGACGAAGATCTCCAGGAAGGCGAGCAAGCCCTGCCCCTTGTCCACGAACGACTTGTAGACCGAGGCCACGGGGTACATGAACGCGATCTCCACCTCGAAGATCACGAAGACGAGGGCCACCAGGTAGAAGCGGGGGTTGAAGTTGAACCAGGCCTGGCCGATGGGCTTTTCGCCGCACTCGTAGATCATCGACTTCTCGCGGGTGGGCGCGTTCGGCCGGAGGAAGCGGCCCGCGAGGAGGGATCCGAAGACGAACAGGACTGCCGTCGCGGAAAAGAGCAGAACGTTGGCGAAATGGAATGGCATCTGCCCTCGAAAAACCTGTGAAAATTGCCGCGCAGAGTCTACGGGGCGGGGGGTCCAAGTCAAGCCGCACCCGGGAGGCGCGAAAAGCCGGCTGCGAATGCAGGCCGTGGAGCGCGGCGATCCGCCGCGCGATCCGCAGGGGCGTGTGCTTGCGTGCGCCGTCCTGCGCAGTCTCGCGACCTTTCCCTCCAGGCCTCCGCCTTTCTGTGGCCCCGCAGGCGGACGGGGGGTCGTCTGCATGCTCCCCGAACAGGATCTGTGGCAAGCTCTTGCGCTCCGAGAGGAGAGGCATGGTCCGTCGGAAAGCTCGCCCGCTTGCGATCGTCCTCGGCTGCGTGGCCCTCGCCGCGTGCGTCGTGGACGTGAGCTTCGACATGGACCAGAAGGGCCTGGCGCTGATCACGCCCGGCGCCGGGGTCGTCTCGGTGAGCGTGCTGGTGGATCTCGGCACCTATGAAGACGTCCGCTCGCACCGCGGCGACATCCGCAGCCTCGACCTGGAATCGATCGACGTCACCATCACCGAGCTCAAGGCCGACAACGCCGCGAAGGTGCTCTCCGGCACCCTCACCATGCGCAAGGAGTACACGGACCCGCCGGAGAGCGACGTCCGGATCGGCGACTTGACCGCCTTCCAGATCCAGCAGAACGGGACCCGGCGCATCGCGGGCAATCCGCAGATCGACGCGTTCCTGCTCGAGCGCGTCCACGACGGCGGCACCTTCTACCTGGTGTTCAACGGCAGCACCGACGCGAAGACCGACATCGTGATGGACGTGAACCTGCACGCGTCGATGGGCTACGACACCGGGCTGTTCTAGCCACGGCAGCGCGCGAACCTCGCGCGATCGCGCGCCGAGCCAGGGAGCGGGCGGTCAGGCTGCCGAATCCAGCGCCCCGGTCCTAGGTTTGGACGGTGGCCATCCTCCAGGCGCTGATCAGCTATCTGGGCAAGTCGGCAGGCAAGGCCCTGAACGCTATCTTCGGCTGGGCGGTGCTCGCGCTCTTCGGCACCGTCTCTCCGCAGGAACAGACGAAGCTGACGGTGGTGGTCGCGGCCGCCGCGGCGTGGCCGATCCTGGTGGTGGGCGCGATCATCCCCAAGATCGCGCTCGCGATCGTCGCCTTCATCCCGCTGGGGAAGTCGGTGCCGAGCCTCTGGCTGCGCGTGGTGTGGATCGCGCTGGCGCTGTTCGTGCCGCTGATGGTGGGCACGGTGATCGCCAAGCGCGGGTCCACCGACCACATGCCGGAGCCGGCGTGGAAGCGGCTCCTGCGAGGGTTTTCGGTCACCTTCGCGCTCGCCTGCGCTTTCTTCCTGATGATGGTGATCGCGCCGATCCAGCGGCTCGCCACCGTCGCCCGGCGGCGCGAGATGGTGCGGATCCCTTCGGTGATGGCGAAGAACGCGACCGCGCCGGCGATGGCCGCGCTCGCCTCCGAGCTGGAGAGGAAGGGGATCGCGCTGCGGCCGGCGAAGGCGCCCTGGTACCAGACGGCGCCTTCGAAGATCCTGTTGAAGATCGGCGGCAAGCCGTTCGCGTCGATGGCCAGCGAGCACGTCGAGTACCGGAAGAGCGACGAGCTGGAGCTGACGGTGTTGCCGAACGAGACGATCCTGCGCGGCAAGCCGGTGCCGGTGGGACACGCGCGGGCGCTCTGCGCCGAAGTGTACGGGCCGCGGCCGGTCATCCAGACCTTCAACGCGGACGCGCGGGAGCTCGAGGAGCACATCAAGCGGGTCTGGGCGATCTATCGCGAGCAGCCGCGGGCGCATCGGCGCTCCGACATCCTCGAGCGGCGGGTGACGGA
Organism: Myxococcales bacterium; assembly: GCA_035651935.1. Classification (GTDB taxonomy): domain Bacteria; phylum Myxococcota; class Myxococcia; order Myxococcales; family 40CM-4-68-19; genus 40CM-4-68-19. Next base: position 4,381 of record DASREU010000483.1, on the reverse strand, counting down.
GATCTCGGCGGAGCTCTCGCGGCGCAACCTGCCCTGGGACGATTGGCAGATCATCTATCGGCTGCTCCTGCAGGTGGACCGCGCGCTGCACGGAGACGAGCCGCTGCTCAGGCACGCACAACGGATGGAGGAGAAGGACATGGCGGACGAGAAGGTTGCGCTGCCGGGGCCGCGCGACGTGGAGAAGCTGCCGGAGCGGCAGGGGCTGCAGACGGCGGTGCCCGTTTCCGTGCAGACGATGTCGAACCGGCAGCTGGTCGGTCACGTGATCGAGAGCGCGACGCAGCTGGCGAAGACGGAGATCGAGCTCGCGAAGGCGGAGCTGCGCCAGGACATCCGGAAGGAACTGGCGATGGCGAAGGGACTCGGCGTGGCCGGGCTCTGCGCGCTCTGGGCAGTGGGGCTGATGCTGGTGGCCGGCGCGATGGCGCTCGGCACCGTGCTGCCGGAGTGGGCGTCGGCGCTGATCGTGGCGGCGGGGGTCCTCCTGGTGGGGACCATCGCCGGGCTGGTCGGCTGGGGCAAGCGGGTCAAGCAGCCGCTGGAAGCGACGCGGCGCACTCTCAAGGAGGACGCACTGTGGGCGAAGGAACGTCTCGCGTGAACGGCGGAAACGGCGCGTCGGCCGAGGAGCAGCGAGCCCCGCGGGAGATCGAGCGGGACATCGAGCACCTGCGCACGCGCCTCGATCGCTCCCTCGCAGAGCTGGACAAGAGGCGCCACGAGCTGATGGACGTCCGGTTGCAGATGACCCGGCATCCGCTGGTGTTCGCCGGCGCGGGGGCCGTGGTGGTGCTCGTGCTGGGCGGGGTGGGATATGCCATCTACCGGTCGCGGAAGCGCCAGGAGTTGCCGCAGAAGGCGCGGCGGCTGCGCATCGCGGTGGGGCGGGCGGTGGACAAGCCCGACAAGGTGGCCCGCGGGGAAGCCCCGGTGTGGGAGAAGATTGTCGGCGCCGTCGGAGTGACCATCGCGACTTCTCTGGCGAAGAAGCTGGTCGAGCAGACCTGGAACCAGACACGTAGCTAATCCGGGGACACGATACACGTTAAAATTTTTGCGCGGCGAGGATGGCGCAAAAAAAAGAACGTGTATCGTGTCCCCGGGTTGTCTCTCTACATGTAGAGGCCGCCGTTGATGCGGAGGACTTCGCCGGTGATGAAGGAGGAGCGGTCGGAGGCGAGGAAGGCGATGGCTTCGGCGACTTCGCGGGCGGTGCCGGCGCGGGCCAGGGCGGCGCCTTCGGCCATGGCTTTCCTGGCGGCGTCGGGGAGGTCCTTGGTCATGTCGGTTTCGATCCAGCCGGGGCTGACGGCGTTGACGCGGATGTTGCGGCTGCCGACCTCGCGGGCCAGAGACTTGGTGAGGCCGATCAGGCCGGCCTTGGCCATGGAGTAGACCGTCTGGCCGGCGTTGCCCTGCTCGCCGACGACGCTGGTGAGGTTCACGATGCTGCCCCAGCGCTGCTTCATCATCGGCCGGATGGCGGCCTTGCAGAGATGGAAGGCGCTGGCCAGGTCGACGTCCAGCATCCGCTTCAGGTCGTCGGCCTTGTAGCGGAGGATCAGCCCGTCGATGGAGATGCCGGCGTTGTTGACCAGGACGTGCAGGCCTCCGAGCTTGTCGGCGGCCTCGTCGACGGCCTTTGCGCACGCCGCCGGGTCGGCCACGTCGAACTTGAGGAGATGCACCGCCGGCGCGCCGGCTTTCTCGCAGGCGGCCCTCGCTTCGTTCGCCGCCGCGTCGTTGCCCGCGTAGGCGAGGGCCACCTTCGCGCCGCCCTCGGCCAGCCGCACAGCGGCCGCGCGGCCGATTCCGCGGGATGCGCCGGTCACGAGCGCCACCTTGTTTTCGAAGTCGCCTGGCATGCGGCGCCTCATAGCAGAAAAGCGCCTGCGATCGACCGCGCGCACCGGATTCGACGGTTCCGGAAGGCGTGAAAACTTTCCCTTGATGTTTATACGGACCTTGCAGTACGGGATTCTACGGATGGGCCGCAGAACCATCTTGATTTCAACAGCTTCGGGGCGATCGGAAGGGCGTGGACATGGGTACTTTGAACGTACTCGTGGTTGAGGACGACGCTGACGCCCGGTACCTCTCGACCGAGTTGTTCCGCGGAGCAGGGTTCGCCGTCCGCGAGGCGGAGCACGGGCGGCGCGCCCTGGACGTCCTCCTGATCGAGCGATGGCGCCCGGACATCATCGTCCTCGACGTGGCGATGCCGGTGATGGACGGGCTCACCTTCCTGGCGCGCAAGCGCGAGGCAGACCTGCCGGCCATCCCCGTCGTGATCGTCAGCGCCAGCTTCACCGGCCCGATCGCCGGTGCGGAGTGCGTGCTCTCCAAGCCCGTCGACCCGGACGTGCTGCTGCGCGCCGTGCTAAAGCACGCTGCCTGAAATGCGGATCGGCTTGATCGGCCTCGGCGCCATCGGCGGCGTCACGGCGCAACGTCTGCTCGACGCCGGCCTCGACGTCAGCCTCGCCGCCGGGCGCCACGCGGAAGTGATCGCGCGCAAGTTCCCCAAGGCCCGCGTCGGCGCGACGCTCCCGGAAGGCGAGTACGGGCTGATCCTCCTCTGCGTGCGGGGCAGCGAGATCGAGCGCGCCCTCACTCCCGCGGCGCCGCTGCTCCGGCCGGATGGCGCCGTGGTCTGCCTGCAGAACGGCTTCCCCGAGGAGCGCGTCGCCCGCATCGTCGGCGCGAACCGGGTCCTCGGCGCCGTGATCGGCTGGTCCGCCACGATGACCGAGCCCGGCGAGTACGTGCTCACCGGCGGCGGCGCATTCATCCTCGGCGGCGACTCGCCGCGCCTCGAGCACGCGCGGCTCGTCCTCGCGCACGCCTTCCCCGTCCACGTCACTTACAACCTCCAGGGCGCGCGCTGGAGCAAGCTGGCGATGAACTGCGCCATGTCCACGCTCGGCGCCATCACCGGCTACTCCCTGGGCGAGCTCGCTTCGCGCCGCGAGATCCGCTCGCTCGCGCTGCGCATCATCCGCGAGGTGGTGCAGGCGGCGGAGGCGCGCAACGTGCAGCTCGAGCCCGTCGCCGGCATCCGCCCCGACCTGCTGGTCAAGGTCCCCGCCTTCCTCGCGCACCTCGCCATCTGGTTCGCGGCCCGGATGCGCCCGACCCAGAAGTCCGGGATGATCGCCCGCCTGCGGCAAGGCCGGCCCGCGGGCGTCGAGGACCTGAACGCGCTGATCGACGCTCCGCTGAACCGCAAGCTCGTGCAGCTGGTGCACGAGATCGAGCGCGGCACGCGCAAGATCGCGCCGGAAAACATCGCCGAGCTTTCCTGACCGGCAGGGAACCGGGCGACGCGCTCGTCCGCGTCCGGAAACTCTGGATGCAGCGCGTTGACACCCCACCACCCCGCGGCTATTTTCCGCCGCCCTGACGACCTGACGATGGACTACCTCTCGCCGTACATCCCCATCCTGGTGCTGCTGCTGCTGACGGGCGTCCTCTGCCTGCTCATCGGCGTGTTCGCCACGGTGCTCGGCCCGCGCCGGCTCACCCGGATCAAGGAGACGGCGTTCGAATGCGGCTCTCCCTCGACCGGCTCACCGCACGCGCGCCATTCGGTCAAGTTCTACCTGGTGGCGCTGCTCTTCATCGTCTTCGACATCGAGAGCGTGTTCATCTACCCGTGGGGCGCGCTGCTGCGCGACCTGCACGGCGAAGGGCTGGGCTGGTTCGCGTACTTCGAGATGCTGTCGTTCATGGCTACCTTGGCCATCGGGCTCCTCTACGTCTGGCGCAAAGGCGCTCTGGAGTTCAATACGTGAGCGACAACCTGTACCGCCTGCCCGTCCTGAAGCCCGAGGGGAACGTTCCGGAGTCGCAGCGCATCGGCGGCGAGGAGCAGAACGTCCCCGTGCTCGCCACCCGGCTGACCGAGGCCATCGGCTTCTTCGAGAGGAACATCTCGGAGATGCTCGGCTGGGCGCGGAAGAACTCCATCTTCCAGTACCCCTTCGTCACCGCCTGCTGCGGGATGGAGTACATGAGCGCGATGGCCGGGCGGTACGACATCGCCCGCTTCGGCGCCGAGTTCCCCCGCTTCTCCCCGCGCCAGGCCGATCTGCTGATGATCGTCGGCACCATCAACGTGAAGCAGTCGCCGGTGCTCAAGCGGGTCTACGATCAGATGACCGAGCCGAAGTGGGTGATGGCGTTCGGCGTCTGCGCCAGCTCGGGCGGGTTCTACGACAACTACGCGACGCTCCAGGGCGCGGACCGGGTGATCCCGGTCGACGTCTACGTGCCCGGCTGCCCGCCGCGGCCCGAGCAGGTGCTCGACGGCCTGAAGATCCTCCAGGACAAGATCCAGGCGCAGCGCCATGCCCTCAAGAGCATGGAGAAGGCGCCG
>DASREU010000482.1:0-10028 GCA_035651935.1 Myxococcales bacterium | reverse complement strand
GAGCTGAACGTCTTCAAGCCGCTCATCATCCACAACTTCCTCCAGTCGGTGCGCCTGCTCGCCGACGGTTGCAAAAGCTTCAACGACAACTGCGCGGTGGGGATCGAGCCGGATCGCGAGCGCATCGGGAAGCTGATGCGCGAATCGCTGATGCTGGTGACCGCCCTGAACCCGCACATCGGCTACGACAAGTCGGCGAAGATCGCCAAGACGGCGCACAAGGAAGGCACCACCCTGAAGGAGGCGGCGGTCAAGCTCGGCTTCCTCACCGCCGAGCAGTTCGATCAGTGGGTGAAGCCGGAGGACATGGTCGGCCCGAAGGCGAAGTAGATCACGGAGCGCGTTTCTCCACCGCGACCGTGTTCGCGCCTTCGCGGAACACACGCCGGGAAGGTTCCCCGCCTCCCGGAGCGGCTACGGGTTGAGCAGCGTCATCTTCCACGGCGCCGCCGGCGAGGTGCGCGCGTACAGCTCGCGCTCGTGCAGCCGGCCGGGGCGATTGCGCCAGAACTCGACCGCGAGCGGCGCCACGCGGTACCCGGACCAGTGCGGCGGGCGCGGCACCTGCTTGCCCTCGTACCGCTTCTCCAGGTCCGCGAAACGCTTCTCCAGCTCCTCGCGCGAGCGGAGCGGCGCGCTCTGGTCGGACGCCCAGGCGCCGATCTGAGACACGCGCGGCCGGGTGCCGAAGTATGCGTCCGCTTCCGCATCGGAGACGCGCACCGCGGCCCCTTCGAAGCGGACCTGGGACTCGAGCTGCGGCCACCAGAACGTGAGCGAGACGTCGGCGCGGGCGGCGATGTCGCGGCCCTTCCGGGAGCGGGTGTTGGTGTAGAAGACCAGCCCCTCCGCGTCGACGCCCTTGAGCAGCACGACGCGCGCCGACGGCTTTCCTTCGCCGCTCACCGTCGACAGCGTCATCGCGGTGGGCTCGGCGATCGCGGGCGTCTGCTTCGCCCGCTCGAAAAGCTCGATGAAGCGCGCGATCGGGTCCATATGGGGTCGCCCTTGTATCACGCCGATGCTAAGCACTTGCCGTGGAGAAACTTCTCGCCCGCCTCGAGCGCCGGCTGGGCAGGTACGCACCCCAAGGTGTCATCCTCTGGGTCGTCGGGCTCTCCGGCGCGCTGCACATCCTGGTCTTCGCCCGGCCCGAGGTGGCGCGGCTCCTCTGGCTCAATCCCGTCGCCGTCCTGCAAGGCGAGGTCTGGCGGGTCGTCACCTTCCTCTTCGCGCCGACGGGGCCGGTCACCGGGTACGGGCTGCTCTGGACCGGGCTCTGGCTGTGGTTCCTGCACACCATGGGGACCGCGCTCGAGGCGCAGTGGGGCAGCTTCCGCTTCGATCTCTTCCTCTTCCTCGGGGCGCTCGCCACCCTGGCGGTCGGGTTTCTGGTGGGTCCGGTCACCGGCCAGTACGTGTCGCAGGCGTTGCTGATCGCCTTCGCCGCCGAGTTTCCGGACTACGAGATCCTGCTGCTCGTCCTGCCGGTGAAGATGAAATACCTCGGCGTGCTCAGCGCCGGCTTCATGGTTTGGGCGCTGATCGGCACTGACCTCGCCACGCGCGCGGCCGTCGCCGTCGCGTTCGGGGACGTCCTGCTCTTCTGCGGGGCGACCCTGCGCTCCAGGATCCGCGGCGTCTCCAGGGTACGGCGAAAGGTCGCCCCTGCGTTTGCCCCGGCGCCGCGGAAGACCCGCGTCTGCGCGAAGTGCGGCCGCAGCGATGCGGACGATCCGACGCTGGAGTTCCGCGTCTGCGATTGCCAGGAGAAGTGCCACGGCAAGCTGACCGAATACTGCATCGAGCACGCGCGCGCCCACTGACTTGCACGAGGGCGGCTTGGTGCGCAGCGTCAAGAGATGACAGAACACACCGCTTCGCAGAGCGCTGCGGAGCTGCTGGGCTGGTCGGCGCGGCCCTCCGGACACACGCTGGCGGACGGCACGCCGTTCGAAGTCTACGTGCAGTTCTCGCCGGAGGGCGCCGCCATCTCGGACCTCGGCGGAACGCTCTCTTCGATGGGCGAGCTCTCCCCGGAGCTGCGCAACGCCGTCCTTCTCCTCTGCCGGAACAACGACCTGCAGCTCGACGGCGGCGCGATCGTCGCCCACGTGCCTCCCGGAGGCGAGGTCGGCGAGGCCGTGAACCGGCTCGGCCGCGTGTGCGCGCAGATCAGCAGAACGGCCAGCGGGGACGCCAGCCTGCCCCGGTGAAACGGATCGGCGTCTCCAGAGGGAATCCCACGAGCACGAGGTGCAGCCCGCCGGCGGCGTAGCGGATCGCCGCAAGCGGCGCGAGCGAGGTGGCGGCCCACAGCTCGTGCTCGTCGAGCCGTGCGGTCGGACCGGTCGCGAACGTCCATGCATCGGAAGGATCGCGCCAGGGCAGCGGCGCGACCACTCCCGCGCAGACCTGCTCCTCCGGCGAAAGGGTAGTCTCGGAGGTGGTGAGGCTGACGGGGCCTGCGGCGCGTGCCGTCGGCGCCGCGACGAAGAAGAGAATGGCGATCGCCCGTGGACGCAGCATGCTGGCCTCCGGAATCCGACCCGACACCCTGCACGATGTGATGTCAACGGGCGGCGGCGCGATTCGTCCAGCGCTGCGATCCTTCAACCCAGCTCGCCGTTGACGTGCAGCACGACCGACAGCGCGGCCAGCCCTGCCGTCTCGCTGCGGAGCACCAGCGGCCCCAGCGCGACGGGGATCAGGCCGGATTCGACGGCGTGCGCCCGCTCGAGGGGAGAGAAACCTCCCTCCGGACCCACGGCGACGAGCAGGCGGGAGACCCCGCGTGCGGCGTCGCCGAGGCGCAGCTCGCGCGGGTCAGGATCGAGCAGGAGCCCGCGACGTTCCGGATCGCCGCGCAGCAGGGCGAACACGCCGTCCCAGCCGCACGGCTCGTCGATCGCCGGCACATCCGCGCGGCCGCACTGCCGCGCTGCCTCCTCCGCGATCCGCCGCCAGCGCGCGGAGCGGTCTGCACCGCGCCGCGCGTCGAGGCGGACCACCGATCGCTGGGTCGCGAGCGGGAGGATCCGTGCAGCGCCCAGCTCTGTCGCCTTCTGGATCACCAGATCCATCTTCTCGCCCTTGGCGAGCGCCTGCGCGAGCACCACGTCGAGGCGGCGCGCCGGCGAGGGCAGGGGAGCGCCGAGCTCGAGCGCCGATCCGGTGAGCACGGCCCGGAAGCGTCCCCCTTTGCCGTCGAACACCTCGAGCTCCGCTCCGGGCTCGAGGCGGAGCACGGTCACGAGGTGCCTCGACTGCGCAGCCGTCAGCGGCACACGCGGCGAGGACGCGAGCTGCTCGGGCGGGACGTACAGGCGGTGCATCGCGCGATTATCGCCCGGCCGGCGCCGGGGGACGTGAAAGCTCCACCCGGAGCCATCCCTCGCGCTCGCTGCGCCCGATCGGCTGCAGCCCGACCCGGGTGTACGCGCGCTCCGCGGCATCGCCCTGGGCGGCGAGCAACCCGGAGAGCACCAGGCGGCCGCCGGGCGCCACCTTCGCGGCGATCGGCGCGGCCAGCTCCTCGAGCGTGTTGAGGAGGATGTTCGCGATCACGATCCCGAATTGCCCCGGGGCGGTCGCGGGATCGGCCGTGAGCAGCCACTCGACGTCGCGGATCCCGTTCAGCGCGGCGCCCTGGCGCGCGGCATCGATCGCCTTCGGATCGTCGTCGGTGGCGACCACCCGTGCGGAACCGAGCTTCTTCGCGAGCAGGGCGATGACGCCGCTCCCGGTTCCCACGTCGAGCACGCTCGCGCCGGGGAGCTCGATGAGCAGCTCGTCACACCGCTCGAGGCAGAGCGCGGTGGTGGCGTGGCTGCCCGTGCCGAACGCCATCCCCGGATCGATGATCACCGACACGCCGCCCGCGGGCGCCGCCTCCCACGGCGGATGGACCCAGGATCGTGGACCCGCCCGGATGGTCTTGTGGTGCCGCCGCCAGGCGGTGCTCCAGTCCTGCTCGGGGACCTCCAGCGGCATCTCCGCCCCGAACGTCCGCGCCGAGTCGAGCGCCGCCTCGCGATCGTCGAAGTGCGCGATCGCCCGGCCGCGCCCGTCCGGGAGCGCGGGCGTGCCGGGCATCAAAGCCATGCCCGGTTCCTGCAGCTCGACCCCCAGCGCGCCGCGTGCGAACAGCTCCGCGGCGAGGATCTCCAGCTCGTCCGTCGGCGCCGTCAGGACCAGCGCCCAGCTCACCGCGCGAGCTCCTCCGGGATCGCCCCGTCCGGCGCGACCAGCGCGATCACCTCGCGCGCCGGAGAGAGCACCCGCTGGGCGGCGGCGAGCACGTCGTCCGCGCGGACCGCGGCGATCCGGCTCGCGTACTTCGCCGACGCGTCCGCTCCCAGGCCGTAGCACTCGTCGAACGCGTACACCGCTGCCCGCGCGGAGTTGCGCTGCAGCGAGATGGCGTGGGTGCCGATCAGGTGGGTGCGGGCGCGATCCAGCTCGGCAGCGGTGACGGGATCCTCGCGCACGCGCCGCAGCTCGTCGCGGATCCCCTCCAGCGCTTCCTTGACCTTGCCCGGACCGCAGCCGATGTAGACCGCGAAGTATCCGGGATCCACGCCTTCCATGGAGAAGCTGGTCACGCTGTACGCCAGGCTCCGCTTGTCGCGCAGCTCGACGAAGAGCCGCCCGCCCTGCCCGGAGAGCACCGCCGAGAGCACCTCCAGCGGCCAGCGCACGTCGTCCGAGAGCCTCGCGCCGGGGAAGCCGACGATCAGATGCGCCTGGGCCTTGTCGAGCCTGCGCACCGCGAAGCGCGGCGCCTCGACCGGATCTTCCTGCGGCGGCGCGATCGGCGGCCGGCGCGACGCGGCGCCGTTCAGGTTGCCGCGGACGAGGTCGCGCACCCGCTCGGGCTCCACGTCGCCGACCACCGAGATCGTCACGCCTCCCGCCGGGTACTTCTCGGCGCGGTAGCGCGCGAGCAGCGAAGGCTCCAGCGCCGCGACGCTGCTCTCGGTCCCCAGCGAATCGAAGCGGTAGGGATGCTTGCGGTAGAGCGTCTCCGAGAAGAGCAGGAACGCCACCCCCGCGGGATTGTCCTCGCGCGATCTCAGCTCGTCGATCTGCAGCGTCCGCTCGCGCTGCACCTCCTCCGCGGCGAACGCGGGACTCGAGATCGCTTCCGCGAACACCTCGAATCCTTCGGCCAGGTGCCGGGAGAGGAACTCGGAGCGCAGGCCGAAGCTGTTTCGCCCGGCGTTGCCGCCGATCGACCCCCCCATCGCTTCCAGCTCGCGCACCAGCCGCTCGGCGCCGCGCGTCCGGGTTCCCTTCGAGACCAGCCGCGCGAGCAGCATGTTGATGCCGGCGTTCGAGGCATCCTCCAGCCTCAAGCCTCCTTGCCACGCGGCGCGGAGCGCGACCAGCGGAACGGCGCGCTCCTGCTTGATCAGGAGGACCCCGCCCCCGGGCAGCTCCTCGCGCAGCAGCGGGCCGGTGGTGGCCGGATCCGCGAAGCGGATCGGCGCGCGCTTCTCCGGAGCGGCGGAGGACGAGGGCGCGCGGGGCCGCGGCGCCCGCGCCGCTTCCTCGAGAAGCCCGACGAGCTCCGGCTCCGCCGGGCCCTCCACGTCCGGGAGCAGCGCGGCGAGCGTCGCCGCGGCCGGGTCGATCCAGCGCTCCGCGGCCTCGCGCAGCCGGGCCGGGGTGAGCTGGGCGACGAGGTCCAGGTAGCGCTGCTCGTATTCGATCCCGCCCGCGCTCGACTGGTAGAAGCCGAGCTTGCGCGCCTGGCCCTGCACCGACTCGCGCTGGTACACGGCGTCGCTCTCCAGGAGCCGGCAGGCGACGGAGAGCTCCTCGGCCGTCACTTCCTCGCTGCGCAGCCGGTACGTCTGCGAGAGCGCCTCGCGGACCGCCTCGCGCGCGGTGGCAGGCTGGAGCGTGAGCCCCACGATGGTGAGCCCCGGATCGACCGGCGTGTAGCAGCTCGCCTGCACTTCGGTGCAGAGGAGGCGGTCGCGCTTCATCGCCCGGTGCAGCCGCGACGCCTCGCCGTGTCCGAGCACGATGGTGAGCGCGTCGAGCGCGGCGACGTCGTCGTGCACCAGCGGCGGCGAAGGCCAGGCGATCGAGAGATAGCCCTCCTTGAGCGGCTCCTTGCGCAGGCGCGCCCGCGGGATCTCCCGCCGCGGCTCGGCCGGCCGCGGCGCCGGCGGCTCGAAGCGGCCGGGAGGCCAGGCGAAGAGCTTCTCCGCCAGCGCCAGCGCTTCCGCCTCGCGGACGTCGCCGACGACGATCACCACCGCGTTCTCCGGCTGGTACCAGCGCCGGTAGAAGCGGAGGATGCCCTCGCGGGTGAAGCTCCGCACGCTCTCCTCGGTGCCGATCACCGGCTTGCCGTACGGGTGCCGCGCGTAGGCCAGCGCGAACAGCTCGCGGGAGAGCTTGCGGGTCGGAGAATCCTGGCTGCGCTTGATCTCCTCGCAGACCACCTCGATCTCGCGCTGCAGCTCGTCGGGGTCGAAGGCGGCGCTGGTCACCGCGTCCGCGAGGACGTCGAGCCCTTCGGCGAAGAATTGCGAGGCGAGCACCACGTGGTAGACGGTCTGATCGAAGCTGGTCCAGGCGTTGATCTCGCCGCCGCACGATTCGATGGTGCGCGCGATCTCGCCGGGGCCGCGCCGGGCGGTCCCTTTGAAGAGCATGTGCTCGTGCAGATGCGCCAGGCCCGCCTCGTCGGGCCGCTCGTCGGCGCTGCCCACGCGCATCCAGACCTGGATGGCGACGACGGGCGCGGCGTGGTTTTCCTCGACCAGCAGCGTCAGGCCATTGGGGAGCGCATGTCTCACGCGAGAGAGGGTAGCAGCGGAGCGGCCACCGCGCTGCGTCTTTCTCCGGGACCGTCAGGACGGAAACGGCGCAGCGCGGGCGAATGCCCGCGGCGCCTCGAGGTGCGACAGGTGCCGGAGGTCGACGCGGACGGAGCGCCCGGAGCGCGGGAGGGTCCCGGACTCCGGGTTTCCGGACTACAGGTCGGCGGGCCGCAGCGTGCTGCGGCCGTTCTCCTTCGCGCGCGAGACCGCCTTCTCCACCGCGGCGCGGACGTGCTCCGAAAGCGCCGAGATGAACTCGTCGGAGGTGCGCATCTCCTTCTCCCGGATCAGATCGCGCACCTTGCTTTGCACGATCAGCATCCCCGAATCTTTTTTCGCCTCGGTGTTTTCGCCCATGGCGCGGTGCTCTAGCAGACGGGCAGCGCGCTTTCAACGCGCAACCCGCCGGAGGAAGGCCTGGGCAGCGGCGAAGTCGGCAGGCACCGCCGCCTCCACGCGCAGCTCGCCTCCAGCGGGGTGCCGGACGGCGAGCGAGAGCGCGTGCAGCATCGGCCGCTCGAGATCGTGGCGTTCGCCCGAGGGATGAGTGACGAAGGAGCTTCCGCCATGCGCCTTGTCCCCGAGCAGCGGCCAGCCGGACTCGCCGAGGTGGATGCGGATCTGGTGCGTCCGGCCGGTCTCGGGCGTCGCTTCGATCAGCGCCGCTCCCCCGGAGCGCTCGAGAACGCGCCAGCGCGTCAGCGCCGAGCGCCCTGCGACGGGCGTCTCGACCAGGCCTTCGTCGGCCGCAGGTCCGGGCGAAACCAGCGCCAGGTATCGTTTGCGGGCGCGGTGTTCGCGAAATTCCGCGAGGAGCGCGCCCTGCGCCATCCTCGTCCGCGCGAGCGCCGTGACTCCGGTGGTGCCGCGGTCGAGCCGGTGCACGAGCAGCGCCGTCACCTGGCTCTCGCCCAGCTCCTGCAAGAGCGCGCTGCAGAGCTCGGGCAGCGCGGGTCCGCCCGCGAGATCCTCCTGCGCGGCAACTCCGGCAGGCTTGTCGACCACCAGGACGAGCTCGTCGAGGTGGAGGATGCGCTCGCGCGTGAGCCGCACGGCCGCGGATGGCGCCAGCGCCAGCTCGACCCGGTCACCGCTGCGGACCTGCGTCTCCGGGTCGCGGACGCGCCGCCGGTTGACGAAGCCCCCGCCGCGCGCGATCGCGGCGCGCGCCAGCTCCTCGGATACGCCGCCGCGCCGGACCACGAAGGCGAGCAGCGGCCCGTCGCGGTCGGCGACGAGCCGCAAGCGCGAGGGAGCGCGCCCCGGGCGCACCGGAGCCCGTCCTACCCCTCCGCTCTCTTGCACGCGCCGCCGCCGCAACCTCCGCCCGCGGGCGCGGCGCACTGCTTCTCGGCTCCGGCGGCCTTCTTTCCGGCCGCATATCCGTCCGCGTACCACCCTCCGCCGCGCAGCGCGAAGGAGGATCGCGAGATCAGGCGCCGCACCGGCCCCCCGCACCTGTCGCAGGTCGACAAGGCGGGCTCGGTGATGCGCTGCTCCACATCGAAGGTGCCGCAGCTCGTGCAGCTGTACTCGTACGTCGGCATGATCAGATCGGTAAGCAGCGGCCGGGCGGCGTCAAGGCCTACCCCTTCTCGACCACCCGGACGGGGAACTTGCTCAGCGCCGAACAGACCATCCCCTGCGCCCCGCCGATCAGGTCGTGGAACACCCCGCGCGGCGCGAGCGCCACCGCGCCGGGACCGAGCGGAATCCGCAGCTCGTTCCCGGCGGCCACCGTCTCCAGCACCAGCTCCCCGCCGCCCTGGACGCAGAGAAAGGCGCGGTCCGCGTCGGGGTTCTTCTTCCACCCCGTGTTCTGGCCCGGCTTCAAATAGACGCCGTCGACCAGCAGCTGGTCGGTCTTCACCGCGTGCAGCACGTGCGGCTTGTCGTCCGAATACCGCGCGTCGGTGATCAAGTTCACGCTCTGCACCGATCGCTCCTAGAAGCGGGCCGGCGCGGGAGTGGCCGACTTGTTGTAGAGGAACTTGGTGATCCCCCAGCCGACGATCACGAAGATGATCGCCCACACCCAGGCGTAGTCGCTGCCGTACACCGTCGGGAAGTGGTTCGAGACCATGAAGAAGATCAGCGGGAAGGACATGTACGTGTTGTGCTTGCTGCGCAGCCCGGCGACGGCGGGAATCGAGGGATCCGGCGCCGGCCCCGTGCCCTTCACGCCCGCGATGATCTTCCGCTGGTTGGGCCAGATCCGCATCCACACGTTCGCCGCCATGATGGTGCCGAACAGGGCGCCGGAGTAGATGAAGACCGCCCGTCCTCCCATGAAGAGGTGGAAGACGAACGCCACCACCGCGAAGAGCACCAGGGAGACGATCATCCCGGTGGTCTCGTTCTTCATGCTCTTCCAGAGCACGTCGTAGATCCCGAAGCAGACCAGCACGATGAGCACCCCGATGCCGCCTGAGGCATAGCTCGACATGTCCTTCCCCATCGCGTTCCCGGCCCAGTAGACGACCCAGAGCAGGAGGATGCCGGTCACCCAGGTGTACGCCGCGCCCCAGCGGAACCAGTACAGGGCGCGCGGCATGAGCTCGGGGACGACCTTCTTGCGCGAATCGGCGTCGTAGGTCTTGGCCAGCTGCCCGTTGACGAAGTTGAAGAACCAGAGGTGGCCGATCCACATCACGCCCGCAAGCACGTGGATCCACCGGAAGATGAGGTTCAGCCATTCGCTGACAGTCGAGTCCATCCGCCCTCCTCGGGAAAACCGCTTGCGGCGCGCACACTACCGTCCCCGGATCGCTCCGTCGAGTGAGATCCGACGAAGGGGGCGGGCGCCCGGCACCGCCCGCAGTCGCGCGCGCGCCGGGGCGGCGATGCGCATCTTGCGGCGCATGAAACGCTACGAGCCGAAGCAGTTTCCCAGGATGAAGGGGCTGTCCGGCATCTCCGACGGGCTGCTCCAGGACCACCTCAAGCTGTACGAGGGATACGTCAAGAACGTGAACGAGCTCACCGCGCAGATCGCCGCGCTGGAGAAGGAGGGCAAGCCCAAGGGCACCGATCCCGCGTTCGCCGAGATGACCCGCCGGCTCGGGTTCGAGTACGGCGGCATGGTGCTGCACGAGCTGTATTTCGGAAACCTCGCCCCCGAGCCCGACCCGTTGAACAAGGCCGGTCCGCTGGCGCAAGCCTTCTCCCAGGCGTTCGGCAGCACCGAAG
>DASREU010000481.1:0-7908 GCA_035651935.1 Myxococcales bacterium | reverse complement strand
GTCCCCTCGGGCACCTCGCCCTCCGCCTCCAGCTCGCCGCGCGGGTTGTAGATGGTGACCCTGGGCATCAGTCCACCGGATCCGCGGCCTTGTCGCGCAACGCCGAGTACGCCTTCTGCGCGTGCGCCGAGAGCTCACCCTGGTCGAATTCGCCCACGGTGTGACCCTTCAGCGCGCGCTCGATCCCGCGGTCCATCACCCGCTTCGCGAACTCCGCGCTGACCCGGTCCAGCTTCTCGATCTCCGCGTGGATGGCGAGGTGATCGTTGCCCTCCGCCGCCGCCCGTAGCGCCGCCATCTCGCCCTCGATCTGCTGGCGCTCGCCCTCGGAGAGCAGGTCGCCGTTGGATTCGAGCTGCTTCTCCGTCGCCTTGAGGATGCGCTGCGCCTCCACGCGATTGTCGATCAGCAGGCGCGCCTGCACGTCCTCTTCGGCGTGCTCGATCGACGCGATCAGCATCCGCTCGATCTCCTCGTCCGAGAGCCCGTGCGACGGCTTCACCGTGATGGTCTGGGAGACGCCGGTGAGCTGCTCCTTTGCGGTCACCGAAAGGATGCCGTCCGCGTCCACCCGGAACGTCACCGCCACGCGCGCGAGGCCGGCGGGGAGCGGCGGAATCCCCGAGAGCGTGAACTTCGCCAGCGACCGGTTGTCCTGCACCAGCTCGCGCTCGCCCTGCAGGACGTGGATCTCCATCCCGGTCTGGCCGTCGGCGAAGGTGGTGAACTCCTGCGTCGCCCCGGCAGGGATGGTGGTGTTGCGCAGGATCAGCTTCTCCACCAGCCCGCCCATCGTCTCCAGCCCGAGCGAGAGCGGGGCGACGTCGAGCAGCAGCACGTCGTGCTGCGGGGTCTCGGCCGTGAGCAGGTCCGCCTGCACCGCTGCGCCGAGGGCGACCACCTCGTCGGGATCGATGTCGGCCAGCGGTTCCAGCCCGAAGAGCTCGCGCACGTAGCGGCGGACGGCAGGGACGCGCGTGGAGCCGCCGACCAGGATCACGCCGTCGAGGCCCTTCCCCTCGGGGACGCCGGCATCGCGCAGCGCGCGCCTGCAGGCGCCGCCGGTCTTCTCGATCAATCCCTTGATCGCGCTCTCCAGCCTGGACCGGGTGATGCGCTTGCCGAGCGCCTCGGTGACGTCGATCCGGGTCAGGTCTTCCTTCGCCTGCTTCGCGGCGTCGATCGCTTCCCGGACCCTGCGCGGCGTGCGCTCCTCGCCTTCGAGGAGGATCTCGGCCAGCGCGCGATCGAAGTCGTCGCCTCCCAGCGCGGAGTCGCCGCCGACCGCCTTCACCTCGAACACCCCTTCCTGGAGCTGGAGGATGGAGATGTCGAAGGTGCCGCCGCCGAGGTCGTACACCGCGAACATCCCCTGCGAGCGCTTGTCGAGGCCGTAGGCGAGGGCGGCCGCGGTGGGCTCGTTGAGCAGCCGCAGCACCTCCAGCCCGGCGAGCCGTCCCGCCTCCTTCGTCGCCTGCCGCTGGGCGTCGTCGAAGTAGGCGGGGACGGTGATCACCGCCTGCTGGACCTTGATCCCCAGCCGTTCCTCGGCGCGGGAGCGCAGCGCGCGGAGCACCTCCGCCGAGACCTCGACCGGATTGACCAGCCGTCCGCCGCTGACGACGAACCGGACTACGCCGGATTCGCCGTCCGCGAAGCGATAGGGGCTGAGCCGTCGCGTCTCCGGGTCCGCGGAAGAGCGCCCCATGAAGCGCTTGACGGAGACGATGGTGTCCCGGGGATATTCCGCGGCCAGCCTGCGCGCCGCGCGCCCCACCACCACCGATCCCGGCCCGCCGCCCTCGCCGTAATGCACCACCGAGGGCAGGAGCGTGCTGCCCTCGTCGATGGCGAGCGCGTGCGGCTTGCCGTCGCCCAGCACGATGGCGATCAGCGAGTTCGTGGTCCCGAGATCGATCCCGACGGCGCCGGTGGTGCAGGCCTCCTTGGCGCGACCCTCGCCGGGCTCGCTGATCTGGAAGAGCGCCATCAGGGCTCCGCCGATCTGCCCTCGACCTCGTCGAGATAGCGCGCGTAATACCGCATCCGGGCGAGCAGCTCGGCGGCCTTCGCCAGATCGCCGCCGTTCTCCACCAGCGCGCGGACGTCGTCGAGCGTGCGATCGCGCTTCTCCCGGACTCCGGCGGCGAGCGCGTCGAGCGGCTCCCCGGAGAGCTTCGCTTCCACGAGGCGCTCGCGGTCCTCCAGCGTCTGCTCGAGGAACTCCGGGGACATCTTCGGGTCGCCCTTGATCCCGCGCAGCGCGAGCAGGTGCTCCGCTCGCCGGACCGGGTCCTTCAAGGTCTTGTAGGCCTCGTTGAGCAGCGTGGTCTGCTCGAGCGAGAAGCGGCGCTCCTGCGCGGAGGCGCGCGCGAAACGGTCGGGGTGCAGCTTGCGCGAGAGCGCGCGGAAACGCTCGTCGAGCCCGGCAGGCTCGTCGAACGACGGCGCAAGCCCGAGCACGGCAAACCTGTCGGGCTGCGTTCCCGCGGGAGGGGGCGGCTGCACCTTGCCGCAGGACGGACAGACCGGATCCGCCGCCGCGACCTCCTTGGCGCAGCTCCAGCATGTGCGCGCAGCCATAGGAGCTCAGACCGTGAAGGACTCGCCGCACCCGCACTCGCTCTTCACCTGCGGGTTGACGAACTTGAAGCCCTTCTGCTGGAAGGTGTCGACGAAATCGAAGGTGGTGCCGTTCAGGTAGATCAGGCTCTTCGGGTCCACGTAGACCTTGGCGCCGTCCACCTCGAAGAGCTGGTCCTTGGCCCGCGGCTGGTCGCAGTACTCGATCACGTAGCTCATCCCCGAGCAGCCGCCGCCCTTGACGCCGAGGCGCACGCCGCTCTGCGGGCCGGTCTGCGCACGCTTCGAGAGCTGGGCCTTGATCTCCCTGGCGGCCCTGGGAGTGACGTTGACGCGCAGCTCAGCCATCCGCACGCTCCGCGCTGCGCGCTCCCGCCGCCGGCTGCTCCGTCCGCTTCGCCTCAGGGTGCGCGGCGAGGCCCTTCTTCTTCTTCCAGTCGGCGATGGCCGCCTTGATGGCGTCCTCCGCCAGGACCGAGCAGTGGATCTTCACCGGCGGCAGCGCGAGCTCCTTGGCGATCTGCGTGTTCTTGATCGTCATCGCCTCGTCCACCGACTTGCCCTTCACCCACTCGGTGACGAGCGAGGAGGAGGCGATCGCCGAGCCGCACCCGAAGGTCTTGAACTTGGCGTCCTCGATCTTGCCGTCGTCGCTGATCTTCACCTGGAGCCGCATCACGTCGCCGCAGGCCGGCGCGCCCACCAGCCCGGTGCCCACGTTCGGGTCGTTCTTGTCCATCGTCCCGACGTTGCGCGGGTTCTCGTAGTGCTCCAGGACCTTGTCGCCGTATGCCATCAGCGTCTCCTCAATGTGCGGCCCACTCGATCTTCGAGAGGTCGATGCCTTCCCGTGCCATTTCGTAGAGCGGGCTCATCTCGCGCAGCCGCTGCACCTGCTCGACCACGTACTTGCCCACGTAATCGACTTCGTCTTCGGTGTTGAACCTTCCGATGCCGAAGCGGATGGAAGTGTGCGCCAGCTCCTCGCTCACGCCGCAGGCCCGCAGCACATACGAAGGCTCCAGGCTGGCGCTCGTACAGGCGGACCCCGAGGAGACGGCGACGTTCTTGATCGCCATCATCAGGGCCTCGCCCTCCACGTAGGCGAAGCTGACGTTCAGGTTCCCCGGAAGGCGCTCGGTCGGATGCCCGTTCAGCTCCAGGTGATCGAGGTGGCTGAAGAGGTAGTCCTGCAGGCGCTTGCGAAGCTGGTAGGTCCGCTTCGTCTCCTCGGGCATGAGCTCCTGCGCCAGCTCCGCGGCCTTGCCGAACCCGACGATGCCGGGGACGTTCAGGGTGCCGCTGCGCATCCCGCGCTCGTGCCCGCCGCCGTCGATGATCGGGGCGATGCGCACCCGCGGCTTGCGCCGGACCCAGAGCGCGCCGATGCCCTTGGGGCCGTAGATCTTGTGCCCGGAGAGCGAGGCCATGTCGACCTTCATCTCCTCGACGTGGAAGGGCACCTTGCCGACACCCTGGACCGCGTCCACGTGGAAGAGGACGCCCTTCTCGCGCGTGACCGCGCCCAGCTCGGCGATGGGCTGCACGGTGCCGATCTCGTTGTTCGCCAGCATCACCGAGACGAGGATGGTCTTGTCGGTGATCGCCTCGCGAAGCTGCTGCGCGCTGATCCGGCCGAACTTGTCGGTGGGCAGGTACGTCACCTCGTACCCCTGCCGCTCCAGCCGCTTCATCGTGTCGAGCGTCGCCTTGTGCTCGGTCCGCACGGTGATGAGGTGGTTGCCCTTCTCCTTGTAGAACTCGGCGGCGCCCTTGATGGCGAGGTTGATGCTCTCGGTCGCGCCGCTGGTGAAGACGATCTCCTTCTCGCTGCCGCCGATCAGCGCCGCGATCTGCTCGCGGGCGCGGTCCACCGCCTCCTCCGCCTTCCACCCGAACGGATGGCTGCGCGAGGCAGCGTTCCCGAACTCGGTGGTGAGGTACGGCATCATCGCCTCCAGCACCCGCGGATCGAGCGGGGTGGTGGCGTTGTTGTCCATGTAGATGGGGAGCTTGATCGGCATGTGGTTCCTAATGTGGACTGGACTGGTCTATTATAACCCCGATCGCGGCGGGTCAAGGCGTGGACGGTTAGGATGGCGGCGATGAAGAAGTGGGTTCCACGGCTGTTGCTGGCTCTGGCGGTCGGCCTGGCGCTGCCGTTTTTGCCCTCGCTTTTGACGCAGAGCGTCGGACCCGGCGCCGACCTGTCGGGGAGGCTCGGTCTGGGCGGCGGAGTGACGGCGGCCACGTTCGCCGTCCTCTTCGTGGGCGGGATCCTCACCAGCCTCACCCCTTGCGTGTATCCGCTGATCCCGATCACGGTCAGCGTCTTCGGCGCGCGGCAGTCCGAGCATCGCGCCAGGTCGGTCGCGCTCTCCGCCACTTACGTCGGCGGCATCGCGGCGATGTACTCGGCCCTGGGACTTTTTGCCGCACTCTCCGGGAAGGCGTTCGGGACGGTGCTCTCATCGCCGGCCGTGGTGGTGCTGCTGGCGGTCTTCCTCCTCGTGCTGGCGGCCAGCATGTTCGGCGCCTTCGAGATCGCGCTCCCGTACGCGGTGCAGCAGAAGCTCTCCGGAGTGAAGGGCACGGGCTTCGCCCACGCTTTCGGGATGGGCCTCGTCGCGGGGATCATCGCCGCCCCGTGCACCGGCCCGGTGCTCGCGGGCGTGCTGGCCTACGTCGCGACGCAGCGGAACGCGGTGCTCGGGTTCTGGATGCTCTTCACCTACGCCGTGGGCATGGGCGTGCTCTTCTTCGTCCTCGGGGCCACCTCGCTGCGCCTGCCGCGGTCCGGCGCCTGGATGGAGACGGTGAAGAGCGTCCTCGGCATCGCGCTGGTGGCCGCGGCGGTCGCGCTGGTCCTTCCCTTCGTCCCCCGTCCCGGACCGCTGCCGCTCTCCACCCGGACGGTCGGCGTGGTCGCCGGCGTGCTCGCGTTTGCCGGCGTCCTCGCCGGCGCGCTCAGCCTCTCGTTCCACGGCGCGGCGCGAGAGAAGGCCCTGAAGGCCGGCGCGCTGGTGCTGCTGCTCGCCGGCGTCGGCCTGCGGTTCGGGTGGGCCGGCGCACCGCGGAGCGACAGGCCGTTCCAGATCCCCTGGCTGAGCGACGAGAAGATGGCCGTGCAGCAGTCGCGCGCCACCGGCAAGCCGCTCCTGATCGACTTCTCCGCCGAGTGGTGCGCGGCGTGCAAAGAGCTCGACGTGCATACCTGGACGGACCCGGTGGTGGCGAAAGAGGTCTCGGACCGCTTCGTCGCCCTCAAGATCGACGCCACCGACGAGACGGAGGCGATCGACCAGCTCACCTCCAAGTACAACGTGCCCGGCCTGCCCACGGTGCTGATGATGGCCTGCAAGGACGACCGCCCGCCGGAATGCGCCGTCCCCGGCGAGGGGCCGACGCGGGTGACGGGATTCCTCGGTCCGCCCGAGATGCTGGAGCGGCTGAGGCGCGTGCAGTGAAGCTCGTGCTCCTCGCGCTTCTCTTTGCCGTCGGCTGCAGCCACGCCGATGGGGCGCTCCGGGAGGAGCAGGCGAAGGCGCGGCACTATCGCGACGCCTACGAGTCCCAGGCGCAGCAGGTGCAGCAACTGAAGAAGCGGGTCGCGGAGCTCGAGTCGCAGGGCTGCCGCTAGGGCTCCAGTCTGAAGAGGAAGATCCCGCGCTCCTGGCGGACCGGCGGCAGGCTCGCTCCGAATCGTTCCATCGACATCCCGCAGAGGAACGGCTTGCGCAGGACCGCCGCGGCATCGGGCGCTTCGGTGTCCCGCACCAGCGCCCAACGCGCTGAGGTCCGCCGGAGGAGCTCACGCCGGACCGCCGGGTCTGCGTTGCAGAGCCGGTCCTGGAGGTCGCGCCAGGAGAGCGGGTAGCTCGCGCCCAGATAGACGTCGAAGAGGTAGCGGCGATCGCCGTACGGGAGCAGCGCAGCGGTCTGGCCGAGCGGCAGGACCCAGTGCTCCCAGTCGGCGATGTTGCGATGCTCCGCCGGGACGAGGACCGCCTCGTCCTTCGGGATCGCCGCCTCGATCTCGCGAAATGCCCGCAGGTCGCGAAGGCCGACCGGGTCGTAGAACCCGCCGTGCTGCAGAGGGCGGTGCAGGTTCAGCCGCGCGGCAAGAGGCAGCGCGAGCCAGGCCAGGAGACCGATCGCGGCAACGCCATGGCCGATGCGACGCCGCGGCGGGCCGGCCGGATCGGCACCGCGGTGAAGCAGCGGCCTCGCGAGCAGAAGCGTCGCCGCCGAGAACGGGAGCCAGAAGAATGCGCCGGAGACCGGAGCTCCGGCGCCCTGGAGGTAACCGGCGAGCAGGATCGAGGCGTGTGTGCCGTCGTTCAGCGCGGTCGCGACCTGTGCGACGTAGCCGAGGCCGAGGGCGCCGAGACCGAGGCCGATCATCGATGCGGCGAGCATCCTCGCTTCCGTGGAGGGAGCGCCGCCGCGTCTGCGCGCCGCGCGCCAGACGGCGACCAGCGCCGCCGCCGCGACCCAGATCGCGAACGGGAATGCCGCGTAGTCGGCGAGCAGCACCGGCCGGTAGAGCAGCGCGTCCCGGAACGCGTTCCGCAGCTCCGCCAGCGATGGATGCGCCGCGAGTTGCTTCAGGTCCGCCGCGGCACTGCGCAGGGCGGCGAGCGGAATCTCCAGCGCCGCGACCGCCGCTCGCGCGAGGACGCCGCGGACGCAGCGCGCATCGGAGCACGGCGGTCTCGCCGCCGCGGGATGCACCGGCTTTTCGCGCGGCGTCGCCAGGCCGCGGGCGACGGCCTGATCGAAGGTGACCAGCCGGGTTGGCTGCAGCAGCGTCGCGGCGAGAGGGACGCGATCCGCCGTGAAGCTCACGACCCACGGATCCTGGGCCAGCGCCAGGAGGCCCAGCGCGGCGCAGGCGAGGAACCCCGCAAGCCCGGTCCCGCGAAACGCATCGCGGACCCGCGCGGGGCGCAGGGCGACCCAGAACGCAGCCAGCACCGGCAAGGTGACGACGGCCACCAGGACGACGACGATCGGGTTCCAGATCAGCGCCCAGGCCGCCACGAGCGGAAGGACCGCGATCGCCGCCGTGGCCGCGCGCGGCGCTTGCCGTGTGCGCGCGATCATCACCAGCGGGATCGGGAGCAGCAGCAGGCCGCCGCTGCTGTAGCGGGGTGTGCCGAGGAGATCCGGCCCGGGGTACACGGCCGGCACGAGCAGGAAGACATGGACGTAGAAGGCGAGGCCGAGCGCGATCTCCCGTCGGAACCGGCCCGGAGCTTCGGTCCCGCGCGCATCGATCATCTGCTCGGCGATCGCGAGCGCCGGAAGCGCGGTCTGCAAGAA
>DASREU010000480.1:0-4590 GCA_035651935.1 Myxococcales bacterium | reverse complement strand
CGACGATCACTCCGCCCTTGCGGATCAGCGCCTTCTGGGCCCCGAGGAACGCGACGGGATCGCGAACGTGGTGGAGGACGAACCGGGACACCGCGGCGTCGTATGGCCGTTCCGGGCGCACCTCGAACACGGAGCCTTGATCGAACGAGGCGCGGGCGCCGAACCGCGCGCAGCGCTGGCGCGCGCGCCGCAGCATCTCCGCCGAGAGGTCGACGCCGTGGACCGTGAACCCGGCATCGAGGAAGGCTTCGGCGACGAGGCCGGGACCGCAGCCTGCGTCGATCAGCCGCGCCCCCGCAGGCAGCGCCGCGAACGCGACCAGGCGCGCCAGCGCTTGCGGATCGCTCTGCACAGGCGCGGCCTCGAAGCGGGCCGCCTGGCCGTCGAATGCCCGCTGCAACTCGCGATCGTGCTCGTCCATCGGCTCGTCCATGCCCGCCCGCGATTGACTTTAACCAGCATCGGGCGTGGACTCACGCGCCGAAATCCGCGCGGAGCGATCGATGCCCGACAGGACCGTCCATCGGCAGGAGCTGACCCCACTGCATTTTCTCGAGCGGGCGGGAGAGGTGTACGCCGAGCGGCCCGCGGTCGTCGACGGCGCCCTGCGGCTCACCTGGCGGGAGATGCGGGCGCGCGCCCGCCGCCTCGCTTCCGCGTTGATCCGCTCGGGCGTGCGCAAGGGCGATCGGGTCGCCTTTCTCGCCCTCAACACCGAGCCGCTCCTGGTCGCGCACTTCGGTGTCCCGCTGGCCGGCGCCGTGCTCGTCGCCATCAATACCCGGCTCAACGCCGACGAGGTCGCCTACATCGTCGAGCACTCGGGCGCGCGGGCCGTCTTCTACGCTCCGGATCTGCATCCGCAACTGGCGCGGATTCCGCCACAGATCGCGCGCTACGACCTCGCGAAGGACTGGGAGGGCTTCCTCGCCACGGGCAGCGAGGCGCGAATCCCGCCTCCGGTGGCGAGCGAAGACGAGCCGATCACCATCAACTACACCTCGGGCACCACGGGGCGGCCGAAAGGCGTCGTCTACCACCACCGGGGCGCGTACCTGAACGCGCTGGCGATGGCGCTCGACCACCGGCTCGCCGCCGACAGCCGCTACCTGTGGACGCTGCCCATGTTCCACTGCAACGGCTGGTGCTTTCCCTGGGCGACGGCAGCGGCGGGGACGTGCAACGTCTGCCTTCCGCGGATCGAGCCGGCGCGGGTCTGGGAGCACTTCCGGGAAGGCGTCACCCACTTCTGCGCGGCGCCGACGATCTGCACCCTGCTGATGGCGCATCCGGCGGCAGGCCGGCTGGAGCGCCCGGTGCGGCTCTTCACCGCCGGCGCGCCACCGTCCCCGACGCTGATCGCCCGGATGAAGGAGCTGAACTTCGAGCTCGATCACGTGTACGGCCTCACGGAAGTGTACGGTCCGTTCACCATCGCCGTCGCCACGCCGGGCGAGGAGAGGCTTCCGCCGGCGGAGCGCGCGTCCCGGCAGGCGCGTCAAGGGTTCGCGAACGTCTGCGCCGGCGAGGTGCGGGTGGTCGACGACCAGATGAACGACGTCCCCGCCGATGGCCACGCGATGGGCGAGGTGGTGATGCGTGGGAACGTGGTGATGACCGGCTACTTCCACGACGAGGAGGCCACGGCCAAGGCCTTCCAGGGCGGCTGGTTCCACAGCGGCGATCTCGGCGTGCGGCACCCGGATGGCGCCATCGAGCTGCGCGACCGGAAGAAGGACATCATCATCTCCGGCGGCGAGAACATCAGCACCATCGAGGTGGAGCAGGCGGTGGTGAGCCACCCGGCGGTGCTGGAGGCGGCGGTGATCGCGGTGCCGGACGAGAAGTGGGGCGAGGTGCCGAAGGCGTTCGTCACCCTGGCGGACGGCAAGCAGGCCACCTCGCAGGAGATCATCGAGCACTGCAAGACGGTGCTCGCGCACTTCAAGGCCCCGCGGCAGATCGAGTTCGGGCCCTTGCCGAAGACCTCGACCGGCAAGGTGCAGAAATACGTGCTGCGCGAGAAGGAGTGGCGCGGGCAATCTAAGCGCATCCATTGAAAGGGAAAGGCGTGGTCATGACCACCTGGAAGGACATCCTCCTCGAGCGCGAAGGCGCGACCGCAGTGGTGACCCTCAACCGCCCCGAGCGCCGCAACGCGCTCTCCCTGCAGATGCTGCAGGAGCTGACCCTCTGCTTCCGCGGCATCGGCGAGGACGCCGAGACGCGCGCCGTGATCCTCCGCGCCAACGGCCCCGCCTTTTCGGCCGGCCACGACATCGCGGAGATGTCGGGCAGGGACGGCGCCTTCTACCGCGAGCTGTTCGAGGCCTGCACGGTGCTGATGGAGACCCTGCAGTCGATCCCCCAGCCCGTGATCGCGCAGGTGCACGCCACGGCGACCGCGGCCGGCTGCCAGCTGGTGGCCTCGTGCGATCTGGCGGTGGCGGCGACCGAAGCGCGCTTCGCCACCCCGGGAGTGAAGATCGGCCTGTTCTGCTCGACGCCGATGGTGGCGCTGAGCCGCGCCGTGGGCGCGCGCCGGGCGATGGAGATGCTGCTCACCGGCGAGCCGATCTCCGCCGACGAGGCGCTGGCTGCCGGGCTGGTGAATCGGGTGGTCCCCTCGTCCGAGCTGGCGGCGGCGACGCGGGCGCTGGCGGCGAAGATCGCCACCTCCAGCCCGTTCGTGGTGGCGATCGGGAAGGCCGCCTTCTACCGGCAGCTGCAGATGCCGCAGCCGCTCGCCTACGACTACGCCCAGGACGTGATGGCGATGAACGCCCGGGCCGCGGACGCCCAGGAGGGCTTCCAGGCCTTCCTGCAAAAGCGT
Organism: Myxococcales bacterium; assembly: GCA_035651935.1. GTDB lineage: Bacteria > Myxococcota > Myxococcia > Myxococcales > 40CM-4-68-19 > 40CM-4-68-19. The sequence goes on along the minus strand of DASREU010000480.1, from coordinate 1,757 downwards.
CCGCCGAAGTGGTGCGGCCGCTGAATTCAGGCGGGCTTCTGCCGCGGCACCCGGCCCATCAGGAAGAACTCGTCGTTGGGCCGCATCTCGATCGCGTTGGCGATCCGGTTGCTCATCCCGAAGAACGCGGCGATGGCGGCCACGTCCCAGGCGTCCTCGTCGCTGAACCCGTGCTCGCGCAGGAGCGCGTAGTCCGCCTCGCCGATCTCGCCGGACCGGAGCGCCACCTTCATCGCGAAGTCGAGCATCGCGCGCTGCCGCGGCGAGATGTCCGCCTTGCGGTAGTTGACGGCCACCTGGTCCGCGAGCAGCGGCTTCTTCTCGTAAACGCGCACCAGCGCGCCGTGGGCCACGACGCAATAGTGGCACTGGTTGGCCCCGCTGGTGGCGACCACGATCATCTCCCGCTCGCCCTTGCTCAGCCCGCCCTCCTTGAGCATCAGGGCGTCGTGATAGGCGAAGAAGGCGCGGAACTCGTCCGGCCGGTGCGCGAGCGCGAGGAATACGTTCGGAACGAACCCGGCCTTTTCCTGCACGGCGACGATCCGCGCCCGCACATCCTCGGGCAGGTCCTCGATGCGGGGGACGGGAAACCGTGAGATGGGAGGGGACTTCGACGATGGCTGCATGGTGGGTTCTTCTCCGCTGCGGGGCGGCGGCATTCTGCGCGGAACGGAGCGGGAACGGAAGCGGCTCAGGAAGCGCGCGGCCGCCCGGCGCCCGTCTCGAGGGCATCGATCTCCTCGAGCAACGCGTCCCGATCGCGCAGCAGCTCGCGGACGCAGCCGATCAGGAGCAGGGCATCGTTCAGCTCCATCCGCACCGCGCCGCCGGGCTGCACGCCGCTGGCGAGCTGCTCGCGAATGCCCTGCTCGATCCGCGCGATGCTGGCGTCGAGCTCCGGGCCGGGCTCGGGGAGCACCGGGGAGCCTGGCAGGGTGGGTTCGTGCCGCGCCATACTTGAACGAGTCTCGGGAGAGGGAAAGGTTACAAACATTCCGGCGGCGCAAAGGCGGCCGATCGTCTCAGCCAGTCACCGGCGCAATTTTGTTCAAGAACCCCGGGATGGGGGCGGCGAGGATCGGGCGAACGACGGAGGAGACCTCGCATGCGCGCGTTCTTTGTCACGGCCCTGCTCGCAACCTTGCCTGCCGCAGCGCAGTACACGGAGGCGCCGGTCTCGAACGGCGGAAACGTAAAAGGCAGGATCACCTACAACGGCAAGCCGCCGGCGCCGAAGAAGATCACCATCACCAAGGATCCGAAGATCTGCGGCGCCTCTCGCGAAGACGACACCTTCGTCATCGGCAAGGACGGCGGGGTGAAGAACGTGGTGGTGTATCTCTCGGACATCAAGAGCGGGAAGAAGATTCCCGCCGACGAGAAGCCGGTGCTCGACCAGAAGGGCTGCCACTACGTCCCGCACGTGCAGGCGGTGCCGGTTCACTCGGTGCTGCAAGTGAAGAGCAGCGACCCGATCCTCCACAACGTGCACTCGTTCCTCAACGGCAGCACGGTGATCAACTTCGCCATGCCTCCGCAGCCCGGGCTGGTCTTGACCAAGAAGCTCGACAAGCCCGGCGGCGAGCAGCTGAAGTGCGACGTCCACAGCTTCATGACCGGCGGGATCTTCGTCGCCGCGAATCCGTACTACGCGCTCACCGACGACGACGGCTCCTACGAGATCAAGGACGTTCCCGCGGGGACCTATTCGGTCGCCACCTGGCACCAGGCCGCCGGCCCGCTCTCCGGATCGG
>DASREU010000479.1:0-6283 GCA_035651935.1 Myxococcales bacterium | reverse complement strand
CGAGCAGTTGCCGGCGCGCTCGCCGACCCCGTTGATCGTGCACTCCACCTGCCGCGCCCCGGCCTGCAGCGCGGACAGCGTGTTCGCCACCGCCATCCCCAGGTCGTCGTGGCAGTGGACGCTGAGGGTCACCTTCTCGATCCCGCGCACGTGCGTGCGCAGGTGCTGGATGATGGCGGCGAACTGCGCGGGCATCGCGTAGCCGACGGTGTCGGGGATGTTGATGGTGGTCGCGCCGGACTCGATCGCCCGTTCCACCACTTCGGTGAGGAAGTCGAGCTCGGTGCGCGCGGCGTCCTCGGCCGAGAACTCCACGTCGGCGCAGCGCTGGCGCGCATACTCGATCGCTCCGGTCGCCACCCGGATCACCTCGGCCGGCGTCATCCGCAGCTTGTGCTCGCGGTGGATGGGGCTGGTGGCGAGGAACACGTGCAGCCGGTGGCGTGGCGCCGGCGAGAGCGCCTTCAGCGCCGCATCGACGTCCGGGCGATTGGCGCGGGCGAGGGCGCAGATGATCGGCCCTTCCACCTGCCGGGAGATCGCCTCCACCGCCTGGAAGTCGCCCGGAGAGGCGACCGGGAAGCCCACCTCCATGATGTCCACGCCGAGCGAGGCGAGAGCGCGGGCGACCGTGAGCTTCTGGGCGAGGTTCATGCTCGCGCCCGGCGCCTGCTCTCCGTCGCGCAGCGTGGTGTCGAACACGAAGACCCGGTCATTGCCTTGATTGACTTCCATCCGCGTCGCTCCTGAGTCGTGATTGGGGGTCATGCCGCAACTCCGTCTTCCGCTTCCTGGGTCTCGTCCATCGCGCCGGTGCCCGGGCCGCGCAGCATCGCCACCGCGCCGGTCCGCACCAGCTCGAGGATGCCGAACGGCCGCAGGACCTCGATCAGGCCGTCCAGCTTCTCCTGCGTGCCGGTGGTCTCGACGATGATCGACTCCGGCCCCAGATCCACCACCCGCGCGCGGAAGGTCTGCACCAGCTGCAGCAACTCCGCGCGGCGGTCCTGGCCCGCGCGCACCTTGACGAAGGCCATCTCCCGCGTGACGGAAGGGGCGTGGGTGACGTCGTCCACGTGCACGACGTTCACCAGCTTGTAGAGGTTCGCTTCCAGCCGCCGCGCGGTGTCGTCGTCGGCCCTCACCACCACGGTGATCCGCGAGATGCCGGGCCGCTCGGTGCGGCCGACCGTCAGCGAGTCGATGTTGAACCCGCGCCGCCGGAAGAGAGAGACGATGCGGTTCAGCGTGCCCGGCCGATCCTCGACGTACGCGATCAGCGTCTGCGCGCTGAGCCGGCCCTTGGGGATGGAGAATGCGGAGTCGTGGCTCATCTAGTCGGTCTCCTGGAACTCTTCTTCCTCGAACGCCGCCGGCCGCCGGATCATGTCGCGCAGATCCGAATTCGCCGGGACCATCGGGTACACCGCTTCCTCCTGCTCGACGCGGAAATCGACCACCACCGTCCCGGGCTCCTTCCGGGCCCGGTCGACCGCGCCGGGGATCTCGTCGCGGCTGGTCACCCGGAAGCCCGTCAGGCCATGCGCCTGGGCGAGGGTGACGAAGTCCGGGCTCTTCAGCGGCGTCGCGACGTAGCGCCGGTTGTAGAAGAACTCCTGCCACTGCCGGACCATGCCCAGGTAGCCGTTGTTGATGATGGCGATGTTGACCTTGATCCCTTCCTGCGCGCAGGTGGTCAGCTCGCAGGAGGTCATCTGGAACCCGCCGTCGCCCGCGACCACCCAGATGTCGTCCTGGGGGCGGGCGAACCGCGCGCCGATGGCGGCGGGCAGCGCGAACCCCATGGTGCCCAGGCCGCCGGAGGTGATCAGGGAGCGCGCCCGATCGTGCTTGTAGTACTGCGCCTCCCACATCTGGTGCTGGCCGACGTCGGTGACCACCAGCGCCTTGCCGTCGGTCAGCCGCCAGAGGTCGTGCAGCACGTGCGGAGCGAAGAGCTTCCCACGCGACGGCTTCGACTGCACGTCGCGCCGCGCCACTTCTCCGCGCAGGGCGCCGATCCGCTCCAGCCAGTTCCGCCGGGTCCGCTTCTGCACCGCCGGGACCAGCGCTTCCAGCGTCTTGCGCAGATCGCCCGGCAGGGCGACGTCCACCTTGACGTTCTTGTTGATCTCGCTCGGGTCGATCTCGGCATGGATCTTCTTGGCGTGCACCGCGAACGTCGAGAGCTTTCCCGTCACCCGATCGTCGAAGCGCATCCCCAGCGCGATCAGCAGATCCGCTTCCTGCATCGAGGTGTTCACCCAGGCCTCGCCGTGCATCCCCATCATCCCCAGGCTGAGCGGGTGCGAGGCGGGAAAGCCGCCGAGGCCGAGCAGCGTGGAGGCGACGGGGACGCCGGTCTTCTCGGCGAATTCGCGCAGCAGCTCGCCCGATCCGGAGGCGATCACGCCCTGCCCGGCCAGGATCAAGGGCCGCTCGCTGTTGTCGATCAGCTCCGCCGCGCGCGCGATCGCGTCCGGACGCGGGGCGGGCCGCGGCCTCCGCCGCATCGTCCTGGGGATCGGCGCCTTGGGATCGAACCGCGCCATCGCCTGCTGCGCGTCCTTGGTGATGTCCACCAGCACCGGCCCGGGCCGGCCGGACAAGGCGATCTCGAACGCCTCGAAGAGCGCCGGCGCCACGTCCTCCGCGCGCGAGATCAGGTAGTTGTGCTTGGTGATCGGCAGGGTGATGCCGGTGATGTCGATCTCCTGGAAGGCATCGCTGCCGATGGCGGCCGACGACACCTGGCCGGTGATGCAGACCACCGGCGAAGAGTCGAGCATCGCCGTCGCGATGCCGGTGACCAGGTTCGTCGCGCCCGGACCGGAAGTGGCGATGGCCACGCCCACCTTGCCGGAAGCGCGCGCGTAGCCGTCGGCCATGTGCGCAGCGCCCTGCTCGTGCCGGACGAGCACGTGCCGGATGGGGTACCCCGGCATCGCGTCGTAGGTCGGCATGATCGCGCCGCCCGGATAGCCGAACACCACCTCGACGCCGAGCCGGGTGAGGACCTCCCAGACGATCTGCGCGCCGGTCTTCTGCGCCGGGTCCTTGGCGTGGGCTGCGAGGATCTGCTGTGCGACTGCCTGCTGCGACGACATGCGAACCTCGGGGGCTGAAAACGAAAGCCCCCGCACCGTTTCGGGTGCGGGGGCCAGGTTCCTTCCGGAGAACGATCTCGGTCAGAGTGGCGGCCCGCACCCGCTGCTAATGAGCGGAAGCAGTCCAAGGACGCCGACGAGAAGAAGCGAGGAGAGCTCCGGCGCGGGAGCGGAGAGAACGGTGGCGCGCGGGAGCGACGAGTTCATCGGCTGACATGCTTAGCGTCGCACGCCGCACGTTGTCAATTCCAATCGCCTGCCCGGCCGGGCGCCCCGGATGACGTTTCCGAGGGGTTTCCGGCGGTTCCGACGAATGCGTCGCTCCGCGCGGCGAAAGCGACGAAATCGTCGGGCGGCGGCTCCCCGCCTGCGACACCCACCTCGCGCCACCCCGGATCCGGCGCCGCGGCACTCCGGCCGTTCCGACGTTTTCGTCGCCGAAGCACCCTCGTTGCGACGTTTTCGTCGGCTGGCGCGATCCGGTCGCGGCGGCTCCGCGAGTGAACGCCACCACCGCCGCGCCGCGCCGTGCTGGTCCCGCGGTTGCACTGCACGCCTTCAGGTCCGCACAGACCCGGGAGTCTCAAGCCATGTCCAGAAGCCGCGCGTTCGCCTCAGCCAGGTCGATCGTCCTCTGTCTCACGTTCGCCGGCGCATCGGCCGCGACCGCCGCCGAGACCATCAAGGTGGGAATCCTTCATTCGCTCTCCGGAACGATGGCGATCAGCGAGACGTCGCTCAAGGACGTCGCCTTGATGACCATCGACGAGATCAACGCCAAGGGAGGCGTGCTGGGGAAGAAGCTCGAGCCCGTGATCGTCGATCCGGCCTCGAACTGGCCGCTGTTCGCGGAGAAGGCGCGCCAGCTCCTGACCAAGGACAAGGTGGCGGTGGTGTTCGGGTGCTGGACCTCGGTCTCCCGCAAGTCGGTGCTGCCGGTCTTCGAGGAGCTGAACGGGCTCCTCTTCTATCCCGTCCAGTACGAGGGCGAGGAGCTCTCGCAGAACGTCTTCTACACCGGCGCGGCGCCGAACCAGCAGGCCATCCCGGCGGTCGAATATCTGATGTCCAAGGAGGGCGGTGGCGCGACGCGCTTCTTCCTCCTCGGCACGGACTACGTCTATCCGCGGACCACCAACAAGATCCTCCGCGCCTTCCTCAAGTCGAAGGGGATCCCGGAGTCGGACATCCAGGAGACGTACACGCCGTTCGGGCACAGCGACTACCAGACCATCGTCGCGCAGATCAAAACCTTCGGCGCCGGCGGGCACACGGCGGTGATCTCCACCATCAACGGCGATTCGAACGTGCCCTTCTACAAGGAGCTGGGCAACCAGGGACTGAAGGCCACCGACATCCCGGTGGTCGCGTTCTCCGTGGGCGAGGAGGAGCTGCGCGGCATCGACACGAAGCCCCTCGTCGGGCACCTCGCCGCCTGGAACTACTTCATGTCGATGAAGAACCCGACGAACGCGGCCTTCATCAAGATGTGGAAGAGCTACGTGAAGAAGAACGCGCTCGCCGGCGGCGACTCGCGGGTGACCAACGACCCGATGGAGGCCACCTACGTCGGCATGCACATGTGGGCGCAGGCGGTGAAGAAGGCCGGCAGCGTCAAGGTGGACGACGTGCGCAAGGCGATGGCCGGGCAGACCTTCGCGGCGCCCTCCGGCTTCACCCTGAAGATGGACGAGACCAACCACCATCTCTGGAAGCCGGTGCTGATCGGCGAGGTGCAGGGGAACGGGCAGTTCGACGTGGTGTGGAAGACGGACAAGCCGATCCGCGCCCAGCCCTGGAGCCCGTTCATCCCGGGCAACGAGAAGCGGGCGGAGCGGTAGTGCAGCGCGGGGACCAGATCCGGGGATGACCGCTCTCTTCACCGCACTCGTGCTCGCGGTCAGCCTCGACGCGAGCACGCTGGACAAGATCGCGCGGGGCAGCCAGGCGGATCGGGCCGAGGCCATCCGCGCACTGGCCGCCGCGGGCGATGCCGGGGCAACGCCCGTCCTGACCGCGCTGCTGGAGGGCCGCCTTCATGCGGCGCCGGAGGGACCGGTCGTCATCGAGGATGGCGGGACGCTGCGGGACGCGCTGACGGGCGCGCCCGTGGCGCCTCGCGACGACCTGGAGCGGGTGACGATCAACAACCGCATGCGCCGGACGCTCGAGCGCGCGCTGGCGGCGCTCGCGCTCTCCGCGCCCGAGGCCGCGGCGCGCCTTGGAGGGGCGCGGGCCTTGCAGCAGGAGCCGGATCCGGACCTCCTGCCCGCGGTGGAGTCCGCGCTGCAGAAGGAGAAGGACCCGGCGGTGCGGGAAGCGCTGCTCACCACCCAGGCGATGCTGGCGCTCTCCGCCGCGGAGCCGGCCCGGCGGCTCGCCGCGGTGGAGCAGCTCCGGCGCAACCCGGGGTCGACCAGCAAGAGGCTGCTCGCGCAGCGCCTCGCGGTGGAGAAGGATCCGGCGATCGCCGCCGCGCTGAAGCGAGCGGTGGAGAGCGTCGAGGATTCGCTGCAGCGGGCCGACATGGTCGGGCTGCTCTTCAGCGGTCTCAGCCTGGGAAGCGTCCTCTTGCTGGCGGCGCTCGGGCTGGCGGTCACGTTCGGCCTGATGGGCGTGATCAACATGGCCCACGGCGAGCTGCTGATGATCGGCGCCTACGCCACCTGGCTCACGCAGACGTTCTTCCGCCGCTGGGCGCCCCAGCATTTCGACTGGTACCTGCTCGCCGCGGTGCCGGCTTCGTTCCTCGCGGCGGCCCTGGTCGGCGCGCTCCTCGAGGTGACGGTGGTGCGCAAGCTCTACGGCCGCCCGCTGGAGACATTGCTCGCCACCTTCGGCGCCAGCCTGCTCCTGATGCAGGCGGTGCGCAGCGCCTTCGGAGCGCAGAACGTGGAGGTCGCGAACCCGTCCTGGATGTCCGGCGGCATCACCGTGCTCGCCGGGCTGGTCCTGCCCTGGAACCGCCTGGTGATCCTGCTCTTCGGCGCGCTGGTCCTGGCCCTGGTCTGGGTGCTGCTCTCGCGCACCCGCCTCGGCCTCTTGGTGCGCGCGGTGACGCAGAACCGGCAGCGCGCGGCGGGCCTGGGAGTGCCCACGCCGCGCATCGACCTGCTCGCCTTCGCGCTCGGGTCGGGAATCGCCGGTCTGGGCGGCTGCGCGCTCTCGCAGATCGG
>DASREU010000478.1:0-5947 GCA_035651935.1 Myxococcales bacterium | reverse complement strand
GAACCAGCGGGCCGCGAAGTCGGGGCTCGCGCCCCACTTGTGGTGGTTGTTCTGGAACAGCTCGCCCATGGTGAGGAAGTCGAACGGCAGCGTGTTGCGGCTTTTGTCGCCGTTGTCGAAGTTCTGGTAGCCGTACTTGTGGCCCGCCCAGTTCACGATCGCCCCGTGCACCGGCCCGAGGACGAAGTGGAACGGCAGCATGAAGACGAGCTGCCACCAGGCGGTGGCGAAGGTCACGTAGAAGAGCACGTACAGGCCGCCGAAGGCGATGCGGGTCGCCCAGGCGTCCGCGAACTTCTCCAGCCAGGGCCATTCCGGGACGTCGCCGTCGAAGCGCGCTTCGGGCGCCACGCGGCGGTGCGCGTAGTCGGAGTAGCGCTTCTTCGTCTTCCACATCATCGAGAAGGCGTTGCTGTGCATCCACGGCGTGTGCGGATCGCGCTCGGTGTCGCTGAACGCGTGGTGCTCGCGGTGGAGGATCGCGTACGCGCGCGGGTCGAGATACGAGCTCCCCTGCACCAGGAAGGTGAGGAAGTGGAGCACCCGCTCCATCCGCGGGCCCACGGTGTACATCTTGTGGGCGGCATAGCGGTGCTGGAACAGGCTCTGGAAGAGCACGCTCAGGAGCCAGTGCGAAACGAAGAATGCGTAAACCAACAGATCCTCCGGGTGGGTCTTTACAGATAGCGCGTCACTGTCATCGCGCTGTCACCAGCCCGTTTCGATCTGCGGCCCCGGGACCGGACCGCGCTCGAGCTCGCGGTAGCGCGCCCAGGCAGGGTCGATCGGTCCGTCGAATGCGAGCCGCCCATGGTGCAGGACGGCCGCGCGCGGGCACAGCTCCTTCGCCGCGTCGAAACTGTGCGAGACGTAGCAGAAGGTGACACCGGCTGCGCGGAAGTCTCCGATCCGCGCCTTGCACTTCTCCTGGAACCGCTCGTCGCCCACGGCCAGCACCTCGTCGACGATGAGGATGTCCGGCTCCACGTCCTGGGCGATGGCGAACCCGAGGCGCGCGTACATCCCCGAGCTGTAGTTCTTGATCGGCATGTCGATGAAGTCGCCCAGCTCCGAGAAGGCGACGATGCGGTCGAACTTCGCCTCCATCTGCTTGCGCGAGAACCCGAGCAGGGCCCCGTTCAGATAGACGTTGTCGCGGCCGGAGAGCTCCGAGTCGAAGCCCGCCCCGAGCTCGATCATCGGGCTGATCCGGCCCTGGGTGACCACTTCGCCTTCGTCCGGCCGGAGCACGCCGGCGATGGTCTTCAACATCGTGCTCTTGCCGCTTCCGTTGTGGCCGACGAGCGCGATCGCCTCGCCGGGCTCGATGGTCAGCGACACGTGACGCAGGGCCCAGAAGATCTCCGCCGAGCGCAGATGGCGGAAGCGGTTCACCACCGCCTCCTTCAGCGTGCTCACCTTCTCGCGGTACAGCCGGTACGAGACGCCGGCGTCGCGGATGCGGATCTCGCCGTCTCTCACAGGTAATGGATGTGCCGCGGAGAAAGGCGCTGGAAGACGGCGTACCCGATCGCCAGCGAGGCGAGCGCCGCCGCGGAGGCGACGGCGGTGGTCTGGAGCGACGGCAGCCGGCCGTAGTAGACGGGCGACCGCACCAGATCGAGCAGGTACCAGAGGGGATTGATCCTGAGGAACAGGCGGAAGCCGCGAAACCACCAGGCGTCGCGGTGCCCGAGCATCTGCAGGTCGTAGAAGACGGGCGAGAGGTACATCAGCATCTGCAGGGCCACCTCGGCGAGGTGGCGCACGTCGCGGAAGAAGACGGTGAAGGTGGCGAAGAGGAGCGTCACGCCACAAGTGAAGATGGTGAGGACGAGGACGGCGACCGGGAGGAAGAGCAGCGCCGGCGTGAACGGCTGGCGCAGCGCCGCCATCAGGAGCACCAGCGGAACCAGCGAGAGAGTGAAGTTCACCAGATTGGAGCCGACCACCGAGAGCGGGAAGACCGCCTGGGGGACGCGCACCTTCCGGATCAGCTCCTGGTTGGTGAGGATGGAGTTGAGCCCCTGCAGCACGGCGATGCTGAAGAACAGCCAGGGGAGGAGCCCGGCGAGGAGGAAGATGGCAAAGTTCCGCTGCGGCGCCTTCATGATGGTGGCGAACACCACCGTGTAGACCACCATCAGGAGGAGCGGGTTGAGCATGGTCCAGAGCAACCCGAAGACGCTTCGCTTGTAGCGGACCTTCAGCTCGCGGACGACCAGGAGCGCGATCAGCTGCCGGTACTGGAAGATCTCGGCGATTCCCGAGCGCCGCGCCGGCGTCGGGCGGGCCGGGGAGGAAGCGGTCTCGGCCAGCTCGCTCACCGGGCGCGCTCCGCGAAGAAGCGGTCCAGCGCGGCATCGAGGGGCAGCGGCACGTCCGCGCCGAGCAGCCGCTTCACCTTGTCCACCCGCAGCCCACAGCGAAGCGGCCGCGGCGCGGGAAGACGGAGATCCGCGAGCTGGACAGGGACGATCAGTGACGGGTCGGCGCCCAGCTTGCGGGCGATCGCGCGGCAGAAGTCGATGCGCGAGATCTCGGTGGCGCCGGCGCAGTGGAAGATCCCGGCCTCGCCGGAGCGGTGCACGCCGATCACCATCTCCGCGGCGTTGTCCGCGAGCGTCGGCGAGACCACCTGATCGGTGAACGCCTTCACCGGCTTTCCCGCCCGCAGCGCGTCGGCGGCGGTCACTGCGAAGGTCGGCTTCAGCGCCGGAAAGCCGCTGTAGACGACCGCCACCCGGCAGACCGCCGCTCCCTCGCCGCGGATCAGGGCCGCTTCCTCCCCCGCCCGCTTGGTTCGCGCATAGATCCCGCGCGGGTTCGCCACATCCTCCTCGGAGTAGCTCCCCTTCACCCCGTCGAAGACGTAGTCGGTGGAGAGCGTGGTGAAGCGGGCGCGCGTCTGCGCGCAGGCCCGGGCCGCGACCTCCACCGCTTCGACGTTCAACGTCCAGGCTTCGGCCGGCTTCTCCTCGCAGGCGTCGACGTCGGTCATCGCCGCCGCGCTGATCACCCCGTCGGGGCGCACCGAGGCGATGATCTCCCCGACCCTCGAAGTGTCCCGCAGCAGATCGATCCCGCCCATGTAATGGACCCGCGCGTCGAGGCGCTGCGGCCCGCGCGCGACGGCGAAGACCTCGTCGCCTCCCTCGAAGAGCCGGGTCGCGATGCGGCTGCCGACCAGCCCGTTCGCGCCGAGGACGACGACCTTCATCGCGCCCCGTAGTTGCGCTCGTAATAGGTCCGGTACTCGCCGGTCCGCACCCGCTCCCACCAGCCGCGGTTCTGCACGTACCACTCGACGGTGCTCTTCAAGCCTTCGGCGAATCCGATCCGCGGCGCCCAGCCCAGCTCGGCGTGGGCCTTTGCGGCATCGATCGCATAGCGCCGGTCATGGCCCGGGCGATCCGTCACATGCTCGATCAGCTCGCTGCCCTTGCCGAGGATCTCCAGCAGCCGCCGGACGATCTGCAGATTCGGCCACTCGTTGTCCGACCCCAGGTTGTAGATCTCGCCGGCCTTCCCGCACTCGAGCGCGAGGAGCAGGGCGCGGCAGTGATCCTCGACGTGGATCCAGTCGCGCACCTGCAGGCCGTCGCCGTACACCGGCAGCTTCCGGCCCTCCAGCGCATTGGCGATCATCAGCGGGATCAGCTTCTCCGGGAACTGGTACGGACCGTAGTTGTTCGAGCAGCGGGTCACCACCACGTCCATCCCGAACGTGTGCGCGTACGAGAGGGCCAGCAGATCGGCCGCCGCCTTCGAGGCGCTGTACGGGCTGGAGGGGCGCAGCGGGCTCGTCTCGGTGAACCTTCCGCTCGGCCCCAGCGACCCGTACACCTCGTCGGTGGAGACCTGGACGAACCGCTTCACCCTTCCCTTTCGCGCCGCATCGAGCAGGACCTGGGTGCCGCCGACGTTCGTCTCGACGAAGATCCCCGGCCCGAGGATGCTCCGGTCGACGTGGCTCTCCGCCGCCAGGTTGAGGACGGCGTCCACGTGATGGTCGCGGATCAGGGCGTCGACCACCTCGGGATCGACGATGTCCGCGCACTTGAAGACATGCTTCGGATCCTGCCGCAAGCCGGCCAGCGACTCCGCGTTTCCGGCGTACGTGAGCTTGTCCAGGTTGATCACGGTCCAATCCGGACGTTCGCGGCGGAGGAAGCGCACCAGGTTGCTGCCGATGAACCCGGCCCCGCCCGTGACCAGGACCGTCCGGGTCAAAGCGACCTCACCAGGTCGTTGGCGGAGGCGAGCGACTCGAAGGTGCCGGCGTCCGTCCACCACCCGCGCAACCGATCGCAGTGCAGGGTGCCGGCGCGCAGGTAGTGGTTGTTCACGTCGGTGATCTCCAGCTCGCCGCGGGCGCTCGGCTTGAGGGTGCGGATCACGTCGAACACCTGGCCATCGTAGAAGTAGACGCCGACCACCGCGAGATCGCTCTTCGGTCTCTTCGGCTTCTCGATGATGCGCACCACCCGGGTCCCCTCGACCTCCGCCACCCCGTACCGCTGCGGATCGTGCACCTGCTTGAGCAGCAGGCGCGCTCCTCTCCCCTGTTCGGAGAATGCCTTCAGGTGGGGAGCGATCGGGTCCTGGAAGATGTTGTCGCCGAGGATCACGCAGAGCAGCTCGCCGGCGGCGAAGTTCTCGGCGAGCCCGAGCGCCTGGGCGATGCCGCCCGCCTCGTCCTGCACCTTGTAGGTGAAGCGGCAGCCGAAGTCCTTTCCCGACCCGAGCAGGTTCACCACGTCGCCCATGTGCTCGACGCCGGTGACGATGAGGATCTCGTCGATGCCGGCGGCGGTCAGCTTGCGGACCGGATGGAAGATCATCGGCTCCTTGCCGACCGGAAGCAGATGCTTGTTGGTCACCTTGGTGAGCGGGAACAGGCGCGAGCCGGTTCCGCCGGCGAGGATGATGCCTTTCATCGATGCTCCTTCGACGGGTGCGTTCTGCCAGAACTGTGCCCTGAAGCCAAGGAAGACCGCATCGGTCCCCGAGTGGTCACGCGCGCCGGAGCGCGACCAGGCAGATCGCCACGCAGAGCAGACCGGGAATGGCGGCGCCCACCCAGGGTTCCACGCCGCCCGAGATCGCGATCGCGTGCGCGATCACCGAAGCGGCCCAGAGCACGACCGAGAGCCCCATCCCCACCGCGACGGCGCCGGCGAGCGGCATCCTCCGCCGGGGCCGCTGCAGCGCGAAGGTGAGGCCGGCGGCGGCCAGCGCGGCGGGGATCACCTGGATCGGCGCCGCCGCCCGTTCCGCCAGCGCCACTTCGTACTCCCGGGCTTGCTGCCCGGCATTCTCGCGCCGCCGCACCTGCTCGCGCAGCAGGCGCCAGGGAAGCTGCCGCGGGCGTCCGCTGCGCAGCTCCAGATCGGTCGGGCTCTCGGGGAACCGCTCCAGCAGGATGTCCACGCGCCGCTCGAAGACCACGCCGCCCGGACCGCCGTACAGCTCGTAGCGCGTCTCCACCGCGTCGAGCAGCCGCCAGCGGCCCGGGCCCGCGGGCTCGATCCGCCGCGCCTCGATGCGCCGGGAGAGGCGAAAGGGCGCCGCGATCTCGAGCACCGTCGCCGGCTCCCACCCTCCGTCGCGCTGCGGTCCGAGATGATAGATGCGGTTGTTCTTGCCCCGCAGCCAGGACGAACCGGCGTGATAGGTGGCCCAGTCGCCCCAGCGGTTGAAGCGCTTCACCTGGATCTCTTCGGCGCGGGCGTCGGCGCGCACCACCACCTTCTCGCCGAGCCAGAAGAGGGAGATCCCCAGCACCGCGGCGAAGGCGGCGATCGGCGCGGTCAGCCGCAGCGGCCGCACTCCGAGCGCGAAGAGCCCGGTCAGCTCTCCGCGCCGGGAGAGCAGCGTGATCACCAGCGCGGCGGAGATGATCAGGGCCGCGGGCGCGAGCTGGTACCCGACCACCGCGGCCTTG
>DASREU010000477.1:0-29946 GCA_035651935.1 Myxococcales bacterium | reverse complement strand
TCATCTGGCCGTCAACCTGTACGACGATGCGGTCCCGCAGCCCGTTGAGCATCAGCGTCTGCTGCGTCTCGGCCAGGCCCAGCTCCCACGGCGCACCGGCATGCTTGAGCGACGTCAGCGGCGATGCACCGGTGCCGCCGTCGTGACCTGAGATCAGCACGACATCGGCGTGCGCCTTGCTCACGCCGGCGGCGACCGTGCCCACCCCGACCTCGGCGACGAGCTTCACGTGCACGCGGGCCGACGGGTTAGCGTTCTTGAGGTCGTGGATGAGCTGCTTGAGGTCCTCGATGGAGTAGATGTCGTGGTGCGGCGGGGGAGAGATCAGCCCCACCCCCGGCGTCGCGTGGCGCACCTTGGCGATCCAGGGATAGACCTTGGCCCCGGGAAGCTGCCCGCCCTCGCCGGGCTTCGCGCCCTGGGCGATCTTGATCTGCAGCTCCCGCGCGTTCACCAGGTAGTAGCTGGTGACCCCGAACCTGCCGCTGGCCACCTGCTTGATCGCGGAGTTCTTCGAGTCGCCGTTCGGCTCCTTCACGTAGCGCGCCGGATCCTCGCCGCCTTCGCCGGTGTTCGACTTGCCGCCGATGCGGTTCATGGCGACGGCCAGGGTCTCGTGCGCCTCCTTCGAGATCGAGCCGTAGCTCATCGCGCCGGTCTTGAAGCGGCGCATGATCGAGTCGATCGGCTCCACCTCGTCGAGCTTCACCGGCTTGGCGGCGGCGCGGAAATCCATCAGCCCGCGCAAGGTGGCGAGCTGTTTCGACTGGTCGTCGATCAGCGCGGTGTACTCCTGGAACACGGGATAGTTCCCGGTGCGGCAGGCGTACTGCAGCTTGTGGATCGTCTCCGGGTTCGTCAGGTGGTACTCGCCTCCGCTGCGATACTGGTATTCGCCGCCCGCGGGCAGGCTGGTGTGCACGATGGGCCGCTTGGGCGGGAACCCGCGCTCGTGCCGCATCCGCGCTTCCTTGGCGATCACGTCGATGCCGACACCGCCGACGCGCGAGGCGGTCCAGGTGAAGTACTCGTCGACGAAGTCCTGCGAGAGTCCGATGGCCTCGAAGACCTGGGCGCCATGGTAGCTCTGGATGGTGCTGATCCCCATCTTGGAGATCACTTTCACCAGCCCCTTCACCACCGCCTTGAGATACTTCTTCTCGGCGTCCGCGGCCGGGCCGGGGATCAGCCCTTCCTTCACCTGCTCGTGCACGGTCTCGAACGCGAGATACGGGTTGATCGCGCTCGCCCCGTAGCCCATCAGCAGAGCGAAGTGGTGCACCTCGCGCGGTTCGCCGCTCTCCACGATCAGGCTGCAGCGGGTCCGCGTCCCTTCGCGGATCAGGTGGTGGTGCACGGCCGACACCGCCAGGAGCGAGGGGATCGGCGCCGCCTCCGCGTCGTGCCCTCGATCGGAGAGCACGATCAGGTTGAAGCCCTCCGCGATGCACTCGGAGACCTTCCAGCGCAGGTCTTCGAGCGCGCTGCGCAGGCCCGCCCCGTCGCCCTTGGGGTTGAACAGCGTCGGCAGCTTGATCGTCTTCAGCGCACGCGACGCCGGCCCGCCGTCGAGCGAGCGGATCCGCGCCAGCTCGTCGTTCGTCAGGATCGGCGAAGGCAGCGCGAGCTGCCGGCAGCACTCGGGGCCCGCCTCGAGCAGGTTCGCCTCGGGCCCGACCGACGTCTCGGAGGACATGATCAGCTCCTCCCGGATGGCGTCGACCGGCGGATTCGTCACCTGCGCGAAGAGCTGCTGGAAGTAGTTGAAGAGGAGCTGCGGGCGCTCCGAGAGCACGGCGAGCGGCGTGTCGGTGCCCATCGAGCCCACCGCCTCGTTGCCGGTGGTGGCCATCGGCGTGACCAGGAGCTTCAGCTCCTCGGAGGTGTAGCCGAACACCTCCTGGCGGCGGATCAGCATCTCGCGGTCGGGATAGATCGCCCGCACGGGCGGCGGGAGATCGTTCAGGTGCAGCATCGAGCTGCGCAGCCACTCTTCGTACGGCGCCTGGCGCGAGATGCGCTCCTTCAGGTCCTCGTCGGAGACGATGCGCTGCTCGGAGGTGTCCACCAGGAAGATCCGGCCGGGCTGCAGCCGGCCCTTGCGCACCACCTGATCCGCCGGGATGTCGAGGACGCCGACCTCCGAGGCCATCACCACCAGCCCGTCTTTCGTCACGTAGTAGCGCGAGGGGCGCAGGCCGTTGCGGTCGAGGACCGCTCCCACCCGCACGCCGTCCGTGAAGGCGATGGAAGCCGGGCCGTCCCAGGGCTCCATCAGGCAGGCGTGGAACTCGTAGAACGCCTTCCGCCCGGCGCTCATGGTCTCGTCGCGCGCGAACGGCTCGGGGACCATCATCATGATCGCGTGCGCGAGCTCGCGCCCGGAGAGCGTGAGCAGCTCGAGGACGTTGTCGAACATCGCCGAGTCGGATCCCTCGGTGTCGATGATGGTGAGGATCTTCTGCAGATCCTTGCCGAACAGCTTCGAGCGCATCATCGACTGGCGCGCGTGCATCCAGTTGATGTTGCCGCGCAGGGTGTTGATCTCGCCGTTGTGGGAGATGTAGCGGTACGGGTGCGCGCGCCCCCAGGAGGGGAAGGTGTTGGTGGAGAAGCGCGAGTGCACCATGCCGATGGCGGAGACGACGGCCGGATCCTGCAGGTCGAGATAGAAGCGGCGAAGCTGGCCCGCGTTGAGCATCCCCTTGTAGACGATGGTCTTGTAGCTGAGGCTCGGGACGTAGAAGTAGCTGCGGCCGGGGATGGCCGAGCGAGAGACCTTCTTCTCCACCAGGCGGCGGATCACGTAGAGCTTGCGCTCGAACGCGGCCTCGTCGGGGACGTCGCCGCCGCGGGCGATGAAGATCTGCCGGATGATCGGCTGGCTCGACTTCGCCGTCGCGCCCAGCGCGCCGTTGTCGGTGAGCACTTCGCGCCAGCCGAGCAGCCGTTGCCCTTCGTCGCGGATGGTCTCCTCGAAGAGGCGGTTGATGGCCTCGCGGCCGGGTTCGCTGGGCGGGAGGAACACCATCCCCACCCCGTACTGCCCGATGCCGGGAAGCTTGATCCCGAGCCTGGCGCATTCCGCGGTGAGGAAGGCGTGCGGGACCTGCAAGAGGATGCCGGCGCCGTCGCCGGTGTCCTTCTCGGCGCCGGTCGCGCCGCGGTGCTCGAGGTTGCAGAGCACTTCCAGCGCCTTGATGACGATGTCGTGCGAGGGACGGCCCTTGATGTCCACCACGAACCCGAAGCCGCAGGAGTCATGCTCCAGCGCGGGGTCGTAGAGCCCTTGCTTCTCCGGGTAGGCTGCATCCGACATTTTTGTCCCTTGCCTCGGGCGCACAAAAGCCCGTCCTAAAGTTCGTACATGAACGGGGTGGCCTGCCGCAACCCTTTCTGCCGCGGTGCGGCAACCAATACTCCGGCGAGACGCTGCCAGGTGGCTGCGTGCGGCGGTTCGCCGGCATGCGGCCGCTGGGTCGGCTCCTGCTCGAGGTCGTCGTCACAGCTTTGGTTCGACGAACCTTCCTCCGCGGAAGTTGCCGAACCAACACGTCGCGGCGCAGTGAGCCGGAACGGCGTTGCAGCGGGTGGAGAGGATGACGAGATCAGCCCGCGCCCGGCCCACGGCGACCCCAAGCGCAGGCCTCATGAAGCGAAGAATCCGCGTTGTCTCGCTGATCAATGAATTGCTCTTCGGCGGCGACGAAAGCCGGTTGCTCGCGTTTTCGCGGACGGTGAACGCGAAGGAGTTCGATCACCGGGTGATCTGCGTGAAGCGCCCGGACCCCGACTTCGACGCGCGGAACGGAACCATGCGCGGCCTGTATGCCAGCGCCGGCATCGCGGTCAAAGACCTCGGAGAAGGATATCCAAATCTGGCGACCCGAAGGGCGCCGCCGGTGAAGGCCTTGAACCGCGGCCTGATGCTCGCCCGATCCGTCGCCCGGTTCTGCAACTACCTGCGCGAGCACCGCATCGACGTGATCGACGCCCACCTCGGATCGGGCAGCCTGGTGGGAACGATCGCCGGCGCGTTGACGCGCGTCCCGGTGGCCATCACCACGTACCAGGTCGAGCAATGGGAGCCGCTCTGGCTCTGGCGCCGCGTCCATCCCGCGGTGCTGCGCGGAGCGGGCGCTGTGATCACCGACTCGCACGCCTGCGCGCAGGCGGTGCGGTCCTTCATGCGGCGTCCGCAGGCCAAGGTGAACGTGATCCCCAACGGCATCGAGCCGCCCTCCAGCGCGCGGTCGCGCGAGGAGATGCGCAGCGCGCTCGGCCTCCCGGCGGATCCGCGCGTCCGGATCATCGGCCAGGTCGCGACGTTGCTCCCCACCAAGGGACAGCGCGTGCTGATCGAAGCGGCGCGTCGCGTCCTCGCCGAGGAATCGAACGTCGCCTTCCTCCTGCTCGGGTACCCGCGAGGCGGGTCGTCGTACGGGGATGACCTCCGGCAACAGGCGGCGCGAGCCGGCATCGCCGACCGCGTGCACATCCGCGGGTACCCCGGGAACAACGGGGACGTGTGGAAGGTCATCGACATCCATGCCCACCCGACGGAGCTCGATTCGCTTCCGCAGGCGATCATGGAGGCGATGTCGCTCGGCATCCCGTCGGTGGTGACCCCGACCGGCGGTATTCCCACGATGGTGGACCACGATCGGACGGGCCTGATCGTGCCGGCGCGCGACCCGGCGGCGCTCGCCGGCGCGCTGCTCCGGTTGCTGCGCGAACCCGAAACCGCGTCGCGCCTGGGACGGGCGGCGCAGGATTCCTACCGGCAGAAGTACACGACGGCGATCATGACCGGCGCCCTGGAGTCGCTCTTCGCGGGGCTCGCCGCCTGACCGTGCGACCCGAGCGGCGGACCGTCCTCTGCCTGCTGCCGACCGTCCCGGTGGCCGCGAACACCGGCGGCGCGCTGCGGACCTTGAGCGTCCTGCGCGCGCTCGACGCGTCCTTCGATCTGACCGTGGTCGCTCGCGGACGCGGAGATCCCGCGGAGACCGCGTTTGCCGGGCTGCTCCAGGGAAGCGTCCACGTGGTTCAGCGTCCGACGGCGATCGGGACGCTGCTGGACGAAGCGGCCGGCGTCGCCGCCGGGCTGCCGGCGGGGTACTCGCGCTATGGCTGGTTTCGCCCGCCGGTGAGGCGATTGCTGGAGGCGAAGCGGTTCGACTTCGTCCACTTCGATCATCCGCACGCCGCACTCGCCTGGCCGCAGATCCGGCGGCTGCAGCCGGAAGCGCGGCTGGTCCTCGATGCGCACAACGTCGAGGCGGAGATCGTCGAGCGCCTCGCGGAATCGGCGCCGCCGTGGCAGCGCAACGCGCTCCGCTGGCAGGCCGGCCGGATCCGCGAGCTGGAGCGCACGCTGTCGCGCAGCCTGGACCTCGTGCTCACCTGTTCGGAGAAGGATGCCGTAGCGTTCCGGGAAATGGGCGCTCGCCGGGTCCGGGTGGTGCCGAATGCCGCTCCACCGCTGTCCCCGGCGCTGGTGGCGCAACGCCGCGACGTCGTCTTCGTCGGGTCGCTCGACTTTCGACCCAACGCGGACGCTGCCGCCGTGCTGGCGAAAGAGATCTGGCCCCGCTGCCGCGCGCTCCTGCCCGGAGCGCGCCTGGTGATCGTCGGGCGCAATCCTCCGTTGCGCGTCCAGGCGCTCGCGGCGGACGACGTGCGGATCGAGGCCAGCGTGCCGTCGGTGCGGCCGTACCTGGACGGCGCGTTCGCCACGGCGATCCCGCTGCGCGCCGGCTCCGGCACCCGGATCAAGATCCTCGAGGCCTGGTCGGCGGGAGTTCCCGTCGTCGCCAGCCGCATCGCCGCCGAAGGCCTGCCCTGCTCCGACGGAGTCGATCTCCTCCTCGCCGAAGGACCCGGCGACTTCGCGCGCTCCCTGGTCCAGCTCTGGCGCGACCGCCGGCTGGCGGACCACCTCGCGAACCACGGCGTCCGCACCGTCGCGTCGTTCACCGCGGCGAAGGTGGCCGAGACTGTCGAGCGCAATTACCGCGAGCTGCTGGAGTCGGACCCGCCGTAACGTGCGCCCGCCGCCGGGTAACGTTCACTCTCGGGTTCCCTGCGGCGCGGCGAGCGACCAGTCCGCCTGGAGCCAGCTGATGGCCTGCGTGGAGATGTCGAGCGGGACCTCGTGCCCTCCGTCGAACTCGACATAGTGGACGTCGTACCCGCGGGACCGGAGCACGCTGACGATCTCGCGGCTCGTCCGGGCGATGGGCAGGATGGGGTCCTGCTTGCCGTGCGAGATGAAGAACTTCGGCGTCCCGTGGTCGGTCGAGCTGACGATGAACCCGGGCGAATATGCGATCACGTGCGTGAACAGGTCGCCGTTTGCCAGCCCGAGCGAGAGCGAGTACGTGGCGCCGTCGGAAAATCCCACCAGCGCCATCCGCGTCCGATCGATCGCGACCTCGCTGGCGACGAGCTCCAGGGCTGCGTTGATGAACGCGACGTCCGCCCCGAACTTCCCGCGGATGGCGTCCCAGGTGACCCCGCGGGAATCCGGCGCCAGCATCACGAAGCGAGCATCCTCGGCGCGCTGCGCGTACGAGCCGAACCAGTCGTTCGCCCCGCCGCCGGCGCCGTGCAGCAGAATCAGCAACGGCAGCGGCTCGCCGGGGACGTAGGAGGTCGGGACGTACAGCACGCCGTCGCGGCCGCCGCCGAGCTGGAGAGGCTGCAGCCCGGGCGTCACCGATCGGGTCGGCGCGGTCGCGGGGATGCTCAGCCGCGCGCTGGGCCCGTCGTCCGAGCCGCAAGCACAGATCACTGCGGCGGCGATCACCGCGCCGAGGCGCGTCATGCGAAAGCCCTAGCATTCCGGTGCGAGGTGCGCGCCGTGGTGCAGCGGAACGATGGATTGCGGCTGCGGGCGACGGCTTCTGCCAGCCAGCGGCGGAGTTCGACGCCCGGGTGGCTGCCGAGAAAGGGCGACAGAGCACGATCCGCGATCTTCGCGACACGGGCACGCGCCGATGCGGGCGTCCGCCAGCGACATCATGGAACGACCGCCTCTCCGGCCGTGGAACTGCCAGCCGTCTTCCGTCGGCGCCGCAGACACGAGCCTTCCTGCCGGCGCAGCCCGACGCGGGCTGACAGGCGCTGAACCGGTCGCGCTGCCTCCCGCATCCAACCCGCCATGGCTGCATACTCGATTCTCGATCTCGCCCCGGTGGTCGAAGGGGGCGATGCCGGCACTGCGCTGCGCTGCTCGCTGGATCTCGCGCGCCACGCCGAGCGCTGGGGTTACCGACGCTACTGGGTGGCCGAACATCACGGAATGCCCGGAGTGGCGAGCGCCGCCACCGCGGTGGTGATCTGTCACGTTGCGTCCGGCACCTCCTCGATCCGCGTGGGCGCCGGCGGGGTGATGCTCCCGAACCACGCGCCGCTGATCATCGCGGAGCAGTTCGGCACGCTCGAGGCGCTGTTTCCCGGGCGCATCGATCTCGGGGTCGGCCGGGCGCCAGGGACCGATCCCGTCACCTCGCACGCGCTGCGCCGTACCCTCGATTCCGACGTCGACGCCTTTCCCCAGGACGTGCTGGAGCTGATGGAGTACTTCCGTCCGCCGCAGCCGGGGCAACGGGTGATCGCCGTCCCCGGCGCGGGATCGAACGTGCCGATCTGGATCCTCGGCTCGAGCCTGTACGGCGCACGTCTCGCAGCGGCGATGGGGCTGCCCTATGCGTTCGCCTCGCACTTCGCGCCCGCGCAACTGCAGGCGGCGATCGATCTCTATCGCGCGGAGTTCCGTCCATCCTCGCAGCTTGCGCAGCCGTACGTGATGGCCGGCGTCAACGTCATCGCCGCCGACACCGACGAGGAGGCCGCGCTGCTCGCGACGTCACTGGAGCAGGCGGTGATCAAGCTGCGCATGGGCCGCCCCGGCCGTTTGCCTCCGCCGCGTCCGGGGACGCGCTGGTCGGGCATGGAGCGGGCGGTCCTCGATCAGGTGCTCAACTGCTCGGCGATCGGGTCGGTGGCGACCGTGCGGAAGTGGCTGGCGGACTTCATCGCGCGCACCGGGGTCGACGAGGTGATCATCGCGTCGCAGATCTTCGATCACGCGGCCCGGCTGCGCTCGTACGAGCTGGCGGCGGAAGCCCTCTCCGATGCTCCTCGGGCCGCGAGCGGGATGGCGACGGCAGGCTAGATCGGCGCGACCCCGCGCCGATCCAGCCATCCGGGCCTCGCGACCGATGCGTTCGCGGCCCGCATGTCACACGTTCCATCCATGAAACGATTCATCCCGCTCGTGCTCGCCGCCGCCTGTGCGCACCAGCCCCAGCTCGTTCCGGCTGCTGGCGCCCAGCGGGCGTCGGACGGCTCGGCGGTCGCTTCGGCGTCAGGTGTGGTGGTTTCCCTGGACTCGCAGCGCTGGTCAGGTTCGCCGTCCGATCTCCCGAGCATCGTCACGCCCTTGTATGTCTCCGTAACCAACGAATCGCAGCAGCCGGTACGGATCCGGTATCGCGACTTCATGCTCACCGGCCCCGCGGGCCTGGAGACCACCGCGATCCCTCCGTTCCGGTTGCAGCGGCCCGGCGTCTCGGCGGTGCCTGCGTTCGCCCCCGCGTTCGTCGGCCGCCGATTCTTCCTCTACGCCCCTTATCGGCCCTTCTATCCGGGGATGCCGATCTGGGGAGGGCCCTGGGACGTGAATCCGTGGTTCTACGATCAGTACTACGGCACCTGGGAGCCGTCCCTGCCCACCCGCGACATGTTGCAGCAGGCGCTCCCCGAGGGCGTGCTGCAGCCGGGCGGAACGGCTGCCGGGTTCCTCTACTTCCACCGGCTGCGCGACAACGGGCCGGTCACATTCTCGGCGGAGCTGGTCAACCCCAGCTCGCGCGAGACGATCGCGTCGGTGGAGATCCCGATGGTTTTGCAGTGAGCCGGAGGTCGCGGACGGGCGCCTCCGCGGCCGCCTCCTCCTTGTAGATGGCGACGGCGTTCGCATCTTCCCGGCGGACTCGAGCAGCGAAAGGAGGGCGTCGTGGACATGACCCTGGCCGACAACTGGTGGGCGATCGCGGTGCGCGGCGTTGCGGGCGTGGTGTTCGGCGCCATCGCCTTGTTCTGGCCACCGGCCGCGGTGGTCGCGCTGGTGCTTCTCTTCGGAGCGTATGCGCTCGTCGACGGCGTCTTCAATCTGATCGCCGCGTTCCGCGCGCCTCGGAGCGGACGCCCGTGGGGATGGCTCGCGTTCTCCGGGATCGTCGGAGTGCTCGCGGGCGTCCTCACGTTCTTCTGGCCCGGCCTCACCGCGCTGGCTCTCGTCCTGGTGATCGGCTGGTGGGCGATCATCACCGGCATCGCGGAGATCATCGCCGCGATTCGCCTGCGCAAGCACATCCAGCACGAGTGGCTGCTCGGAGTGTCGGGCCTGCTGTCGATCGCGCTCGGGGTGCTCCTGCTGGTCCGTCCGGGGATCGGCGCGATCACCGTCGCCATCTGGCTCGGCGCGTATGCGCTGCTCTTCGGAATCCTGCTGATCGCGCTCGGATTCCGCCTGCGGAAGTGGGGACGCTCGCAGCGGCCCGGCGATCGCGACCTGCGAGGGACGCCGGTTCCGCGGCCAGCCTGACCCGCGCCGCGATCACGGGATCCGCTGTCGCCTGCATGCCTGCTTCGCGCCGCGGGGCGGCTCGCGGGCGCGCCGGACGTAGATGCACGGTTCTCGGCCGCAGGCCCTGCGAGCAGATTGATCAGGTGCTGTACGCGGCCCACAAGCGGCGGGCGTTGCGCCACTACGCGCGCATCGCGCCGGCGTATGACCGCCGCGTCACCCGCGGCCCTCTCCTCCATCTCCGCCGCCGCGAGCGCAGCGCGGTTCTCGGAATGGCCCGGCTCGCGCCGGGGCTCTCGCTCGCGGATGTCGGGTGTGGCGCCGGCTTCTACGCGCTCGAGGCGAAGCGGCGCGGCCTGCGCGTCTGCGCCATCGACGCCGTCCCGGAAATGCTCGTCCACCTCCAGGGGAAAGTCGACGAGGTCCGGCTGAGGGACGTGGAGACGCTGACCGACGCGGCGCCGTTCGATCGGGTGATCTGCGCCGGCGTGCTCGACTTCGTCGCCGACCCGGAGCTGGCGTTTTCCAGGCTGTGCGGCGCGGTCGCCCCCGGCGGGCGGCTGGTCGTGCTCGTCCCCCGGACCGGCCCCGGCGGCTGGCTCTACCGGGCCGAGAAGCTCTGCTTCGGGTTGCGCGTGAACCTCTTCGACTCCCGCTGGTTCACCGCGCGCGCAGGTCTGCACGGGCTCCGGGTCAGCGAAGTGCGGACGCCCCTTCCGGGAAACCTCGCGATCGCGGCGGACCGCGGATGAGGATGCTCGACTCGACGTCGCACCGTTCGACGGCGCCGCGCCGGTGGTCCTAGATCTTCGACTTCACCCAGTCGAGCAGCGCCTGCTGCTCCAGCTGCGACAATGGCGAGCCCTGTTGCTGCGCCTGCGTGTTCGCGGCCGCCACTCCGGCCTGTGCCGCGGCCTGCTTGTCGCCCTGTTGCTGTGGAGGCGCCTGCGCGAGGAAGTTCTTCGCGGCGGTCATGGCGACGCCGGCGTACTGTTCCGCCTTGCCCAGCAGCCCCGACTTCGCGGAGGTCGCGTGCTGCTGATCCGTGTTGGTGGTCGCGCAGCCGAGCGGCCCCAGCGCGAGCACCGCCGCGACGGCGATTCCGATGTTCCTGGTCATCTGCGCAATCTGCGCCCGCCGCGCGCAATCCGCCTGCATCCGCGAGGCGCGGGCGGCCGGGCGTCGATGCAGGCGGCCGCTACTTCGACTCCTTGACCGCCGAGCTCTTCCGGAACAGCTGGTCCGGGTCCAGCCCGAGGCGCCGCACGGTCTCGTGATCGGGATTTCCCGTTCGCGCGATGCCCTCGTCCGACTGGAACTTCCGCACGGCGGCGCTCGTCTCCGCATCGATGTCGCCGAGCTTCGCCGAGCCCAGGTCGAGATAGCCGCGCGACGCGAGCGCCTTCTGGATCTGCTCCACGCCGCCGGGAGCGAACAAGCCGCCCGGCGATGCGGCCAGCGGCGGACGTCCCGGCTTCTGCGGACGCCGGGCGGCGCGCGCTTGCGCCGCCGGGCCGCCTTCCTTCTCCGTCGGCTGTGCGGACTGCGACGCCTGGGCAGAACCCTCGCCGCCTTCGCCCTCTTCCACGTGTTTCGTGTGAGAGCAGCCGGCGGCGAGGAGAGCCGCGATCAGGGGCGCGCACCGCTTCATGATCGTTTCCCCGTCCGCGCCTGGGGGAGCACGCCCTTTTTCGCAGGCTCCCCCGCGGGAAGCCTCGCAAAGCCCGACCGAGCCCGGCCACGAACGCGTTGCGAAGGACGCCCCACACGATGGGCCAGAGCTCCGCCTGCGGACCGTTGACCGTCCCTTGCATGGGGATGACGACCGCCACCGCGTTCCTCCCCGGGACGCGGTCCGAGAAGATGTTCAACGCGGCATCCGCCACCCAGGCCTTGAGCTTCGGTCCGAGCCCGCCTTTCGCCGGCTTCACCTCGACGTTCTTCAGGATCGGCTTGACGCCGCCGGCGATCCGCCCGTCGTGGGCATCGAATTCGGCAAACAGATCGATGGCGCCCTTCCCGGCCGACAGGTCCGCCTTCTTCTCGAGGAAGTTCCCGACGTCGCGCAGCGCGAGCCCCTCGACCGACGCGCGCCCGGAGAAGCCGAGCTTCTTCGCGAGCGGATCGGCGGTGACGAAGACCGAGACCTGCCCGGTCTTCTGCAAGGTGCCGCTCGCGGCGAGCGTCGTCGGCTCTCCGTTCAAAAGGCCCACCCGGGTGGCGAAGTTCTCCAGCGTTCCGTCGAGGTCGTGCAACCAGAGGGACGGGGCGCCGTTGCTCGTCTCGTCCGCAAACGCCACCTCCGCCCGCTTCAGCTCGATCCGTTCGACGTCGAGCGGAGAGAGGCGCTTGAGCTTCTCGCCCAGCTCGGGATCGAGCGGCTTCGTCTGGCTCCCCTCCTTCGACGGGGCAAGGATGAGATTGAGCTTGGGCCCGTCGAGCTCGACGTTCCCCACCAGCTCGTGCTTGTGGATCAGGTCGCGCCAGTGCAGGCCGAGCTCGATGCGGCGGGCGTAGAAGAACGGCCGGTCCTTCTGCCCTCCTTTCGGGGTGGGCACCTGGACGAGCTTGAGGCCGTCGATGGTGTACGAGAGGTGCAAAAGCGAAACGGAGACCGTCGAAGGTCCCGCGGTAGCCCTTCAGGCTGCCGAGCACGGAGCGGGTATGGCTGGCGACGAACGGATTCAGGGCCAGCCGCCCCCCGACGAGGAGCGCGGCGAGGACGACGAGCGAGATCCAGAGGACGCGGAGGCGACCATGGCGCCGCGGGGCCATGCGGCAACATGGAACCCGGCGGCGCGGGCTGCAACGGGAGCGCCCTGCGAGTGGAAGGGCGGCCGCCGCCCGCGCCGGGCGCCGGCCAGGAATCGGCGGTCCCGGCCGTCGCGGCGATCTGCCGCAACCGCGGGGACCCGACAGACGCGTCCGGAGGCATTAGTTTGTGTACAAACAATCAGGAAGGAGGTCTGGGCCCATGGCCCCCCGCACATTGAACGTGTTACTCGGAATCTGGCTCTTCATCTCTGCCTTCGTCTGGACGCACGACGCGTCGCAGCTGACCAACACCTGGATCCTCGGCGTTCTCTGCGTCGTCTTCGCGCTGGTGGC
Organism: Myxococcales bacterium; assembly: GCA_035651935.1. Lineage (GTDB taxonomy): Bacteria > Myxococcota > Myxococcia > Myxococcales > 40CM-4-68-19 > 40CM-4-68-19. The sequence continues at coordinate 17,240 of DASREU010000477.1, read as the reverse complement.
GATGCGCGTCGCGCAGATCCGGTTCCTGAACACCGCGCTCGCGGTGTGGCTGTTCATCTCGGCGTTCGCGATCCCTGCCCAGTCGCGCGCCACGGTGTGGAACAACGCCTTGGTGGCGATCGCGGTCTTCGTGATTTCGCTGATGCCCGAAGAGAGATTGCGGATCCCGACGCGCACGCCGCGCACGGCGTAAGCTCCGTCATCGCGAGCCGGCGCGCCGCAACGGCACTCCGGCGCTTCCGCCCGCTGCCGCCGTGACCCGCTGGCCGGGAAGCAGCGGCGGCATGGGGCAGCCCAGCGAATCGGAGATGGCCCGGAGCAGCTCGCCCTCCGCGATCGTCACCTCGCCATCCGAGGCGATGGCAGCGACACAGGCCGCGAGGATGTCGGCCCGCAGGCGCGGCGCCGTTTCGGTGAGGCGCGCCAGGGCCCGGTCCAGGGCCGGGAGGCCGCATTGCTCCCGCGGCAACAGCGTCGGAGCGAAGCGGTCGCGCGACAGCTCCGCGCGCGCCGCGGCGAAGGCGGTCGCGGCGGCACTCGGATTCGCCGCACCGGCATGCGCAAGGATCGAGAGCAGGATGGAGAGCGCGTCGCCGGCCTCGATCGCCGGCGGCGCCCGGCGCGGCTGCGGCTCGAAGTGGGCGGCGAGGTGGCGCAGCAGGACGCGCTGGAGCGTGTACTCGAACAGTCCGATGCGGGAATCGGCGCGGATCAGCCGGTCGACGGCCTCGCGCAGCTCGCCGTACTGTGCTCCCGACAGCCGCCGCAACGTCGGCAGCGCCAGGTCGACGATCGGAAGGCGTGCTTCGGCGGGAGTGGTTCGCAAGGCGGCGGCCGCGCGCGACACCTGGTCCGCGAGCTGGGGATTGCCGAGCTGGAGCAGGGCCTCGAGCTGCGCCGCTCTGATCTCCGGCTTGTCGTCGAGGAGCAGCGCGAGGACGACCGCTCTCGCGACCCATGGCTCCCGGATGCCTTCGCGGAGGCGCTGCGGGATCCGCGCGACCAGCGACTGGGCGTAGGCGATGTGCTGATCGCCCAAGGCTCCGACGGTCGCGAGCACCGCGCGAGGTTGCACGCCGATCGGCGCAGTCGCCTGTGCGGCGGCGGCCACCCCGGCGACCTCGTCCGCCAGCGCCACCGGCCGCAGGTCGCTGCCGGGCATCTCGCCCTGGAACTCCGGGTCGAGCAGGCGGATGCGCGCAGCCAGCGGCGGATGCGTCGAGAGGAGCGAAAGGAACGGGTTCATCCCTTCGCTGAAGTAGAAATGGCTCGCCTCCTCCGCGCGCGGCGCCAGCAGCAGCGATCCCGGGCCGACGCCGCCGATCTTCTTCAGCGCGCCGGCGAGGCCTCCGGGATTGCGGGTGAACTGGACCCCCGAGGCGTCGGCCAGCAGCTCGCGTTCGCGGCTGACCGCGGCCTTGATCAAGCGCGTGAAGAACACCCCGATCGCTCCGATCAGGTAGAGCGCGCCTCCGAGGAAAAGCGCAGCCGACGAGGCGCTCGCGCTCCGGCGGATCCGCGCGCCGTCCGTCCTCCCCGTGCTGCGGAGGAGCGTCGATCCGATCAGGCCGATCACCAGGATGCCGTGGACCAGCCCCAACAGGCGCAGGTTGATCCTCGAATCGCCGTTCAGCAGATGGCTGAACTCGTGGGCCACCACGCCCTGGAGCTCGTCGCGCGAGAGCAGCTTCAGCGACCCGTCGGTCACGGCGATCGCCGAGCGGGAGGCGTCGAGGCCGACGGCGAAGGCGTTGATCCCCGGCTCCCGCGAGAGGACGTGCACGGCGGGAACGGGCACTCCGGAGGCGATCGCCATCTCCTCCACCACATTCAGCAGGCGGCGCTCGTACGGGTCGCGGGTGTTCGGATCCAGCAGGCGGCCACCGAGCCCGAGCGCGAGCGACTCTGCCGAGCCGCTCAGCGCGCGCGTCTTGTACACGCTGGCGCCGCAGATCAGGGTCACCGTCGCTGCCGCGATCTTCCAGAAGAGGTTTCTGTCCCAGAAGTGCAGCGGGATGCCCCCGGCGGAGCGCAACGACAGGTAGAGCAGCGACACCCTGGCGACCGCATACACCGCGACCACGGTGCCGGCGACGGCGAGGGTGAACAGGACGATCAGCCAGAAGGTGTGTGTTCTGGCCCGCTGCTCCGCCTCGAAGAAATCCATCGGCTCAGGCGAACGAGACTTTCACGGCCTCGCGCTCGGTGGCGCGCTCGATCTCCCAGGGGCGCGCTTCCGCGAACCCGCCGGAGCCCGCGATGATCGAGGCGGGAAAGACCTCGCGGCCGGTGTTGTACGCCATCACCGCGTCGTTGTAGGCCTGCCGCGCGAAAGCGACCTTGTTCTCGGTGGAGGCCAGCTCCTCCGCGAGCTGGTTCATGGTGGTGTTCGCCTTCAGGTCCGGGTAGGCCTCCGCGACGGCGAACATGCGTCCGAGCGCGCCGCCCAGCGCCGTCTCCGCGCCCGCCAGATCCCGCATCGCTCCTGCGTCGCCCGGGGTTCCGGCGGCGCGCTGCGCGGCGGAGCTGGCCTGGTTGCGGGCGGTGATCACGGCGTCGAGCGTCTGCCGCTCGTGCTTCAGGTAGCCCTTGGCCGTCTCGACCAGGTTGGGGATCAGGTCGTAGCGGCGCTTGAGCTGGACGTCGATCTGCGAGAACGCGTTCTTGTACCGGTTTCGCAGCTCGACGAGGCGGTTGTAGGCGGAGACCGCGACGACGGCGCCGAGGACGAGGATTCCAAGGACGATCAGTCCGACCATTGCGCTTCCCTCCTGCGGTACGCCGACACCCGCGACGCCTCCACGGTAGTGGCGCTTGCCCGAAGCGTCCAAATCCCGGCGCGGGCACATCCGCGCAGGAGGTGCGCACCTTGACGGCACGCGCCGCCTGCAAGAGAACGGCGCCGCCGGGGTACCGGCCAGGAGAAACCGATGGGTTCACTCTCTGGGAAGCGGGCATGGGTGACGGGCGCGAGCAGCGGGATCGGCGCCGCCACGGCGCGGCTGCTCGCAAACCATGGCGCCGAGGTGGTGCTCTCCGCCCGCCGCGAGGATCGCCTGCGCGCGCTGGCGCGGGAGCTGGGTTCGGCCGTGGTCAAGCCGGTCGACGTCGCCGACCGCCGCGCGATGGAACGCCTCGGCGAGGAGCTGGACGCGATGGGCGGAGTGGACATCCTCGTCGCCAACGCCGGGCTGATGCCGCTCTCGCCGATGCTCGAAGGGCGCGTCGACGAGTGGGAGCAGATGATCGACGTCAACCTCAAGGGTCTGCTCTATTCGATCCGCGCCGTCTACCCGGGGATGGCGAGGCGGAGGAAGGGACACATCGTCAACCTCGGCTCCGTCGCCGGCCGGGTGGCGAACAAGAATGGCGCGGTCTACAGCGGGACCAAGTTCGCGGTGCGCGCCATCACCGACGCGCTCCGCAAGGAAGCGCTGGAGTACGGCGTGCGCGTCACCGACGTGGAGCCGGGCGCCGTCGCCACCGAGCTGCCGCTCTCGATCCGCTCCGAGCCTGCGCGCAAGGCGATGACCGGCGCGGAGGGAGCGTATGCGCCGGGAAGGGAGATCCTCGAGGCGGAGGACATCGCAAACGCGATCTATTACGTGGTCTCGCAGCCCGAACGGGTGACCGTCTGCGAGCTCCTCATCCGCCCGCGGGCGCAGGAGCGGTGACCTCGGAGGCGACAGGGTGGAGGGGGCGATGATCCGGGCGGCACTGGTCCAGGACGAGCGCGAGCTGCGGCAGATCCTCGAGCTGCAGGCCGGCAATCTCGCGCGCAACCTGGCGAAGGACCTGGTCGCGGCGGAAGGCTTCGTCACCGTGGAGCACAGCCTCGATGCGCTGAAGCGGATGCATGCGCTCGCACCGAGCGTCATCGCGAAGGACGGGGAGGCCCTGGCCGGGTACGCGCTGGTGATGCCCGTCGCGGCCCGATCGCTCATTCCCGTCCTCGAACCGATGTTCCGGCGGCTGGAAGCGCTGGGGCTGTTCAAGGAGCGCTTCTACGTGATGGGCCAGATCTGCGTCGGGCGCAGATGGCGCGGGCAAGGCGTGTTCGACCTCCTCTACGCCGCGCACCGGCAACACCTGCGCGCCGCGTACGATTGCGTGGTGACCGAGGTGGCGACCCGGAACGCGCGCTCGATGCGGGCGCATGCGCGGGTCGGGTTCGCGGTGATCGACCGCTACGCGGACGCGAACGACGACTGGGCCGTGCTCCGCTGGGATTTCCGTGACCCGGCGCCTTTACGAACGCCTCCGGCTCCGGAATAGTCCGCGGGCTCGCCGCATCCTGCTGAGTAGCCCGCGCGCTTCCGCGCGGAAGCATGGGGGTTCAGATGGATCGGGTCCCGGTTTCGATGCCCGGCGCTTCTGCGGGGCAGCTCAAGCTCGGCCTTTTGCTCCTGCTCGGCGCCTGTGCGACCGCTCCGCACGCGCAGCGGCCGGCCGTTCCGGAGAACCTGCGCGTCCCCGAAGGGCAGCGCTTCCTCCTGCGGGCCATGGCCCGGGGCGCCCAGATCTACACCTGCAAGACGAAGGCGACGGATCCGGCGGCGTTCGAGTGGGCGCTCAAGGCGCCCGAGGCGGAGCTGTTCGACGAGGGCGGCGCGAGGATCGGCCATCATTCTGGCGGGCCCACCTGGGAGGCCCTCGATGGCAGTCGCGTCGTGGGCGAGGTGGAGCAGCGCTCGCCGGCGCAGAACGCCGTCCCCTGGCTGCTGCTGCACGCGAAGTCGCATGAAGGGACGGGGACGCTTGCGGCCGTCCAGTACATCCAGCGACTCGACACGGTCGGCGGTGTGGCTCCCTCCGCGGGGTGCGACGCGGCGCATGCAGGCGAGGAAGCGCGCATCGACTACTCCGCCAACTACGATTTCTACGGATTGAAGTGACGCGCGCGGCTATCCCTTCAGCCGCGCCCGCAGCTCCCGCTTGAGCAGCTTGCCGCTGGGATTCTTCGGCAGGCTCTCGACGAACACCACGCGCTTGGGCACCTTGAAGTGCGCCATCCGCGACTTGCAGTAGTCGACGACGGTCTTCTCGTCGAGCGAGTGGCCCTGCTTCACCACGATGACGGCGGTGACGGCTTCCACCCAGTACGGATCGGGGAGGCCGATCACCGCGACCTCCGCGATGTCGGGGTGCTGGTAGATCTTCTCTTCCACTTCCCGGCTGGCCACGTTCTCGCCGCCGGACTTGATCATGTCCTTCTTCCGGTCGACGACGGTGATGTAGCCCTCCTCGTCGATGGTGGCGAGATCGCCGCTGTGGAACCAGCCGCCCTCGAAGGCGGCGGCGGTGCGCGGCTCGTCGTTGTAATACCCGCGCAAGAGCTGGGGGGAGCGGTGCACGATCTCGCCCACTTCGCCGGGCCGGACGTCCTTCATCGCGTTGTCGACCACCCGCGTCTCGACGTTCAGCACGGCGCGCCCCGCCGAGCCCGCCTTGCGCACCTGGTCCTCGGGCTTGAGCACGGTGGCGAGCGGCGCGATCTCCGTCTGCCCGTAGAAGTTCCACAGGCGCACCTGCGGCAGCCGCCGGCCGATCTCCTCCAGCACCGCCACCGGCATGATCGACGCGCCGTAATACCCTTTGGCCAGCTTCGAGAGGTCGGCCTTGTCGAAGCTCGCCGAGCGGAGCAGCGAGATCCAGATCGACGGCGGGGCGAAGAAGGAATTCGCGCCGTGCTTCTCCAGCTGGGCGAGGATGTTGTCCGGCGTCGGCTTGCTGGTGATCACGCTGGTCGCGCCCACGTAGATCGAGGGACCGAGGAAGACGTCGAGCTGCGCGCAGTGGTAGAGCGGCAGCGCGTGCAGGACGCGGTCGCTCGCGGCGATCTCTCCCTCGAGGACGCAGCTGACGTACTCCCAGAGCAGCGCCTCGTGCGTCAGCATCGCGCCCTTGGGCAGCGACTCGGTGCCGCTGGTGTAGATGATCTGCGCGAGCGAGCCGCCCTCGACCTCGCTCTCGATCGGCCCTGCGCGCGACGAGATCAGGGCCTCGAACGTCAGCATCCCCTCGGGAGCGGTCGAGCTCTCCTCTCCCGGCAGCCAGATCAGGCGCTCGACCCTGGTATCCCGGGCCGCGGCCTGCTTTCCGGCATCGACGAGGTCCGGACCGACGGCGAGGAACCGTGCGCCGGCATGCCGGAGGACGAACGCGGCTTCCTCCGCATTCAGCATGAAGTTGATCGGCACCAGCACCGCGCCCAGCCGCGCGAGCGCGAACCGGAGCGCCGCGAACGCATGCGAATTGCGGGAGAGGATGGCGACCCGATCTCCGGCGCGGACGCCGATGCCGGCGAGACCCGCCGCCGCGCGATCGCAGATCCCGTCGAGCTCGGCGAAGCTCCAGCTCACCTCGCCGCAGACGATCGCGGTCTTGCCCGGAAAGCGCGCGGCGCTGCGGTGCAGGATGTCTCCCAGGGTCTGTCTCCAGAGATTCGGCATCAGAGCCTCCGGCGCGAGAATGCCACGCCGGACCGCGAAGGTCAGCGGGCGCTCTGGTATCGTGTGCGCCCCTGGCATGGACTCGCGACGGCAGCTCTCCGCTGATCTCCGCGCGCTGGGCGTCACTGCCGGCGATGTCGTCCTGGTGCACGCCTCGGTTCGCGCCGTCGGCGAGATGGCGTGCGCGTCTGGCGCGAGATGGAAGAGTTCGACACCTCGGACAAGGGCGCCCACCCGAACCTGCCCGACCGATCCTTCGCACGCCTCGTCGACGGCTATCTGGCCGCCACCGGGAACCGGGGAGGCCGCGCCGGACGCCCTCCCGGAGGCGTAGAGCGTCCACGAATCAGGGATGGCCTCGCAGCTGCGGATCGTATCCCCGAAGCCGGGCTCAGGCGCCTTCCATCGCTGCCATGGGCGACAACCGGGAGCGCCGGACGGCGATCCAGAGGCCGAGCGAGCAGAACAATGCCCCGACCGCGCCGACCAGAACCGGGACGCCCTCGTTCCACCAGCCTCGATCGATGCGCGCGTCTGACGGATGCGAGGGGTCGTACAGGACGGTGGCGGACTCGCCCGTGCGCCACGAGGGCGGGTTCGCGCTGACGGAGTCCTTGAACCTGTACGTGCGGCCGCCGTGCTCGAATTCGACGACCGGAGCCCAGGTGGTGCCGTTGCTGGAGTGGTTTGCGCTCAGCTCGACGACGACGCCGGTTCCGCGGACCGCGGTCTCCAGGAAGGTCTCCGTCTTCCTGTGGAGGTACAGCCCGAGCACGACGAGGCCCGCGCCGGCGAGCACCAGCACCGGACTCGCAAAGCGGTTTGCCCGTTGCTGCTTGCGGACGCTGTTCTCCACTGCGGCAGGATCCGCCCAGCGGATCTCCGCCTTGGTCGCGTCGGTGAAGATCCGCGGCGAGAGCTGCTTCCTCTTCAAGGCGCGGAACGCCTCGCGCGACAGCGGGTGGGCGCGCAGCGAGCCGCGGAGCTTCCACGCTGCCCATCCGACGACCGCCACCGCCCCGGCGATGGAGAACGGGGTCACCCGGAACACCGCGAAGAAGATGATGCAGAAGACGATCCCCATCGATGCGACGGCGACCCCCAGGACGTACGTCAAGGGAGACTTGATCTCGGCCTTCTCCGGATCCTCGGGTCGCACGAACACCGAGAGCGCGTCGCCGACGGCTCCCAGCGGACACGACGAACCGATCGACGATTCCAGGTATCGCGTTCGTCCGTCGAGGCCGCCGTATTGCGCGACCGCGTGGAAGAAGCCGTCGCCGGAAGCGCCGCTCGTCGCGGTGGAGAACCCGATCAGCTTCGCGGGCACCACGACGGCGCCGAAGCGCGCGCGCGCCTCCGAAACGACGATGGCTGCTCCGAGCGCGGTCAGGCACAGCCCGGTGAAGAGAAGGACGATCTCCATTGCGGTACATCTTCGTCCCGCGTCGCCGCGCCAGCCAGATTCTCGCGCCGGGCGGTCGCGAAAGCTCCCACACCGGCGCACCGGGAAGCGCGACGCGATGCGCCGCGCGCCTAATTCCGGGCGCCGGGCTCCGGATAGCACCCCGCGCTGCGCGCGAGCTGGCGGACGAGCGCCAGCACCGACTCGCAGATCGGCACCGGCACCTTGGTGAGCTGCGCCATCTCCACCACGGCGCCGAGCAGCGCGTCGATCTCCATCGGACGGCCGCGCTCCAGATCGATCAGCGTCGACGGCTTGTGCGAGCCCACCTCGGCCGCTCCGGCGATCCGCGCGTCGACGTCGAGCGGGAGCCGCACGCCGAGCTTCTCCGCGACCGTCTGCCCTTCCACCATCATGGTCCGCGCCAGCGCGCGCGTCTCCGGGTTCGCGATCACCACGTCGAGAGGCGAGCGCGTCAGCGAGCAGATCATGTTGAAGGAGAGATTGCCCCAGAGCTTCACCCAGAGGTTCTCGCGGATCCGCGGGCGCACGGGCGCCCGGAGCCCGGCCTTGATCATCAGCTGCGAGAACGCCTGCGCCCGCTCGCTCTTCGAGCCGTCCGGCTCTCCCAGGTCGAAGCGGTTCGAGTACGTGTGCTCGATCACGCCGGGCGCGATCACGTCGGTGGCCGGGTACACGATGCACCCGATCACCCGGCTGGGCGGCAGGAGCTCCCACAGCTTCCCACCGGGGTCGACGCTCTGCAGGCGCGTGTTCTCGTACTCGCCGCCCGACTTGTAGAAGTACCACCAGGGAACGCCGTTCAGCGCGGGGATGAGCACCGTGCGATCGCCGAGCAGGTGCCGGATCGACGGCGCGGCCGCGGGGAGCGAATGCGCCTTGACCGCGATCACCACGTAGTCCTGCGGCCCCAGCTCGCGCGCGTCGTCGGTGCAGCGGGGATGCGTGACCAGGGTCTCGGCCCCGCTCTTGAGGATCAGCCCGTTCGCCTTCATCGCCGCCAGATGAGGGCCGCGGGCGACGCAGCTCACCTCGGCGCCCGCGGTCGACAGCCGCGCGGCCACGTAGCCGCCGATCGCGCCCGCGCCGAAGACGCAGACCTTCATTGCCCGAGCCCCAGCTTCGCCGCCAGGCCGATGCGCTGCAGCTTCCCCGTCGGTCCGCGCGGCAGCTCGGTGACGAAGACGATCTTGTGCGGGACCTTGTAGTGCACGAGGTGCTTTTCGGCGAAGTCGCGCAGCTCGCGCTCGCTGACCGTCTTGCCGTCCTTCAGCACCACCGCCGCGGCTACTTCCTCGCCGAGCATGTCGTGCGGCATGCCGAAGGTGAGCGCCGTCTGCACCGCGGGGTGCTCCATCAGCACCACGTCGACCTCCAGCGGCGAGACCTTCTCGCCGCCGCGGTTGATCATCTCCTTGATCCGGCCGATGATCCGCACGTAGCCCTCGTCGTCGATCCTGCCCTCGTCGCCGGTGCGGAACCAGCCGCTGGTGAACGACTTCGCGTTCGCCTCCGGATTGTTCACGTACCCGCGCGTCACGTTGGCGCCCCGCACCACGATCTCGCCGCTGTGGCCGGGCGGCAAGAGCGTGCCCGACTCGTTCATGATCGCGATCTCCGGACCCGCCGCGATGCCCACGGTGCCGGGCTTGCGGGGGCGCGGCGGGAGCGGGTTCGACGCCATCTGGTGCGACGCCTCCGTCATCCCGTACGCCTCGATCACCGGGGCATGGAACGCCGCCTCCAGCTCGGACATCAGCCGCGGGCGCAAGGACGCCGAGGACGACCGGATCAGGCGCAGCCGCCTGCGCGCGAGGATCTCCTTGTTTCGCTCGGCCCGCCCGAGGACCGCCTTGTGCATGGCGGGAACGCCGGTGGTCCAGGTGGGATGGACCTCGTCGAGCCAGTGGAAGAAACGAAGCGCGTTGAATCCCGGGGTGACGAACACCTGCGCGCCGACGGAGAGGGACGAGAGCACTCCCGCGACGAGCCCGTGGATGTGGAACAGCGGCATGATCTGCAGGCAGATGTCCGCCGGCGTCAGCGCCAGCGCCGCGGCGATGTTTCCCGCCGACGCGGAGAGATTGGACTGCGAGAGCGGGACGAGCTTCGGCCGCGCGGTGGTTCCGCTGGTGTGCAGCAGGAGCGCGACGTCGTCGGCCTTCCCTGCGCCGGGCGCTTGCGTTTTGCCCTTGAGGGCTGCCGGAGCCTCCAGCCGGAAGCTGCCCGCGCCCGCCGCCGGCTCCGGGTGGAGCTCGATCACCGGGATCGAGAGCTTCGCCGCGACGTTCCGGGCAGGGGACGCGACGCCGTGCTGGAGGACGAGCGCCTTGGGCTGCAGGTCGCCGAGGTAGAAGTCGAACTCGTCCTCGCGGTACCCCGGATTGAGCGGAGCGGTGGCGGCGCCCGCGGCGAGGGAGACGAACGCGGCCGCGTTCTCCGGACCGTTGTGCAGCACCATCGCCACCCGGTCGCCGCGGCCGATCCCCATCGCATTCACATCGTCGATGGTGCGCGCGGCGAGGTCGCGCAGGCCGCGCCAGCTGAGGGGTTTCATCTCCGGCGCGCTGAGCGCCGGGGCGGCGTCCTCCCCGCGGGAGAGCTGCGAAAGGATGGTCTTCGGATCGTTCACGCTTTCGCCTCTAGCACGGACCCGCCCTCCCCGCCCGGATTCGAAGCAGGACCGTTCAGCGAAACTGTACGCACGACGGGCGGCTGCGCCACGTCCCAGAGCCCGGCGCGGGGCTGGTACCCGAGCGTCGCCAGGGCGGCGCGGCCGCAGAGGATGCCGCCGAAGTGGAAGCGGCGCTCACTCGTCCGATAGTCGAATCCCGGCCCTGCCAGCGCCCGAAGCCGGTACGAAGCCGGCACCAGCCAGCCCGGCAACGGAAGGCACCGCTGCCCCGAGCGCGCGGCGAGCTCCGAGAGCGGCAGGAGATCGGCGCCGGGGATGTTGAACACGCCGCTCTCGTGCGCGCGGACGGCGAGCGCGATGGCGCGCACCAGGTCCTCGCGGGTGATCAGGTTGACCATCGGATCGTATCCGAGCGGGCGCACGCAGGGATCGGTGCGGAGCCAACGCTGGAGCTGCCCGTCGGCGCCGGGAGCGAAGAGCTCCGCGCAGCGCAGGACGGTGACTCGGAGGCGCGAGGTCCCGATCCGCGCGCACGCGGCCTGGTCGGCTTCGACCAGATCGCGGAGCCAGTCAGGCGCCGAAGGGTCCGACTCGACCGGGTGCTCTTCGTCGATCAGCGCGGGGTCGCCCGGGCCCACGCGATAGACCTCACCCGTGCTGCGGTAGATGAAGCGCTGGATCGTCGCGTGCCGCTCGCAGAGGTGCAGCATCTCCCGGACGGCGTCCGCGGCGCCGTGCGGCCGCATCGTTTCCCTGGACGGCGCGTGCACCACGACGTCGACGCGCGCGTCGAGGGCGGCGCCGAAGAGCAGCCCGCGCCGCGTCCGCGAGTGCGACAGATCCGCCCGCACCCAGCGGACCGCGCTCCCGCGGAAGAGCGGCTCCATCGCCGTTTCCGGCTCCGGACCGCAAGCGAGCACCGGCATCTGCGCGGCGAGAGCGAGACACAGCGCGACGCCCTCCGGGGAGCCCGCGGCCGTCACCAGGACCGTGCTCACGACCGCTCCTTTCGCGCCCGGTCGAGGAGCGCCTGGAGCGCGTCGCGCACGATCGCGGCCGCCTCGGCGACCACCGCGGGCAGATCGGCCTGCTCCGGGGTCCAGCGCCGGTGGAGCTCGATGGGGTCGCCATACTCGATCCGGTACGGGACCGGCAGCGGGATCGGTGGAATCGCGAATGGCACCCACGGCGCGCCGAAGGCGCGGATCGGCAGGCGGAAACCGAACGGGAACTGGTCATCCGGACCGACGATCGCCGCCGGGACGATCGGGGCGCGATGGCGGATGGCCATCTCCGCGTGGCCGACGCTCCACGACTGCAGGCGGTACCGCTCCGACCAGGGCTTGCCGATCCCGTTCGTCCCTTCAGGGAAGATGACCACCAGCTCGCCGTCCTCGAGCAGGTGATGGACGTTGCGCCGGTTGCCGCCCACCGCGCCCGATCGGGTGAAGAAGGTCCCGACCAGGGGGATGCGGAGGACGAAGTCGTCCATCACGGTCCGCGGCACGCGCAATGGATTCGATCGGAGCACGATGTCCGTCCAGAGCATCAGGCCGTCGAACGGCAGCAGCCCGCCGTGGTTCGCCACCACGATCGCCGGCCCCTTCGCCGGCAGGTTGCGGATCTTGCGCGAGGTGACCCGAAACCATGCCCTGTACAGGGGCAGCATCCGCGCAAGGCCTGCGCCCACGCCGGCCGCGTGGAGGCCGAACGCGTCGTAGCCCTGGAGGCCCACATCGTGCCGGAACTCCGCCAGGCGGCGGCGATCGCGCGCCCTGAGCGTGAGATGCGAAAGCGCAGTCAGGTCCCGTGCGTTCGACATGCCACGGGGCGATGCGATTCCCGCGCCGGAATCGCGCGCAAGGTTTGCCGCCGGCGGCGGCGAGCGCCCCTACGGCCGGGTCTGCTCCAGGGCGGCGGCGAGACCTTTCGCGAGGTCCCCGGTGCGGCCCACGCCCCAGTAGTGCAGGAACATCACCCGCGGGCTCTCGCCCGTCATGTGCTGGTGGATGGCGACCACGTTGATGCCGGCGTGCCGCAGCGCCTTGAGCACGTTCTGCAACTCGCCTTCCAGCATGGCGAAGTCGCCGTCGACCACCGCCTTCTCGTCGCTGCCGGCGAACGCCGCCCAGGTGTTCACGCCCATCGCGTTCCCCATCGCGTGCCCCGCCATGCTCGTCTCCCGGGCGATGGTGACCTTGTACACGCCGTTCGCCAGCTCGCCCTTGTGGCCGAGGACCGCCTCGATCTTCCTCGGGTCGAGAGAGGTCGAGGCGGGATCGATGCTGGCCTCCGGCGCCGGCCAGGGCTGCTTCATCGCCGCGAACACCTTCCCCACCGCGGCCGCGAGGGTCGCCTCGTCGCCCATGCCGCCGATGTGCATGAACATGATCCTCGGCTGTTCCCAGAGGAAATGATTGTGCAGCGCGGTGACGGCGAGACCGTTGTCCAGCGCCGCGCTCATCGCCGGGTTCACCTGATCTTCGGTGAGCACCATGTCGCCCATCACCGCGACATGGCTTCCCACCTTGGTGAACGCTGCCCAGGCGGTGAGGCCCAGCGCCGGCGTCAGGTGGACTCCCGCGGCCTGCACGTGGAGGTCGCTGCGGGGAAAGGAGACCTTGAAGACCCCCTCTTTCTCGTTCCAGGCCCCCTTCGCCCCCGTGAGTTGCTCGATTCTGGACGTGTCGAGTGCGGGACCCGCCGCCGCGGCGACGATCGCGAGGATGAAAGAAAGATGCATGTTCTGCCGACCTCCGGAAAAGCGTCCAGGAGCGGAATGCCCGTCCGCGCCGGGAACGTCAATCGCTCCTGCGTCTGATTGCGCGCCCTCGCGGGCGACGCCCTCCAGGCAGGGTAGCGCCACCAGGACGACGATCGCGGACAAACCCGGTTGCGGCGTGGCCCGGCCGCACGCAAGATCACTCTGTCATCGGATCCATCTTGCGTCGAGCGCGTTCCGCCGCGTACAGATCGTTTGTGCGCCAACTGTCTGTCGAATCGCCGGGGTGACCGACCATGCAGACAGCCCTGCGCTACGCGCTCCCCATCGTCTTCGGACTCGCCCTGTTCACCCTGGGCAGCTACCTGGTGGTGAGCACCACCAGCCGGAGCTGGTTCGAGGACGACGTCCGCCGCCGCGCCGAGCTGGCGATCCGGGGCGCCGGCGACGCGCTGTCGCAAAGCTGGGCGCGCGGAGATCGCGTCTCCGTGCGGCGGGTGCTGGACGACATCACCCGCGACGAGCGCATCCTCGCCGCGGCCGCCTGCGCCCCGGACGGCTCCGTCTTCGCCCAGACCGCCGACTTTCCCCGCTCGCTGCCCTGCAGCCGATTCGTCGCGCGAAGTTTGGGCAACGGCCAGGCGCGGACCTGGAACCGCGCCGAGCGCGTCGACGGCGCGAGCGTGTACCTGAGCGCGCTGCCCGTGCTCTCGCCGGGGAGCGTCCCCCTCGGCGCCGTCGGCCTGATCCACGACATGAGCTACGCCGAGGAGCGCGATGCGCTGACCCGCCGCGCCGCCCTGGGATTGTTCGGCGTGCTCGCCGTCAGCGCCATCGTCCTCTCCACCGCCAGCGCCCGCGGCTCGCTGCGGCGCTTCCGCAACGACCTGCGCAACCTCGTCCGGGGGGAGCGGTCCCGGGGAGAGTTCCAGCCCCTGCTGCAGGACGTCCGCGACCTGGCCGCGCAGCTCTCGCCGGTCAACCGCGCGGAAGAGACCGGGCGGGCGTGGAACCCGGAGCGCCTGCGCGAGGTGCTGCACGAGCACCTGCAAGGCGAGAAGGTGGTGATCGTCGCCAACCGCGAGCCCTACATCCATGACCGCGACGAGCACGGGGCGCTGCGCGTGCTCCACCCGGCGAGCGGCCTCGTCACCGCGCTCGAGCCGGTGATGCGGGCGTGCTCGGGGGTCTGGGTGGCGCACGGGAGCGGCCCCGCGGACCGGGAAACGAGCGACAAGCAAGGACGCATCCGGGTCCCGCCCAAGGAAGAGTCCTATACCTTGCGCAGGGTCTGGCTCACCGCCGAGGAAGAGCAGGGCTACTACTACGGCTTCTCCAACGAAGGGCTCTGGCCGCTCTGCCACATGGCCCACGCGCGGCCGACGTTCCGCGACGAGGACTTCGCGCACTACAAGCGGGTGAACGAGCGCTTCGCCGAGGCGGTCGTCAGCGAGGTCGATCGGCAGGACCCGATCATCCTGGTGCAGGATTATCACTTCGCGCTCGCCCCGCGGCTGATCCGGGAGCGGCTCCCCCGCGCCACCATCCTCACCTTCTGGCACATCCCCTGGCCGAATCCGGAGCAGTTCGGCATCTGCCCCTTCCGGGAAGAGGTCCTCCAGGGACTCCTGGGGAGCAGCATCGTCGGCTTCCACGTCCAGGCGCATTGCAACAACTTCGTCGATTCCGTCGACCGGTACCTGGAGGCGCGCATCGATCGCGAGCGCATCGGCATCATCCACTCCGGCGAGACCACGCTGGTGCGGCCGTACCCGATCTCGATCGAATGGCCCAACCACTGGGCGCAAGAGTCGCCGCCGGCCGCGGCCTGCCGCAAGGAGGTGTTCGCCGAGCTGGGGCTCAAGGCGGATGCGCTGCTCGGCGTCGGCGTCGATCGCCTCGACTACACCAAGGGGATCGAGGAGCGGCTCCTCGCCGTCGAGCAGCTGCTGGCGCGGTTCCCCCAGTTCCAGGGCCGCTTCACCTTCGTCCAGCTCGCGGCGCCGAGCCGCACCGCCATCGAGCGGTACCAGCAGCTCAACCTGAACGTCGAGTCGCTGGCGAAGCGGATCAACGAGCGGTTCGGGAGCGCCGACTACCGTCCGGTGATCCTGCAGCGGCAGCACCACGAGCCTCCGCGCGTCTTCCGCTACCTCCGGGCGGCGGACCTCTGCTACGTCAGCAGCCTCCACGACGGGATGAACCTGGTGGCGAAGGAGTTCGTCGCGGCGCGCGACGACGAGCGCGGCGTCCTCGTGCTCAGCCAGTTCACCGGCGCGGCGCGCGAGCTGACCGAAGCGCTGGTGGTCAACCCGTACGACCTGAAACAGGCGAGCCGCGCGCTCGCGGCGGCGCTCACCATGCGCCCGCAGGAGCAGACGGAGCGGATGCGCGCTCTGCGGTCGCTCGTCTCGGAGTTCAACGTCTATCGCTGGGCGGGCCGGATGCTCGCCGACGCCGCCCGGCTGCGCCAGCGGGATCGGCTGTCCCAGCGCCTCGGCGGTCTCGCCAGCGTCGAAGGAGCCGCGTGATGCAGCCCATCCTCTCCGGGAGCGTCCTCCACAGCCTCGCCGAGCAGGACACCCTGCTCGCCTTCGACTTCGACGGGACGCTCGCGCCCATCGTCGACGATCCCGCTTCGGCCGCCATGCGCCCGCAGACGCGGCACCTTCTGGCGCAGGCGGCTCAGCTCTACCCGTGCGTGGTCATCTCCGGACGGGCGGAGCAGGACGTCCTGCGGCTCCTCGCCGGCGTCACCGTCTGGTACGTCATCGGAAACCGCGGCCTGTATCCGCCGCCCGCCCTGGAGCGGCTCTCCGGCGCCGTCGCCCGATGGGAGGCGATCCTGCGAGAGCGCCTCGGCCGGATCGACGGCGTGATCATCGAGAACAAGGGCGTCTCGCTCGCCGTCCACTATCGGCGCGCCGCGGATCGCGACGCCGCCCGGGCGGCGATCGCGCAGGCCTCTTCGCTCGTCGGGCAGGCCCGCATCGTCCAGGGAAAGGAAGTGGTGAACTTCCTCCCGGAGGACGCCCCGAGCAAGGGGAGGTCCCTGGAACGCGTGCGCGTCCACCTCGGCTGCGCCGCCACCCTGTACGTGGGCGACGACGAGACCGACGAGGACGCCTTCCGCCTGGACGGCGTCATCGGCGTCCGGGTCGGCGAGTGCGAAGGGTCGGCGGCCGCGTACTGCCTGGCGGATCAGGAGGAGATCGACGACCTCCTCCAGCACCTGGTGGAAGCCCGCCCGCACGCGCAGCGCCGGCCCGAAGCCGCCCCCCGGGCGCGCGGACGCACCACCGGCTGATCGCGAGCTTCGGTCGTTGGTCCGGGGCAGCCATTGCAGAGCTGCTGCGCTTGCGATAACGCAACCCGCTCGACAGGCAAGGAGATCCCATGGGCCTCGGGCGATGGTCGCTTTCTCTGGTGCTGTTCCTGCTTGCGGCCGCGTGCAAGGACAAGGGCGCGCAGCCGCCGGAGTCGGGCGCGGGCGGAGGGGGCGGAGGCGGCGCGGTGTTCGGCGCGGCCCTCAGTCTCACCGGCGCGGCTGCCTCGTATGGCGCGCAGCAGCGCGCCGGCATCCAGGCCGGGGTGGACGAGGTCAACGGCGGCGGACAGACGAAGGTGAGCGTGCTCTTCGAGGACGACGCCTCCACCAAGGAACAGGGGATCACCGTCTTCCAGAAGTTCATCAACCGCGACAAGGTGAGCGCGATCATCGGGCCGACGCTCTCCAACACCGCCAGCGCCGCCGATCCGCTCGCGCAGCAGGCGAAGGTCCCCGTCCTCGGCATCTCCAACACGGCCGCCACCGGCATCACCGACATCGGCAACTACATCTGGCGCGACTCGCTGACCGAGGCGCAGGTGATCCCGGGCGCGTTCAAGAAGGCGCAGGAGAAGCTGCACTTCAAGACCGCCGGCATCCTCTACGGAAACGACGACGTGTTCACCAAGGCCGGCTACGACGTGATGCAGAAGGCGCTCCAGGATCTGGGCGTGAAG
>DASREU010000476.1:0-12589 GCA_035651935.1 Myxococcales bacterium | reverse complement strand
CGAGGCGCGCCGGGGCCGATCTCGCAGGGACGAGGACCGGGACGATGGCGGCCGCGACGCTGCGGCGGCAAGCGGCCTTCTGCGCGGCCGCGTGTTCGATGCCCGCACCGGAGCGCCAGTCGCCGCCTTCGCCGTCGCGCTCTGGCGGCGCGAGGGCCTCGCCGTCTCCACCATGCTCGCCGCGGCGTCGTTCATCGATCCTTCCGGCGCTTACGAGATCTCCGGACTCTCGCCGGGAACGTACGAGGCGGCAGCGATGGCGGCCGGGTACGCGTGGTCGAGCTATGCGGTGGTGCAGGTGGCCGACTCGCCCGTCCAGGCGGATTTCCGGCTCGAGCCTGGCGCGCGCATCCGCGGCATCGTCACCGACGACGCGACGAAGCAGCCGATCGCCGGCGTCGCTCTTTCGCTCGAAGGTCGCCGCGGGGACGCGCCGGACCTGCCGGTCGCCCCGCTCTCGCCCGAAGCGGAGAGCGGACCGGATGGGCGCTTCGCCCTCGAGCACGTCCCGGCGGACGCGATCAGCGTCCGCGCGAGGAAGACGGGGTATCTGGTGCGCCTCGTCTCCCTCGGGCGGATTCCGGACGACGGCGAGTCGCCGCCTCTCGCCATCGCGCTCACACCTCGCGGTGCGGGCGACGGCGCTCGCTTCGAGCTCACGGGAATCGGCGCCGTCCTCCGCGCACGGGGCGCCGTGCTGGAGATCCAGCAGATCGTTCCAGGAGCCGGCGCCGCGGATGCCGGCCTCGCACCGGGCGACCAGATCGTGTCCATCGACGGCATGCCCGTCGCAGGGCTCGGGTTCGAAGGCGCGATCGCCGCCATCCGCGGTCCGGAGGGCACCGCCGTGGCGCTGCGCATCCGGCGCGCAGGCGGCGAAGCGGACGTCCTCGTCACCCGCAAGCTGGTCCGCCAGTAGATCAGGGCGACGGACGTGCTTCCGGCGCCGCGGCGTTCCGCTGCGCCGGCAGAAGAGCGCGAAGCTCGGCGAAGGAAGCGTCGATGCAGCGCACGAACACGTCGAGGTCCGGGACCACGTCCCAGTCGGCGTTGAAGCCCCAGGCGAGCTTTCCTTCGTAGCTGACCAGGGTGACTCCGAGGCCGACGTACGCGGCGATCGGGACCAGACCGTAGTCGGTCATCATCTTCGCGCCGAGGAGATAGACGGCGCGCTGCGGGCCGGGGACGTTCGTGACGATCATGTTGAAGGGCAGGTCCCGCCAGGGAACGCGCGCCGCGAGGGAAAGCAGGGTGGCGGGGGTCCATCCCACCATCTCGGTGAGCAGCTGCGCGCCGAGCGCGTTCTTCTCCGTCTTCAGGCGGCCCGTGGTCTCCTGCAAGAGGGCGAGCCTTCGACGGGGATCGGGCTCGCCGATCGGCATCGGCACCATCCACGCGGCGACGCGATTCCCGAGCTCGCCGCGGGCCTCCTGCGGACGCACGCTGACCGGAGCCATCACCCGGAACTGGATCCCGTCGGGGCTGACGCCGCGGTGCTGGAGGAAGCGCCGCACCCCGCCCGCCACGATCGCCAGGACGACGTCGTTGATCGAGCCTCCGAATGCGCGCCGCACCGCCTTCAGCTCGCCGAGGTCCATCGTCAGCCAGTCGAACCGGCGATGCGGGCCGATGGGCTTGTTCAGCGGCGTCCGCGACGGGCGCCGGATCGTCTTCAAGGTCAGGTCGGCCAGGCCGCGCACCGCCGCGCGCAGATCGCTCTGAGACTTGAACGCGTCGGCCGCGAGCCGCGGCACGCGCCGGACGAGCTCGAGAGGGCCCTGCAGCAGCGCCCGGACGTCGCTGACCGCCAGCTCGCGCCGGGTGGGACCTTCGCGGGGCTCCCAGGGTTCCGCAGGCTTGAAGCCGGTCACCGGCTCGTGCGTGAGGAGCACCTCGAGGAGATCGACGGCGCTCACGCCATCCACCATCGCGTGGTGGATCTTGCTGATCAGCGCAAACTCGTCGCCGCCCGCGAGGCCCTCGACGATCCAGACCTCCCAGAGCGGCTTCGTCCGGTCGAGCGCCTGGGAGAAGACGCGGCCGCAGAGCGCTTTCAGCTGCGCGACCGCTCCGGGCCGCGGCAAGCTGCTGTGTCGCACGTGGTAGTCGAGGTTGAAATGCGGGTCGTCGGCCCAGAACAGCGCGCCCAGCGGAGTCTTCGAGACGATCTGCCGGTAGCGCGGGATGTGCGAAAGGCGCGATTCGATGTACCCGCGGATCCGATCGATGTCGAGACCGCCGTCGGGCCGGCGCAGGGGCCCGGTCTCGAAGATCGAGGCGCCCGCCACGTGCATGTGGGCCGTGGGGCTCTCGTAAATGAGGAAATACCGATCGAGTGGGCTGAGACGATCGCACGCACCGGTCATGGGACCTCACCCTGTTACATTGTTGTCGCCGGCCACCAAGGGCCGTGCAAGGATGCGGCCATGCAGCATCGCACGGTAGACATCGACGGACCTGTCCATTACGTCGATTACGGCGGCTCGGGACGCCCGATCGTGCTGGTGCACGGTCTGGGCGGTTCGTCGGTCAACTGGATCGCGGTCGGGCCCCAGCTCGCCCGCCACGGAAGGGTCTACGCCCTCGATCTGATCGGGCACGGCCGCACCCGTTCGCTCGGCCGTCGCGCCAACGTCGGTTCCAATCGCCGGATGCTCGGCCGCTTTCTCGACGCGGTGGCGCGGGAGCCTGCTCTTCTGATGGGCAATTCGATGGGCGGCTACCTCTCGCTCGCGGAGGCCGCGGCGGAGCCGGAAAGAGTCGCCTCCCTCGTGCTCGTCAACGCCGCCGTGCCGCTCGCGCCGGGCGCGCGCTTCGACCCCCGCGTCACGGCGATGTTTTTCGCGATGGCGATGCCGGTGCTGGGCGGCGCGCTGATGCTCGGCCGCCACCGGCGCGGCCCCGAACAAGGGGTGCGCGACATCCTCTCGCTCTGCTGCGTCGATCCGTCGCGGGTGTCGCGCGAAGTCTTCGATGCCCACGTCGAGCTGGCCCGCGAGCGCGCGGCAGAGGGGCGCGTGAACGCCCATGATTTCCTCGCGGCCCAGCGCTCGCTGATGGTGCGGCTGATGCGCCGGCGCCATTTCTTCAAGATGGTCGCGACCATCCGCTCGGGTGCGCTGATCGTGCAGGGCCGGCGCGACCGTCTGGTTCGCGTCGAGGCGACTCGCGCGCTTGCCGCGGCGCGGCCCGATTGGCGACTCGAGATCCTCGAGGACATCGGGCACGTCCCGCAGCTCGAAGCGCCCGACCGGTTCCTCGCCGTCGTCGAGCCCTGGCTCCAGGGCCGCGCCGCCGCGTAGGCGTCGAATCTTGCGCACGGTCCGCACTTTGTTCGGATCGGCCCGCCGCGCCGGCTGACCGGCGGGAATCCGGACCTGCCCGTAGTCGCGTCGGAGATCCGGCGCGCGCAGTGCGCGCGCGCGCCCCGCCACCACTGCAGCATCGCTCGGTCCGGAAAATGCAAACGGAACCGGACGCTCCGCACGTTTCCGGCGGGAGGGATCCGCCTGGAGAGGAGAACGTTCATGACCATCCGAGGCATCATCGCAGGACTCAGCGCTGTTCTCGCGACCACCCTGGGAAGCGCCGCAGGCGCCGCCCCCGCCGTTCCCGGCGTCACCGATACCGAGGTGACGATCGGCATCACCGGCCCGCTCTCCGGTCCGGCGGCCGCCTGGGGCTCCATCGCGCTGGCCTCGGAGGCATACGCGAAGCACGTCAACGATCAGGGCGGCGTGCACGGGCGCAAGCTGAAGCTGATCCTCAAGGACGACGGCTACAACCCGGGCAAGGCCGTCGCGAACATGAACGAGATGAAGGACAGCGTCTTCGCGGTGGTGGGCACGGTCGGCACCGCGGTGCTGAACGCGACCAAGGACATCGTCGCGGACTCCGGGCTGCCGCTGATGGCCCCGCTGGCGAACGTGCAGGTCTGGGCGAAGCAGCCGAAGGCGAGGCGCGCGAGCGTCTTCCAGGTCTATCCGGACTACGCCGACGAGGGCGAGTTCCTCATCACCCAGGCGAGCAAGGTCGAAGGCGTGAAGAAGGTCGCCGTCTTCGGCCAGAACGACGACTACGGCAAGGAGGGGCTCCAGGGCGTGAAGCGGGGAATCGCCAAGCTCAACGGCGTCTCCCTCGTCGGCGAGGTCTTCTACGAGGTCACCGATCGCGAGCTCGGGACGCACGCGCTGAAGATGAAGGAGTCCGGCGCCGAGGCGGTGATCCTCTACTCCACTGCCACGCACGCCGCCGCGCTGGTGAAGGAGATGGCCAAGGTCGGGTACCGCCCGAAGATCTTCGCCTCGTTCACCCTCTACGATCGGGACACGATGTTCCGGCTCCTCGGCGACCTCTGGGAGGGCGCGTACTTCAACACCATCATCGCCATCCGCGGCGAGCCGGCCGCGGACAGCGACATCGAGATCATCACGAAGATCGATCCGAAGCTGAAGGGGCGCGAGGGCTTCTGCGTCACCGGCGCGAGCGACATCAAGCTGATCGTGGCCGGGCTGCAGGGCGCCGGCCGCGACCTCACCCGCGAGAAGTTCCTCAAGGCGGTCGAGTCGCTCAAGGGCTACACGGCGGGCGGGCTCCTGCCGCCCATCGACTTCGGCCCGGAGCGCCATCACGGCGGAAACGCGGTGCGGATGATGCGCGCCGGGAAGGCGAAGGACTCTTCGGTCCAGCAGATCGTCGCCTTCCAGCAGTTCCCTCCTCACTTCTAGGATCGACGGTGGCCGGGGCGGCGCTGCTGCAGATCGAGGACGTGGCGCTCCGGTTCGGCGGAATCACGGCGCTCGGCGGAGTCTCGCTCGCAATCCAGGAGGGCGAGACCGTCGCCGTGATCGGGCCGAACGGGTCGGGGAAGACCTCGCTCTTCAACTGCATCACCGGCCTCTACAAGCCCACCTCCGGCGCGATCCGGTTCCGGGGAAAGAGCCTGCTCGGCCTCTCCCCGGACCGCGTCACCGCGCACGGGGTGGCGCGCACCTTCCAGAACCTGCGCCTGTTCCTGCACATGACGGTGCTCGACAACCTGATGCTCGGGCGGCACCTGCACTTCCGGAAGAACCTCTTCGCGGCGGCGTTGCGGCTGCGCGACGAGGAGGTGCGCCACCGGGAGCGGTGCGAGGAGATCATCGACTTCCTCGACCTCGCCGCCTGGCGCGACACGCGCGTGGGGAGCTGCTCTTTCGGCGTGCAGAAGCGCGTCGAGCTCGGGCGCGCGCTGGCGACCGAACCGACCCTCTTGCTGCTCGACGAGCCGGTCTCCGGGCTGACCGCGGAAGAGAAGGACGAAGTGGCCTACTGGATCCACGAGATCGGCGGCCGCTTCCACATGACCGTGCTGCTGGTCGAGCACGACCTCCGCGTCGCCTCGCGCCTCGCCAGCCGGATGATCGTGCTCGATCAGGGAATGAAGCTCACCGAGGGCTTGCCGCAGGACGTACAACAGCACCCTGGCGTCATTCGCGCCTACCTGGGGGGCCAGTGATCCCCGCACCTGCCGGCGCACCCGCGCTCCTCTCGGTGAAGAGCGTCGAGACGCTCTACCTCGATCGCATCTACGCGCTCTCGGGCGTGTCCTTCGACGTCGAAGAAGGCGAGATCTTCGCCGTCCTCGGGCCGAACGGCGCCGGGAAGACGACGCTGCTCAAAACCATCGCCGGGCTGCTCAAGGATCAGCCGCGGAAGGGAACCATCCAGCTCGCCGGCCAGGCGCTGGAGCGGCGCCGGCCCGAGCTCGTGGCCCGGCAGGGCATCGTGCTGGTTCCGGAGGATCGCGGGATCTTCCGCGAGCTGACGGTGGCGGAGAACCTCGACCTCGGGCTCTGGGGCCGCCGCGGCCGGGAAGCGCGCGAGGACCTGGAGCGCGTCCTCGGGATGTTTCCCCTGCTCCGCGAGCGCGCCACGCAGCAGGCCGAGACCCTCTCGGGCGGGCAGCAGCAGATGCTCGCCATCGGCCGCGCGCTGCTCCGCCGGCCCCGGCTGCTGATGCTCGATGAGCCCTCGCTCGGGCTGACGCCGGAGATCTCGCGACACGTGTTCGATGCGCTCGTCCAGATCAGCAAGATGGGGACGACGATCCTGGTGGTGGAGCAGAACGCCCGGCTCGCGCTCGAAGTGGCGCACCGGGCCGCGATCCTGGAGGGCGGCCGGATCGTCCTGCAAGGGACGCCGGCGGAGCTGGCCGAGAACCAGGACGTTCGCGACGTCTACCTCGGCGTCGGCGCCGCGGACACGAGCTCGGTGAAGACCTGGCGGCTCTACCGGAAGCGGAGGCGCTGGTGAGCGAGAGCGTCCAGGTGATGGAGACGGTCCTCCCGGAAGCGGTCCAGCCGTCGATCAGCGTGCGTCCTCGACCGGCCGGCGAGCCACGGAGCATCCCCGCGTTGCTCGTCGAACAGGCGAAGAACCGCGGCGGCGACCTGTCGCTGCGCTACAAGGCGCTCGGCATCTGGCACCGCGTCACCTGGGGCGAGTATGCGGACCGGATGCGGAAGGTGGCCGCCGCCCTGATCCGGTTCGGATTGCGCCACCAGGAGAACGTCGGAGTCCTCGGCGAGAACCGCCCGGAGTGGCTCTACTCGCATCTCGGCATCATGGCCGCGGGCGGCGCCACCGCCGGGATCTACCCGACCTCGGCGGCCGAACAGGTGCAGCACGTCCTTTCGAACTGCGAGGCGCGCGTCGTCTTCGTGGAGAACGAGGAGCAGCTGGAGAAGGTCCTCGCCATCCGCGAGAAGACGCGGATCGAGCGCGTGGTGGTCTGGGACGAGAAGGGGCTCTGGGGGTTCGACGATCCCCACGTCGTGCTCTTCGATGCCTTGCTCCGCGAGGGGGAGGCGTTCCTCGCCAGCGACCCCGCCTGCGTGGACGCGCGGCTCTCGGCGGTCGCCCCCGAAGAGATCGCGATGCTGATCTACACCTCGGGCACGACGGGCCCGCCCAAGGGGGCGATGATCTCGCACGGCAGCGCGATCTTCATGGCCGACGCGCTCATCTCGTCGACAGGCGCACGGCGGGATGACGAGCTCGTCTCGTACCTGCCGCTGGCGCACATCTACGAGAACCTCGGCACCGTGCTCGAGCACCTGCGCATCGGCTACGTGATCAATTTCGTCGAGAGCATGGAGACGCTGTTCGCGAACCTGCGCGAGATCTCGCCCACCTACTTCGCCAGCGTGCCGCGCATCTGGGAGAAGCTCGCGTCCACCATCGAGCTGCGCATGCAGGACTCGACCTGGTTCAAGCGGACGGCGTACCGGACGGCGCTGAACCTCTCCCGGCGGTGGGCACGGGCGCGCCGCGAGGGGCGCCCCCCGGCGGCGCTCTCCGCCGCGCACGCGCTCGCGCGCTGGACCGTGTTCGAGCCGCTCAAGCGGCGCCTCGGGTTCGACCGCACCCGCCTCGCCGTGAGCGGCGCCGCGCCGGCGTCCCCGGAGCTGTTCGAGTACTACGAAGCGCTCGGGATCCCGCTGCTCGAAGGCTACGGGATGACCGAGTCCACCGGAGTGATCACCGTCACCCGCCCCGACCGCCCGCTGGTCGGGACGGTCGGAGAGCCGATCGACGGCATCGAGGTGAAGCTCGGCGAGTGCGACGAGATCCTCACCCGCGGACCGCACGTCTTCGCCGGCTACTACAAGGACCCGGAGCAGACTGCCCGGGCGATCGATCCGGAGGGGTGGCTGCACACCGGAGACGTGGGCGCCTGGGTCGACGGACGCCTGAAGATCGTCGACCGGATGAAAGACCTGATCATCACCGCCGGCGGGAAGAACATCGCGCCCTCGTACATCGAGAACAAGCTCAAGTTCAGCCCTTACATCCAGGATGCGGTGGTGATCGGCGATCGCCGCAAGTACGTGGTCGCGCTCATCCTCATCGACGAGGAGAACGTGACCAAGTACGCGCAGGATCACCGGCTCCCGTTCGCCACCTTCGCCGAGCTCACCCAGCTTCCCGAGGTGCAGCGCCTGATCGCGCGCGAGGTGGACGCGGTGAACCGCACCCTCTCCCAGGTGGAATCGGTGAAGCGCTTCGCTCCCCTCCCCCGCCGCTTCTACGAGGAGGAGGGGGACGTCACTCCCACCAAGAAGGTGAAGCGCCGCAACATCGAGAAGCGCTACGCCGATCTCGTCGAATCGCTCTACCGGAGCTGATCGTGGACCTCGTCGAAACCTACCGGGCAGAGCTGCGATTCGCGCGCAAGCCGCTCGCGCGCTCGCTCCTGATCGCATTGCTCGTGCTGCTCGCCGCCCTGCCCTGGTGGGCGCCGGGATCCTGGCTCTCGCGCGGCAGCCTGGTCTGCCTCTTCGCCATCGGCGTCGTCGGGCAGAACCTGCTCATCGGCTATGCGGGGCAGATCTCCTTCGGCCAGGCCGGGTTCCTCGCCATCGGCGCCTACACCTTCGGGCATCTGCGCATCTCGGGCGTTCCCTTCCCGCTCGCGCTCGTCGCCGCAGGCATCGCCGCGGGGGCAGCAGGCTGGCTGGTGGGATTCCCCTCGCTGCGGCTCAAGGGCCCCTATCTCGCCATCGCCACGCTCGGGTTCGGGACGGCGGTGTACCAGATCTTCACCAACGTCTCGGTGCTCTCCGGCGGCCATGCCGGCCTCGCGCTGCCCGCGCTCGCCCTGCCTGCGGGCATGTCCCGCGACGTCTACGTCTACGGGCTCTTCTTCGGCCTGTTCCTCCTCTTCACCGCCTTCGCCTACAACATCGTCTCCTCGTACGTGGGCCGGGCGTTCGTCGCCATCCGCGACAGCGACATCGCCGCCGAGGCGATGGGCGTGAACCTCGCCCGCTACAAGCTCCTCGCGTTCGCGCTCTCCTCGTTCTACACGGGCGTCCACGGGGCGCTCCTGGCCCAGTACCTCGGCCACCTCGAGCCACAGTCGTTCAGCATCGACCAGACGATCACCATCTTCGTCGCCGTCGTCGTCGGAGGGCTCGCTTCCATCGAGGGATCCGTCTTCGGCGCCGCGTTTGCCATCCTGGTGCCGGCGCTCGTCGGCGGGTTCCGCTGGGCCATCCCCGTGCTCTTCGGCGCCGCCATCCTCGTCACCATGATCTTCGAGCCGCTCGGCCTCGCTGGGCTGTGGATGAAGACGAAGCTCTATTTCCGCCTCTGGCCGTTCCGCTAGGTGACCATGGACCGATTCCTCCAATACGCGCTGGCCGGTCTTTCGGGCGGGAGCCTCTACGCGCTCGTCGCGCTCGGGCTGGTCCTCATCTACCGCTCCGCGCGGGTCCTCAACTTCGCCCACGGCGACATCGCCACCGTCGGCACCTTCGTCGCGTTCACCGCGGTCACGAGCGGGGCGCCGATGTGGCTGGCGCTGCCGCTCGCCATCGGCGCCGGCGCTGCGGTGGCGATGATCTTCTACTTCGGGGCGCTGGTTCCGGCGCAGCGCAAGGGCGCAAACGCCCTGGGAAGCGTGATCCTCACCTTTGGCCTCTCGCTCATCCTGCAGGGCTTCACCGTCTGGGGCTGGGGAGCGGAGCCCGACCGGCTGCCCTTCCCGCTCTCGGACACGAAGGTGTGGAAGGTGGGCCCGGTGTTCGTCTCCGAGCTCGCGGTGGGAACGCTGGCCGCGGCCGCCGCCGCGAGCATCCTCCTCTTCCTGCTCACGCAGCGCACCCGGCTTGGTCTCGCGATGCGCGCCACCTCCGAGAACCTGGCCGCGGCGCAGACTCTCGGGATCCCGACGCGTGGCGTGCTCGCTTTTTCCTGGGGTACGGCCGCGGCGCTCGCCGTGATCGCGGGCGTCTTCCTCGCGCCGGTGCTGCTGCTGGACCCGTTCTTCATGCTCGAGCCGCTGTTCAAGGGCCTGGCCGCTGCGGTGCTCGGCGGAATGAACAGCCTGCCCGGGGCCGTCGTCGGAGGGCTCCTTCTCGGACTGGCGGAGAGCCTCACCGGCGCGTACCTGGCGATCGAGTTCAAGACGACGATGGCGTTCGTCCTCATCGTCGGCGTCCTCCTGGTGCGGCCGGAAGGGCTGCTCGGCCGTGAGTTCCAGGAGAGGGTCTAGGGAGGTCTTCGATGGAGCGCGCAGTGAGCGGAGCGATGGCAGGCGGAGCGGCTGCGGCCGCGCCGCGCAGGCGCATTCCGCGAAGCGATCAGGACTACACCGAGGAGATGGCGGCGCAGCGCCGCGCATTCGCGCGCGAGCAGACCGGCGCCAACCTCTCGCACCTGGCCCATTACGACCTCGATCCCGCGAGCGTCTCGGGCAACATCGAGAACTTCATCGGCGTCGCACAGGTGCCGATCGGGCTCGCCGGTCCCCTCCGCGTGCGCGGCGAGCACGCGAACGGCGACTTCTACGTGCCGCTCGCGACCACCGAGGGCACCCTGGTGGCGAGCTACAACCGCGGCATGCGGGTCCTCACGGCGTGCGGCGGCGTCCGCGCCACCGTGGTCGAGCGATCGATGCAGCGCGGACCCGTCTTCATGTTCTCCGACGCGGTCGCCGCGCGCGACTTCGGGCGCTGGGTTTCGGAGCATCTGGCTTCCATCCGCGGGGCGGCGGAGGCGACCACGCGGGTGGGGAAGCTCGTCGACATCGGCCAGTACCAGGTCGGGCCGTTGCGCTACCTGCGCTTCAACTACACGACCGGCGATGCCGCCGGGCAGAACATGACCGGGAAGGCGACGTACGCCGCCTGCCAGTGGATCAAGGCGAGCCATCCCGATCGGCTGCAGTACATCCTCTCGGGAAACATCGACACGGACAAGAAGCACTCGCAGATGAACGTGCTGCAGACGCGGGGCCGCCGGGTGGTGGCGGAGGCGGTGCTCCGCAAGGACGTGCTGGAGCAGATCGTCGGCGTGAGCCCGAAGAAGTTCTTCCACCATCGCCAGATCTCCCAGGCGGGCACCTTCCTCGCCGGCTCCGCGAACAACGGCGCGCACGCGGCCAACGCGCTGGCGGCGCTGTTCATCGCCACCGGCCAGGACGCCGCGAACGTGGCGGAGTCGCACGCCGCCATCACCTACTCGCAGCTTCTCGACGACGGCGACTACTACTGGTCCATCACCCTGCCCTCGCTGATCGTCGCGACGTACGGCGGCGGGACCTCCCTGGGGACGCAGAAGCAGTGCCTCGAGCTGCTCGGCTGCACGGGCCAGGGGAGTGCGGACAAGTTCGCCGAGATCTGCGCTGCCGTCGTGCTCGCGGGCGAGATCTCGCTGGCCGGCGCGATCCTGCACGACGACTGGGTGTCGTCGCACGAGCGGCTGGGGCGCAACCGGAAGTGACTCGCGCCCCCGACGGGGGTTCGCTTCCGCCGCTCTCGACGCCTTCGCGGGAAAGCCTTCGGCGAGCGCGCCGGAATGGGATCGCCGGCGCGCGCCTGATACAAACGGCGGCCGATGGACGAAAGCTGCGAGATCGCGATCGTCGGCGCCGGAGTGATCGGCTGCAGCGTCGCCTTCCACCTGGGCCGGATGGGGAAGCGGAGCGTCCGCATCCTCGAGCGCGAGG
The DNA here is from genome assembly GCA_035651935.1 of Myxococcales bacterium. GTDB lineage: Bacteria > Myxococcota > Myxococcia > Myxococcales > 40CM-4-68-19 > 40CM-4-68-19. Next base: position 1,095 of record DASREU010000476.1, on the reverse strand, counting down.
CGCTGCCGGGCGCCGGGTCCACCTCGAAAGCGAACGGGGGCATCCGCGCGCAGTTCACCACCGAGGTGAACGTCGCCATGTCGCTGGCCTCGATGGAGATCCTCGATGCGCTCGCGCCCGAGATCGGCGACCCGCCGGTCTACAACAAGGCGGGCTATCTCTTCGTCACCGGCGATCCGGCGAAGCTGCGGGCGATGCAGTCCGCGGCGGCGTGGCAGCGCGAGCGCGGCGTCGCCGTGGAGGTGCTCGACGAGGCGGACGTCCGCGCGAAGGCGCCGTGGCTCTCGGGGCGGATCGCCGGCGGGACCTTCGGCGCGCGAGACGGCTTCATCGATCCCGGCGGGCTCTGCAACTTCTTCCTGCGGGAGGCGACGCGCGCCGGGGCGGAGATCCGGTACGGCGCCGAGGTCCTCGCCGTCGAGCGCGACCGCTCCGGCGGCTTCCGCCTCCGCACCACCGGCGGCGAGGTCACGGCGGCGGCGGTGGTCAATGCCGCAGGGCCATGGGCCCGCAGGGTCGCGGAGATGGCCGGCGTCGTGCTTCCTGTCGACCCGGTGCGAAGGCATCTGCTGATGAGCGGGCCGTGCGATGCGCTGCCGCGGATGATTCCCATGACCATCGACGCGGACACCGGCGTCCTCATCCGCCGCGAGGGCGAGCGCATCCTGATCGCGTACTCCAACCCGGACGAGCCTGCCGGGTTCGACGCGACGTTCGACCCCGGCTTCGCCGAGCGCATCGCCGGTCCGCTGGAGGAGCGCTTCCCCGCGGTGTCCGACGCAGGTCTCGACCGGCGCCGCAGCTGGGCGGGCCTCTATGAGGTGACGCCCGACCATCACGCGGTCGTCGGCGCCGCTCCGGGGATCCCGGGATTCTTCCTCGCGAACGGCTTCTCGGGTCACGGCGTGATGCACTCGCCCGCAGCGGGCCGGGCGATCGCCGAGCTGATCGTCCGGGGCCGGAGCGAGAGCGTGGACATCTCGGCGCTGTCGATCGAGCGGTTCGCGCGCGGCGCGCTCATCCACGAGACGATGGTGCTCTAGCCGTGAAGTCTCAGGACGTCGTGCACTGAGAAGAGATGTTCATCCGGCCTTC
>DASREU010000475.1:0-17480 GCA_035651935.1 Myxococcales bacterium | reverse complement strand
GCCGGCCGCGAACTGGATCTTGTTGCCGTTCGACTGCTCCAGCAGGATCGCTCCCACGAAGAACAGCGACTCCGGATAATCCGGCGATTGCTCGAGCACCCTGCGGTGCTCGGCCAGGGCGGAGTCCGGGTCTCCGATCAGGTAGAGCGAGTTCCCCCTGCGCGCCGCATCCTGCAGCGCCATCTCCAGCGCGTCCTCGAGGCAGCGCAGCCGGTGCGGCGGATCCAGCTTGCCCGCAGCCTCCGCGATCTGCGCGAGCCCGTGCTCGGGAGCGCGGCGGCACTCCTTGGGGGCGTCGGCGGCGGGCTTCACCCCTCTCTTCCGCAGCGCCTCCGCCTCCGCCTGCACCGGCGCCGCCATCTCCTCCGCTTCGCGGAACGCGTCGACCGCTTCCAGGTAGCGCCCGTTCTCGTAGTAGAGGTTCCCCAGCGCGGAGACCACCTCGAACGTCTTCGGCTTGCCCTTGATCTGGTCCTTCAGGCGGTCCACTTCCGCGAGCAGCGCCTTGGAGCTGGGCGGGTCCGCCGGCGGCCTGGCTGCCTGGGCAGCGGGAGGCCGTGAAGGCTTGCAGGCGAAGAGGGCGAGAGCGAGCGCGAGGCGTTTCATCGGCGCGGATCTAGCACGGACCGTTCACGGACGGCGCGCCGGCTCCTCCTCCGCGTCCGGCTCGGGAAGCGGCGGGCGGATCGCCCGGTACCGCTTCACGGTGGCGAGCTGCTCGGGAGAGAGGCGGTCGCGCAGCTCGCGCGCGGTCAGCGAACGGCCGGGGTGGACCGCGTCGGGCGCGATCTCGGCGAGCGGCACCAGCGCGAACGCGCGGTCCTCGAGCAGCGGGTGCGGGATGCGCAGCCCGGTCTCCTCCACCACCCGGTCGCCGTAGATCAGGAGATCGAGATCGATCTCCCGCGACCCCCAGCGCTCGCGCCGGATGCGCCCCATCCGCTCCTCGATCGCCTGCAGGCGCTGCAGCGTGGCCCGGGGCGAGAGCAGCGTCCCGATCTGCGCCACCGCGTTCAGGTACGGCGGCTGCGGCGGGCCGACGGCCTCGCTCTCGTACGCGAGCGAAACCCGGCGCAAGGTGAACCCGGGCTCGCGCGAGAGGAGGGCGACCGCGGCGGCCAGGTTGCCGAGCCGGTCGCCGAGGTTCGAGCCCAGCCCGATGTACGCTTCGATCAAGGCACGGCCTCGCGCAGGAACCGCTCGAGCATCGCGTACGCGCGGCGGAGCGCCTCCTCGCCGCAGCTCTCGCCACGCTGGTGCGCCTGGGCCTGCTCGCCGGGGCCGAAGTTGGCGGCGGGAATTCCCAGCGCGGCGAGCTGGGCGACGTCGGTCCACGCCTGCTTGGGCTCGACGGGGGCGGCAGTGACCGCGCGCAATTCCTGGAGCAGCGGGTTGTCGAGGATGGCCGGCCCGCTGGGCGCGCGGTCGACGACCGTGGCCGTCGCGTCGAAACGCTCCGCGAGCGCCCGCACTTCCTCCTCGGCGTCCGTCACCGTGCGGCCGGGAGCGAAGCGGAAGTTCAGGTTCAGCTCGCAGCGCGCGGGAACCACGTTGCGCCCGGTGAACCCTTCGATGCGGGTGATGCTCATCACCTCCCGGTAGGTCAGCTCGCCGACGCGGACCTCGCGCGGCGGAAGGGCCGCGAGGTGCGAGAGCAGCGCGCCGGCCCTGTGGATCGCGTTCTCGCCCTGCCACGGGCGGGCGGAGTGGGCGCTCCGGCCGGCGAAGACCACCGTCGCGTGCAGGGACCCGCAGCAGCCGATCTGCAGGGCGAGATCCGTCGGCTCGAGGCAAAGCGCGAGCGATGCCTTGCGCAGGTCCGGACGGCGCGTCAGGGCCGGGACCAGGCCGTTGCCGGCGATGGGGCCCTCCTCCCGATCGTAGAAGAGCAGCAGCAATTCGACGGGGAGCGCGGTCCGGTCGAGCCGCTTCCAGAGCTCGATCATCACCGCCAGGGCGCCCTTCATGTCGCTGGCGCCGCGGCCGTGCACGCGCCCGTTCTCCCGGCGGGCCGGGAAGTCCCCGGGTTGCAGGGGAACGGTGTCGAGATGGCCGGCGAGCAGCACGGCGGGGCGGGATCCCGTCGCCTCGCCGCAGATCACCGCGTTCCCAATCCGCTGCCCCGCCGTCTCGCGCGCCACGTAGGCGGCGATCTCCGCCTCCTCGCCGAGGGGGCTGCGGATCTGGCAGAGCTCGAGCGTTCGCTCCGCGAGATCCATCAGGCGGACACCCCGAAGTCGCGCAGCGCGGAGTTGAGCGACGTCTTGCGATCGGTGCTCGCCTTGCGCGTCCCGATGATCAGCGCGCACGGCGTCAGGTACTCTCCGGCGGGAAACGCGCGCGGGCGCATGCCCGGGATCACCACGCTGCGCGCCGGGATCATCCCCTTGATCAGCTTTTCCTTCGCGCCGGTGACGTCGTAGATGGGCGTGCTGGAGGTGAGGACCACGCCGGCGCCGAGCACCGCTTCCTCCTCCACCACCACTCCTTCCACCACGATGCACCGGCTGCCGATGAAGGCGCCGTCCTCGATGATCACCGGGCGCGCGCCGGGTGGCTCGAGCACGCCGCCGAGCCCGACGCCGCCGGAGAGGTGCACGCCCCGGCCCACCTGGGCGCAGGAGCCGACGGTGGCCCAGGTGTCGATCAGGCTGCCGGCCCCTACCCGCGCGCCGATGTTGACGTAGCCCGGCATCACGATCGCGCCCTTCTCCACGTGCGCGCCGTAGCGGACGACGCCGGGAGGGACGACGCGGTAGTCGCCGAGCGGCTCCCGCGGCGGGATCTTGTCGAAGAACTTCAGATCGCCCGCGTAGTAGGGCTCACTCTTCGCGACGGCGAAGAAGAGATTGATCGCCTGCTGGATCCAGCCGTGGATGGTCCAGCCTGCGGCGCCCTTCTCGGCGACCCGCAGGCTGCCCTGATCGAGGCGGTACACCACCTCGCGCACCGCGTTTGCGTGGCGATCGAGCGTCGCCCGATCGCGCTCGGCCTCCTCGACGGCGCCGCGGAGCGCGTCCACCGTCGCGTCCGGCAGCCTCAGTTCCCTGGCGGCGTGGTCCTGCATGGCGGGGCGAACGCTAGCACAGGCTAGGCGACCGGCACTTCGAGCGTCGCGTTCGTGGGCTCCGGCGTTCCATCGGGACCAGCGCGGCGCTCGGCGAGCCTGACGGTGAAGACCGTGCCGTCCCCGTCCTCCGAGCGCAACTCGACCTCGCCGCCGTGTGCGCGCGCGATCTCCCGGACGATGTAGAGGCCCAACCCGAGACCGCGCGGGTGCGAGATCTCCGCACCTTTGCCCCTCCAGTAGGGGTCGAACAGGCGCTCGCGGGCCTCGGCAGGGATCGCCGGCCCTTGATTGCGCACGGCGATCTCCAGCGCCTGGCCGGCGCCGCGGGAGAGCGAGATCGTGACCGGCGCGTCGGCGCCGTATTGCAGCGCGTTGGTGATCAGGTAGTCGACGAGCTGCGCGATGCGATCGCCGTCCCAGGATCCGAGGAGCGTCTCCGCCGGCGCATCGATCCGGATCTCGCGTCCGGGATACCGCGCGCGGACGCCGTCCGCCGCGCGCTCGACCACCGCTTTGGCGTCCATCGGGGTCGGCCGGGTGGGGATCCCCTTCCCGAGGCGCGCATAGGTGAAGTCGATCAACTGTGCCACCAGGGCGTCGATCCGCGCGGCGCTTCGCTGGATCCGATCGACGGCGGCGGCATGGCGCGGCTTCAGATCTTCCCTCTTCTGCAGCAGCATCTGCGAGGAGACGAGCAGCGCGGTGAGCGGATTGCGCAGGTCGTGCCCGACGATCGAGATCAGCCGCTCCTGGTACTCCTCGACGCGCGCCCTCTCCGCGACCTGCTCCCTGCGCCGCCGGAGATCGTCGCGCACCAGCGCGGCGGCGACGAACGTCAGGAGCAGGAGCAGGGCGGCCCCGCCGATCACCACCGCCGCCGACCAGCGTTCCGCGCTCGAGAGGCGGCCCAGGCGTTGCGCGAGCAGCGCGGATTCCTCTCCGGTCATCTCCGCCACCAGCAGCCGCAGGCTCTGCATCCGCAGTCGCGCCTCGCCGCTGGCGACGGTCGCCGGGGCAGCGGGGTCCCCGGCGCGCCGCAACTCGATCGCGCGGCCGAGCGCGTCGGCCTTTTCCTCGAGCAGCTTCCGCAACGACTCCAGGCGCTGCTGCTGGCGCGGGTTGTCGCGGGTGAGCGACGCGAGCGTGTCCACCTCGCTGTTCAGCGAGGCGCTGGCGGCGGCGAAGGGGGCCAGGTATTCCTCGCGCCCGGTGAGCAGGTACGCCCGCTCCGTGCTCTCGCGTTCCGTCGCCAGCGCGAGGACGCGCTCCAGCGAGAGCCGCACGTCCTGCGTGTGCATCACCCACCCGGAGGACTCCCGCCGCGCGGCGAGCGACCGGAGGGACGCGATCGTCACGGCGGCGATCGCCAGCACCGCAGCGCCGAGTGCGCCGACCAGGCGCAGGGCGGAAGAATCCTTCATCGGTCGGGCCAGGCCTCCGTCGCTGCGCGGCAGTCGGGGAGCGTGGGAACCATCGCCAGCCGGATGAAGCCCTTGCCTTCGGCTCCGAAGAGCGTGCCGGGGACCACCAGGATGTTCCGCGCCGCGAGGCGGCCCGCATAGCTCTCGCTGGTCTCGCCTTCGGGGACCCGGACCCAGAGATAGAACGCGCCCTCGCCGCCGACGGCGAGCCCGAGCTTGCGCAGGTGGGCGAGGAGCACCTGGCGCTTGTCGGCGAAGACCTTCCGCCGCTGCTCGACGTGGGCGTCATCGCTCCAGGCCGCGATCGCCGCCTGCAGCACGAACGCCTGCGAGGCCACCCCGAAGTTCGCCCGGGCCTCACGCAACCAGCGGATGATCTCCGGGTCGCCGGCGATGAACCCGCTGCGGTACCCGGTCATCCCGCTGCGCTTCGAGAGGCTGTGGATCGCGATCAGGTTCTTGCGCGAGATCTGCAAGGCCGAGTGCGGCGCCTGTTGCACGTAGAGATCGACGTAGGGTTCGTCGCAGACGACGATGAACCCGTGCTCCCGGGCGAGCCGGGCGAGCTTCTCGTGGTGGGCCGGCGGCGCCGCCGCGCCGGTCGGATTGTGCGGATAGCAGTCGAACCACAGGCTGGTCCTGCGAAAGTCAGCGGCGGGAATGGCGTCCAGATCGGGGACGAACGCCCTCTCGGCGCGGAGCGGATACGTCCGCGGAGTGGCGCCCGCGAAGAGGATCGCCCGCTCGTACACCGGGTACGCGGGATCCGGGTACCAGCAGAGCGGCCGGTCAGGACTCGCCGCGCAGAGCGGGAGGTGGAAGAGCGCCTCTTTCGCGCCCGCGCAGGGCAGGATCTCCTCGTCGGGATCGAGCGAGAGCGCGAACCGCCGCTGCAGGTATGCGGCGACGGCCTTGCGAAATGCCGGCGTCCCGGCGATCGACGGATACTGCGAGACGTCGGGGATCGCGTCGCGCAAGGCCTTGCGGATGAACTCGGGAGTGGGCTCCCGCGGATCTCCGATCCCGAAATCGTAGACAGGCTTGCCCGAGCGCGTGGCCGCCTCGCGCTGCGCGTTGGCCTTCTCCTGCATGTACCCCGCGAGCCGGGGGAGCAGAGGGTTCACTCGGCGCGCACTCCGTTGCGCAGGACGCCCACGCCTTCGACCTCCACCTCGACGGTGTCGCCAGCCCGGATCGGCCCGACGCCCGCCGGAGTTCCGGTGGTGACCACGTCGCCTGGCTCCAGCGTCATTCCCGCGGAGATGAAGGCGAGGAGCCTGGGCACCGGGAACACCTGGTCGCGGGTGCGCCCGTCCTGCTTCACGGCGCCGTTCACGCGGCACTGCACCCGGAGATCCGACCAGTCGAGGCCGACGGTCACCCACGGCCCCACGGGGCAGAAGGTGTCGAACCCCTTGGCGCGCGTCCACTGGCCTTCCGCGCGCTGGATGTCGCGGGCGGTGACGTCGTTCAGGCAGGTGACGCCGGCGACCGCCTTCGCGCACTCCGATTCCGACGCGCGCCGCAGCCGCTTGCCGATCACCACCGCCAGCTCGGATTCGTGGTGGACCTCGCGCGAGGCGGGCGGAAGGACGATGGTCTGGCCATGCCCGATCAACCCGCTGGTCGGCTTCATCAGAAGCAGCGGCTCGCGCGGGACCTCGCTGGCCAGCTCCTTCGCGTGATCGACGTAGTTCTTGCCGATGCCGACGATCTTGCGCGCCATGCCCCAGGGGAGGAGCTGGACGTCCTTCAGCTTGCGCTTGCCGCCGACGCGACGGCCGCCGTGGAGCATGGGGTCGAGCCCGGAGATCTCCTCCAGCTCGTCGCCCGTCACCACGCCTTCGCGGATCTCCCCGTCGTCCCCCAGATAGCGCGCGATCTGCATCATGTCTGGAACCCGAGCACGTCCTGCATGCCGTAGAAGCCGGGCTTCTTTCCCGCAAGCCAGCGCGCAGCCCGGAGCGCGCCGCGGGCGAAGTTGTCGCGGCTGCTTGCCCGGTGCGTCAACTCCAGGCGCTCGCCGTCCGCGAGGAAATGAACCGTGTGGTCGCCGACCACGTCGCCGCCGCGCAGCGCCTGGATCCCGATGGTCCCCGGCTTGCGCGCGCCGGTTTCGCCCTGGCGCTGGCAGACGAAGGCGTTCCCGGGCAAGGCGAGCGCGGCGGCCGCCACTTCGGCGAGCCGCAGCGCAGTGCCGCTGGGCGCGTCGCGCTTCATCCGGTGGTGCGTCTCGACGATCTCGATCTCGTACGCGGGCCCGAGGGCGCGCGCCGCCTCCGCAACCAGGCGGAAGAGCACGTTCACCCCGACGCTCATGTTGGGGGCGAGCAGCAAGGGGATCTTGCGCGAGGCGGAGCGCAGCTCGTCCTTCTCGCCCGCCGACAAGCCGGTCGTGCCGATCACCAGCGCCACCCCTCTCGCGGCGCAGACCTTCGCGTGCTGCACCGTCGCGGCGGGCGCGGTGAAGTCGATCACCACGTCGGCCCCGCTCTCCAGCGCGGCCTCGATCCCGGGCGCGATGCGGACGCCTGCCGCCTCCCGGCCGACGTGCTCGCTGTCCGGCCGCTCGAACGCGCCGGCCACCGCGAAGTCCTTCTCCGCGCGCGCCGCCGCCAGGATGCAGGAGCCCATCCGGCCGGCGGCGCCGGCCACGGCGAGACGGATCACAGCAGGCCGCCGTAGGCGCGCAACGCCGCTTCGACGCGCGCCGCTCCGCCTTCGGAGATGGGCACCAGCGGGAGGCGAAGCTCGGGCGCGATGCGGCCCATCCGGTAGAGCGCGTGCTTCACCGGCAGCGGGTTCGTCTCGCAGAACATCGCCTTCACCAGCGGGGCGAACTTCGTCTGCGCCCGCTGCGCCCTGGGCAGATCGCCGGCGAAGAACGCGTCGCAGAGGCCGGCCAGATCGGCCGGGGCGATGTTCGCCACCACGCTGATCACGCCCTGTCCGCCGGAAGCGAGGGTGGGGAGCGTGAACATGTCGTCGCCGGCGAGGATCGCGAAGTCTTCGGGCACGCCCGCGGCGAGGATCTCGGCGACGCGGACCACGCTCCCGCTCGCCTCCTTGACGCCGGCGATCCCCGGAAGCTGCGCGCAGCGCGCCACCGTGTCGGGCAGCATGTCCAGCGAGGTGCGGCTGGGGACGTTGTACATGACGATCGGCAGCCCGCCCTGCCTTGCCACCGCCTCGAAGTGGCGGAACAGCCCCTCCGGCGTCGGCTTGTTGTAGTAGGGCGTCACCACCAGCGCGTAATCGGCGCCGGCCTCCTTCACCCTCTGCGCGTTCTCGATCGTCCGGCGAGTGTCGTTGCTGCCGCAGCCCGCGATCACCGGGACGCGCCCCCGCGCCTCCTCGACGCAGGCGCGCACCACGCGGAAGAGCTCTTCGCCGGTGAGCGTCGCGCCCTCGCCCGTGGTTCCGCACGGCACCAGCCCGTCGGTGCCCTTCTCGATCTGCCAGCGCGCCAGCGCGCGCAGTGCGGGCTCGTCGACCGCGCCGTCGCGGAACGGCGTCACCAGCGCCACCATCGACCCGCGCAGCCTGCTCATGGCTCGCTCCTCACGGCGATTCGCCCCGGATCAGGTCTTTATAACTCTCCCGGGCCCGGATGATCCGCCACGACCGCCCGTCCACCAGCACCTCGGCCGGACGGGGACGGGCATTGTACTGGGAAGCCATCGACATCCCATACGCCCCGGCAGTGCGGAGCACCACCAGGTCGGCGGCGTGAAGCGGGGGGAGGCGGCGGCGCTTCGCCAGGACGTCGGTGCTTTCGCAGACCGGTCCCACCACGTCGACGAGCTCGCTTCCGCGCCTCGGGCGCCCCACGGGCTCGATCTCGTGGTGCGCGCCGTAGAGCGCCGGGCGCATCAGGTCGTTCATCCCCGCGTCGATCACCACGAACTTGCGTGCGCCGTGTCCCTGCTTGCGCAGGAGCACGCGGGAGAGCAGCACGCCGGCATTCGCCACCAGCAGCCGTCCCGGCTCGACCAGGACCTGGACGTCCAGTCCCTTCAGCGCGCGCACCAGCGCCTCGCCGTACCTCCGCGGCGAGGCGGGGTCGGGGCCGTCGCCGTAGGGCACGCCCAGCCCACCGCCCATGTCGAGGCGCGAGATCGCGTGCCCATCGGCGCGAAGCTGCAGGACGAGCGCGCGCATCTTCGCCGCCGCTTCCACGAACGGCTTCACCGAGGCGATCTGCGAGCCGATGTGACAGGCCACTCCCGTCACCCGGATGCCCGGCAGCGAGGCCGCGAGCCGGTACGCCTTGCGCACGCGGCCGGCGGGGATCCCGAACTTGCTGGTGGAGAGCGCGGTGGCGATGTGCGGGTGCGTGCGCGCGTCCACGTCGGGGTTCACGCGCAGCGCGACCTTCGCCTCGACCTTCTTGCCGGCGGCGATCGCGGAGAGCTGCAGGAGCTCTTCCTCGCTCTCGCAGTTGAACTGGAGGATCCCGGCGTCGAGCGCGGCGGCCAGCTCCTCGATCCGCTTGCCGACGCCGGAGAAGACGATCTTCTTCGCCTCTCCGCCCGCCTGCAACGCGCGGAACAGCTCGCCGCCGGAGACGATGTCGAAGCCGAATCCTTCGCGCGCGAGCAGCGCGAGGAGCGCCAGATTCGGCGCCGCCTTCACCGCGAAGCAGGGAAGGAGATCGAGGCCGCGCAGGGCGGAGCGGAAGACGCGGACGTGACGGAGCAGCGTCGCCGTCGAGTAGACGTAGGCGGGAGTGCCCACCTCTTCGGCGAGCTCCGAGAGCGGCACTTCCTCGCAGCACAGCTCGCCCTGCCGGCGCTGGAAGTGGTTCACTTCGCCCCTCCGTCCGCCGGCCCGGCGTCGGGCGCCTCCTGTGGCGGCGGCCGCGGCGGCCCCTTCACCCCGCAGACGACCAGCGACGACGTCGCGAGCAGGATCAGCGCGCGGACCAGGCGCCGCATCCGCCCGGCGCAGACCAGCGATTCTCGTTCGCAGGGATCAGGACGCTCCGGCAGCACTAGAACGGGATTGCGAGAAGCATGCGGACGGCGTGTGCGATCGAGGCGCTCTGGTCCGGGTTGGTGTTCGAAAGACCGGAGAAGGGGAAGAGGATGCCGTAGGCGAGGCCGGCGTGGAACCGGTCGGAGGTGTCGTAGGTGATCCCGGCGTTGAACTCGAGCCCCAGCGGGCGGGAGAGGCCCGGCGTGTTCTCCGCGTACCAGGCCTGCGAGTAGATCGCGGCGAAGAGGATCTCGAACCCCGTGTCGTCGCCGCCGCCGGTCTTGCGGCCGGTGGGCCGGTAGCGCAGCGAAGGCTTCAGGTACCAGGCTCCGGTCACCGAAGTGATCAGGTTCCGGAACAGGATCATGTCGACGTTGAACGAGCGGTTGAAGATGAAGTTGTTGATCCGCGCGTGCCCGTTCGGGGTCGAGAAGTCGAGGTGGCTGCCGTCGATGTCGCCGGGGCCCGCGGCGCGCGTCGGCTCCTGCCCGGGCGCCACCGGCTGCACCGCGCCCGAGCCGTTGCGCCAGGGCCGTGCGCCGAATCCGTAGGCGCCCTTGTCGCCGGACGCGGCGCCGAACTCCAGGCCGAAGAGCAGCGCGTCCGCCGAGAGCAGGGCGACGTCGGTCTGCAGCGCCCCGCCGACCTGGAAGAAGTTGACCCCTTTCCTGAGCAGATCGGCGACGTCCTGGGGAACCGCGCCCGAGCCGATGTCCACCTCGGGCGCCTGCTGGTGCGTCCCCACGCTCCCGAGGGTGAACGCGATCTCCGCGTCGAGGCGCCACTTCTTCCGCTTCAGGGAGAGGAACGCGTCGGGCTGGTAGATCTTCGCCCCGCGGCGCACCACCTGCGAGCGCAGCGCTCCGGTCAAGTCCAGCGCGGCGACGGGCGTGTCCCAGACCTGGGTGCGGTAGTCGGCGATGAGCCCGTAGTTGATCACCCACTGCTGGGCGTCGAGCTTGCGCTTGATCTCCTCGGCGGTGTCGACGCGCGTCACCTCCACCGCGAGCCGGTAGCCGTCGTCGAGCGTATCGAGATCGACGCTCCGGCCGAGCTCGCCCTTCTCGCCGGTGGTGACCGCGCCCTTGTCGAGGATGTCGAACATCACCGAGAAGTGGTGTCCCTTGAACTCGCGCGGGGCGAAGGCGACGCGGTCGTACGTGTCGCCGTAGTCGCAGTCGAGGCAATTGCCGTCGTTGTGCAGGATGCCGAGGCCCCAGTGGTCGCCCATCCGGCCGAAGAGAAGCTCGCCGAGCTGCGTGTTCACGCGCCCCCAGACCCGCTTGACGTTGACGGTTCCCGCGCCCCGCCGGTTGGCGAGGACGGAGAGGGGGGTGAAGGGATCGAGGTAGGCGTCCGTGGCGGGGCTGCTGCCGAGGAGGATGTTGTCGAGGATGTCCGCCTGGAAATAGATCGAGAGATCCTCGCTCACCGCGAGAGTGGGCTCGAAGCGGAAGCGGAAGTTCGCGTCGGACTGGCTGTTGTTGCCGCCGGTGCCGATGAACGGGCCGGGAAAGAGGAAGTTGCCGGTGGGATCGGCGCCGCGCCCCAGCCGCATGTTGTTGAAGAACTCGCCGCGCATGCGCAGGTACCCGTGCGGCTGGAAGAGGTTCACCCGCTGCTTGAGCGACTCGACGGCCTCGCTGTCCTGCACCCGGGCCTGGGAGTCCTGCTCCACCCAGGCCGTCTCCTGCTTCACCTCGTCCTTCGTCTTCTGCAGCTCCCGCCGGACCTCCTCCATCACCTGGCGGCGGAACTCCTCCTGATCGAGCCCGCGGGGAACCTGCACGGTGGAGGCGCCCGCCGCCGGAGCGGTGGCGCCCTGCGCCGGCGCGGAAGAAGCGGGCGCGCTCGCGTCCGAAGGAGCGGCCGCGGTCCCTTGCTCCCCGGTCTTCGCGGACGTGGACGGGGCCTGCGACTGCGCCGCGCCCTGGTTCTGCGGTGGCCGCTTCGCCTTCGGCTTCGGGGCCGGCGCTGTCTGTGCAAGGACGCTGCTGGTGGAGAGGCTGAGCGCGACGGCAAGGCAAAGCGAACGAAGCATCCAGTCCACTCCCGGAAAACGTAAGGGACGCGCGCGAGTAGCATGCGCTGCGCCACGGGGTCAAGGAACGAAACCTTTGCAAACAGCGCGGTCGCGCGTTGAATGCGGGCATGAACCTCGTCTTCGTGCTGCTGCTGGTTGCGGCGGCGATCGCGGGCGCCGTCCGCGGCGACGTGAAGGCCGTGGGACAGGGCGCGTTCGACGGCGCATCGCAGGGGGTGACGCTGGCGATCGGCCTGATCGGCGTGATGGCGCTGTGGCTGGGGCTGATGCGGATCGCCGAGAAAGCGGGCCTGGTGGAGAAGCTCGCGCGCGCGGCCCGGCCGATCTTCCGCCCGCTCTTTCCCGGCATCCCCGACGGCCATCCCGCCATCTCCGCCATGCTGCTCAACATCGCCGCGAACATGATGGGGCTGGGAAATGCGGCGACGCCGTTCGGGATCAAGGCGATGGAGGAGCTGGAGAAGCTGAACCCCACGCCGGGGAGCGCCACGAACGCGCAGGTGCTCTTCCTCGCCATCAACACCGCCTCGCTGCAGCTGGTGCCGACCACGGTGATCGCGCTGCGGGCGTCCTCGCACTCGACGGACCCGGCGGGGATCCTCGTCCCCACGCTGGCGGCCACGTTCTGCGCGCTGATCGTCGCCATCGTCGCGGCCAAGCTGTTCGAGCGGGTGTGGAAGTGAGACACGCGCTCGAGATCGCCTCCAGCTGGGTCCTGCTCCTGCTGCTGGTGGGAATCCCGCTCTACGGCTGGGTGAAGGGGGTGAAGGTCTACGAGGCGTTCCTCGAAGGCGCGAAGGAAGGATTCAACGTCGCCGTGCGCATCATCCCCTTCCTGGTGGCGATCCTCGCCGCGGTGGGCGCCTTCCGCGGCGCCGGCGCGATGGACGCGCTCGCCAAGGTGCTCGCCCCGATCACCGGACCGCTGGGGCTTCCCGCCGAGGTGCTGCCGATGGCGCTGGTGCGCCCTCTCTCCGGGTCCGGTTCGCTCGGGCTGCTCGGGAACATCTTCGCCACGCCGGGCCTCGGGCCGGACTCCTACGCCGGCAAGCTCGGGTCGATCCTCCAGGGGTCGACGGAGACCACCTTCTACGTGCTCTCGGTCTACTGCGGCTCGGTGGGGATCGTGCGCTATCGCCACGCGCTCGCCGCCGGCCTGCTCGCGGACTTCACCGGGCTGACCGCGTCGGTGGTGATCGCGCGAATGCTCTGGGCGTAGCCGCTCCCGGTCCGGTTAGAATGACTCCCTCCATGCGCCGCCTCCTTTTCGTCGCCGCCCTGCTCCTCGCCTCCGCCTGCAAGCGCAGCGAGGACGAAGCCGCGCGCGCCCGCATCTTCTCGCCCGAGCAGCCCGTGGGCACGCTGCCCGAAGCCAAGGAGCAGCTCGACGCCACCCGCCTCGCCGAGGATCCCGACCTCGCGCGCCGGATCCTCCGCATGCAGCGCCGCGAGATCGAGCAGCGCCTGCTCGCGTACAAGGCGCACCAGCGCGTCCAGTTCGCCTGGTTCCGCGGGCCCGGCCTCCCGGACGGAGGTTCGGAAGTCTCGCTCTCCGAGGAATCGACGCTCGTGGAAGCGCCGGGCGGCGACTTCTCGCTCCGGCTGGTCAACGACCACAACCAGGGTCTCGAGATCGTCTCGGCGAAGGGAGAGGTGTTCGTCAAGAGCCTCTACGGATCGTTCCACAAGCGCCGCAGCGACCGCACCGAGCCCGGCCGCATCCGCGAGCAGGCGATGTCCGGGCTCGCCACCTTCGATCGGCTGGCGCGCGGGCTGAAGCTGCGCGTCGCGGGCGAGGCGACGCTCGAAGGGCGCCACGTCGTGCGGTACACGGTGATCGGATTTGGCGCCCGGGGCGACGCGAAGGCGAAGGACGATCTTCCGCCGCCGCAATATCCCGAGAACCACGTCGACCCCGACACCGCGCGCCGACTCGAGCTCTGGGAGAAAGAAGAGCCCACCGCGGCGCGCGGGACGGTGGTGATCGATCGCGACACCGCGGTCCCGCTCGGATGCGATCTGCAGGGGCACTTCAAGGTGCCGGGCGGCGGAGACGGCCCGGCTGCCGAGCTCGATCTGCACTCGGTGCTCACCACTTCCGGCATCGGGAAGACGGCCGCGATCAAGGCGCCCGAGGCCGAGCCCGAGACGAGCGTGCCGCACGCGGTGAAGGATCCGCTGCGCTTCCTCGGCAAGGGTTCGGCCGGGGGCCCGCCCGCCGAAGACGAGGCCGAGGAAAGCGACGAAGAAGAGGCGCCGCCAGCCCGTTGAGCGGGGCAGGTGCGAGCTGCGGAAAAGCAGGCTCTTTCCCGAGGCCTGCGCACAGTTGCGCCAAAAGTTTGATCTGCCGCGAATCCCGTGTTTCTGTGCGCGCGTAGCTGCGCGATTCCGCAGAAAAATTGATCTCCAGAGACCCGGGCGTAGGGTGCAGATCGCTGGACGATGCGCCCCGGAGAGGTGACCGCGAAATGTCGAACAAGTCTTCCTCGACCACCATCACCAGCACCGAAGTCCGCGAGCTCTTGCGCGCCGCTGCCGGCCGCCTCAGCGCGCGCGAGGAGAAGACGGTGCGCATGCGGTCGGGGAGCTCGCTGGATCACAACCAGCCGTTGCCGCGGCGCGGACAGGACATCCCCGAGGCGCGCGCCGAGCTGCTGGCGCTGGAGATCGAGCTGAAGCAGAAGCTCGCCGCGCGGGCGGCGCCGGCGGCGGCCGCGCCCGTGCGCACGAAGGAAAAGGACAAGATCATCCGGGCTTTGCGCCGCCTGAAGTGATCGCGGCGCTGGCGCTCCTCGCCGCCGCCCAGACCTACGGGCCGCAGCGGCTGCCGAAGGTCGCCGACCAGGAAGACCCGCTGGTGGACGCGGCTCCCCTCGTGCCGGGCCTGATCGTCGACCTCGCGTACGCGAAGGCGGACAACGTCGCCGGGCGCGCCCTCTACCCGAAGGACGCGAAGTGCCTGCTGCGCCGCAGCGTCGCGGAGCGGCTGGCGCGCGCGGCCGAGACCTTGCGCAAGCAGGGCTTCCGGCTGATCGCACGCGACTGCACGCGCACCCTGCAGGCGCAGAAGGCGTTGTGGAGAGCGCATCCCCATCCCGGCGCGGTGGCGGACCCGTCCCGCGGGAGCCTTCACGCGCGCGGCGTCGCCGTCGATCTGGAGCTGGCCGATGCCGCCGGCGCGAGGCTTCCCATGCCGACGGCATTCGATGCCTTCGGCCCGGCCGCGGCGGCGGATGCTCCGCTGCCCGACGGTCCGGTGAAGGAGCGGCGCGAGGCGCTGAAGGCGGCGATGTACGCGGCAGGCTTCCGCGTCAATCCCCGGGAGTGGTGGCACTACAGCCGGCTCTACGGCTGGCGCTGGCCCGAGGCCAGCTCGGACTGAGCGCAGGCGCAGTCGCCGGCGTGCTCGATGTCCTGCACCAGGTCCCACCGGGTGGCGGCGACCTCGAGGAGCTTCTGCAGCTCCGGCGACGGATCGAGCAGCTCCACCCCGGTCTCGCGCGAGCTGGCCCAGACCACGCGGCCGCGAACCTGCGCCGGCGCGAGCCCGCAGTCCGGCGGCAACAGCGTGAGCATCAGATCGTCGCCGCGGATCCCGGTCTCGAGCCCGGTGGCGATGCGCAGACCACGCTCGCTCAGGTCCAGCGCCCGGCACAACCAGGCCTCGCCGCCCCGCGGCTGCACCTCGACGAACAGCTCGCAGGCCAGGCGGCGATCGCGGCGGCGCGGGCCGTTCGGCGCTGGCGTCCAGCGGGCCGCCGGACGCGCGGAAGGGATGTCCAGCCAGACGCCGTCGCGCACCCTCTCCCGGACCCGCCCGTGCAGCAGCGGGTGGTCGGTGGTCTCCGGAACGGCGATCTCGACGATCACGCGCGCGCCGGGTCCGCCCGGGAGCGCCGTCTCCGGCAGGAGGAACCCGGCGCCGAGCCGCAGGTGGCGCTGCAGGCCCGCGAGCGACTCGAAGCGGTAGCGCACGGGCCAGCTCTCGTCGAGAACACAGGAGCTCGCGGCGCGGCGGATCACGGGATCCACTCCCAGCAAGACGCTCGCCAGCGCTGGCGAGCCTGTATTTGCAGGGCTGCCGCAATCCACGCGGTAAAACCTCCCGGTAACGCGACTCGCGAGACCAGCATTCTTACCCGCACTGGTCGGAAAATTCTAACAGCAGCGGATCGATTTCCGGGGTTCCTCCCATCTCCGCCCACAGCTCCGCACATGTGGGGCGGCCGCCCCGCGCCCAAATGCCTTGGAGCGACGCGGTGCTGCGCGGATTGCGCCACCAGTCCTCGTCGTACCGCTCGCGGAGGAAGGCGGCCGCGTGCGCCGCGAGCGCGCGGCCCTGCAGCTCGGCGAAGGCGTCGAGCCAGGGATCGAGATCGCAGAGCTGGAGCCCCGCGGGCAGGTCCGCGCCCGTGGCCCGCAGGTAGAGATCGCGGTGCATCGCGGCCGCTCGCGCGCCCAGGCCCGATTCGCGCGCCTGCAGCGAGGCCAGGATGCGCGCGGCCGTGAGCCGGGCCTCGATCACCGCCCCGACGGCGATGGCGCGCTCGTCGTCGCGGGCGAGCTCGACCTTCGCGCAGCGGCGGAGCCACTCGCGATCGCGGATCCGTCCTTCGAGCAGCGCTGCGCAAGCGCATCGCACGGCGCGATCGCCCAGCCAGAGGTCCTCGGGCGGCGCATCCGCCGGCGGTCCCAGCCGCAGCAGTGCGGCGCCGAGGGCGCCGAGGAGAGCGCCCAGGGTGTGGGGACCCTCGGCGGGAAGAAAGGTGATCCCGGCCTCGAACGGCGGATCGAGCGGCTCGGCGTGCGCACCCGGCCACTTCAGCGGGCGCTCGTCGGCATCCAGCTTCGCCGCGGATACATCGATGCGCAGCATCTCGACCCAGCGCCGGACGGAGCGCTGGAGCTCGCCGGCGGGAAACGCGCTCGCGCACCGGGGCGCGTGCAGCAGGTGCAGCACGTCGTGCCAGGAGGCCTGCCCCGGCTTCAGTCCGGTCTCGCGCGCGAGGATCCAGCGCCCCAGGTCCTCGGCGATGGCGTCGGTCCCCTCGAGCAGTTTCGTCGCCCAGGTCGCCGCCTCGGCAGCCGCTTCGATGCCGGCCTCGGACTGTGCGTCGAGCGCGGCGTCCCAGGCGGCGCTGCGCGTCCCGTCGGCGGCCGCGGTCGCGTCGGCCAGCGCCGCCTCCATCTCCGCGCGCCTCTCGCGAGATCGGAGAAACGGCAACTCGCGCGCCACCGCCACCGCCGGGATCGCGCCGTGCAGGCCGGCGTCCCCGGGGGGCCGGACGAGGGGACGCTGCGGGAGATCGAACAGCTCTTGCGCCGCGCCGGGCTCGAGCACGAGCGCGTGCGTCCGGGCGAGGAAATCGCGCAAGGTCCTGAGCCTCGCCACCCGTCCCGGGCGCGGCGGATCCTCGCCCTGGGCGTCCTGCAGCGCCTCGCGCACCTGCGCGACGGCATCGGCGCTGGTCGCGACCTTGTGCGCCTTGAGCAGCTCGCGCAGCGTCTCGCGCGACGGGAGACCCGCCGCGCGCCGGTAGCGCGCGTGCGCCAGCGCTTCGGCGAGCTGCGCCGCATCTTCCCGGACTGCGGTCAGCTCGCGGAGCACCGGTGCTGTTTACTTGATCAGGCGCGCCTCGCAAGCCCGCCAGTCGAGGTTCCGGAGGTACGCGTCGATGTACTTCGCCCGCTCGGTGGCCTTGTAGTCGGGGATGAAGGCGTGCTCCCACGCGTCCATCACCACGATCGGCTTGAAGCCCGGCGGGTGCCCGTCGTTGTGCAGGGTGATCCAGTGGTTCGAGATCAGCCTGTTTTCCGGATTCTGATAGGCGATCGCCCACCCGACCCCTCGCATGCCGGCGATGGCCTTGAAGTCCTCCAGCCATGCCTCCACGCTGCCGAACGCCTGCGCGAGCGCCTGCGCCAGCGGGCCCGCCTTGTTCAGCGGGTCGGGCTCCGGCGCCAGGTT
>DASREU010000474.1:0-23341 GCA_035651935.1 Myxococcales bacterium | reverse complement strand
TCTTCTACACGCGCGATCACCCTTCGAGGGTGGTCGCGTTCTACGCAGATGCCTTTCGCGCCCGCGGGCTCCGGCCCGTGCTCTCGCCCGAGGCGCCGGCGCACGTCTCCGTCTTCGATCCCGGCGACGGGTTGCAGCGGTTCGTCTCCGCTTTCGCGCAGGGCGACGGGCAGACGCTGGTCCTGACCGGGACCGTCGATCCCCGCCACCCGGCGGACCTGCTCCGGAGCGCCGCCTCCGCATCGCTGCCGATCCCACCGGAGCATCGGGCCTTCTTCGGCTTTCGCAGCGGCGACGGACAGGCGCGTGCGGAGAGCGCCCAGTTCGTCAGCGCGCTGTCGGTCCGCGACGTGGCGGGCTTCTACCGGCAGGCATTCCGGCGCGACGGGTATGTCGAGAGCAACGACGGCGGGGAAGGGCTGCTCCTCTTTCGCAAGCCGGGGGTTTCCGTCTCGGTCGCGCTGCAGAAGCTGTCCGCGGGCGGGGGAGCGGCGGTGTTCGTCAACCGGATCGACGGCGAGGCGCCGTGACCAGGCGCTTCCGCCTTCGCGGCGAAGAGGGTCAGGCGCTCGTCGAATCGAGCCTGCTCCTCGCTGCGCTCGCGGGAGCGCTCGCGGCAGGCGGCATCTGGTTGCTGAAGACGCACCCCCGGATGCTGAACGCGCTCGATGCGCACCTCCGCGGGTCCTACTTCTCGCTGTCGCTCCCGTTCCCATGATCCCGGCCAGCTGGAAACACCGACCGCCCGCCGGAGGCGCCGAAGGCGAGCAACTCGATCGAGCGCCGTCGCGAGCGCGCCTTGACAAGGCCCCAGAGCGGCACGCCTGCAGCGCGCCAGACGGTGGCGTCCGCGGCCCGCGAGACCTCGGCCGCGAACGCGCCCGCCGCAACGCGCACTCGTGCGCTGCCGAGCCGCTGCACTCGCGGGATGGCGCGGGGCGCGGGCAAAGCCGGTCCCAGGCGCTCGAGCGGGATCTCCAGAGGTTGCTGGCCGGCGACCATCACGGACATGCGTTCGATCGCGGAGCCGTCGTCGCCGCGCACCAGGAGCCGTGCGGCGCCGGCGATTCCGCTTTCGTGCACCGTAGCGACCTCCAGCCAGTAGCCGCCGCCGGCCCCCTCCGCCAAGGCCGTGACGCGGACGCGCGCGTCTCCTGCGCCGCGGGAACGGATCAGGTACTCCACCCATGCGCCCGGCGCCGGGTGCATGCCGCCCAGGGCCGCCGCCAGTTCCGGGTCCCCGAAGAGCGCCGCGCCCGAGAGCGCCGCCGACACCGCGATCGCCGCCAGCATCGTCCGATCGCTTACCGCACGGTGAAGCCGCCGTGATCCGCCGCCTGACGTATCTGGGCTCCTTTGCGGCGCTCGCCGCCCTCGGCGAGGCCCTCGTCGCGCCCCCGGCCGTGCTCTGGGTGCGATCGCAGGGCCTCTCCTCCCCGGCCATTGCCCGCGACGTGCCGTATGGCGCGCTGCTCCTCGCCTGCGCCGTGCTGCTCGCCCTCATCACCCTCGCGCTCGCCTCCGCGATCGCGTCGAGCCGCAAGCCGCGCCTGCGGTTGCACCTCGCACTCCTGCTCGCGGCCGCAGCGTCTCTCGCCCTGCGCTCCGCCTCCGGCAATCCCGGGCCACCGCCTGACCCGCGGCCGCAGCTGCTCGACGCGCTTCGGGTCGCCGGCGACGAGCTGGACCGCGGCTACGCCGGGTTCTACGCGCCGGACGCCGGCCAGCTCGGCTCGGCGTTGGCCCAGGCCCGGCAGCCGCCCTTCCGGCGCGCGGGTCGCACGATCCCGCTGCGCGCGCGGATCCTCTCCGGCAGAGATGGCCCCCAGATGGCGCCGCTTCCTGGCGATCCACCGGGCACCGTCTACGTCGCGATCTCCAGCGACCGGCAGTCCGCCTGGGTCACCGCGCTGGCGCTCGAGCGCGTCTTGACGCTGCCGGCGGGGACGCCGGCGGTCGTCGTCGCCCGCGG
This sequence comes from Myxococcales bacterium, assembly GCA_035651935.1. Taxonomy (GTDB): domain Bacteria; phylum Myxococcota; class Myxococcia; order Myxococcales; family 40CM-4-68-19; genus 40CM-4-68-19. Next base: position 21,369 of record DASREU010000474.1, on the reverse strand, counting down.
CGGCACTCATTCGCCGCCGGGGAGCGACCCGCACCTGCCCGCGTACCGGGCGAGATGAGCGCAGGCCGTCTTCGTCGTTCGAGGTCTCCGCCAGACGATCCGGACGTCGTCGTCGCAGGTGCCCTGCTTGCCCGCGGCGAGCCCGCCTCCGGCGGGAGCGGCCTAGATGTCCAGGTTCGTCGCGTCGAGCGCGTGCTTCTCGATGAACTCGCGCCGCGGCTCCACCGCATCGCCCATCAGCGTGGTGAACATCAGCTCGGCTTCCGCCATGTCGTCGGCGTGCACCTCGAGCAGCGTCCGCCTCGCCGGGTCCATCGTCGTGGTCCAGAGCTGCTCGGGGTTCATCTCGCCCAGGCCCTTGTACCGCTGGATCTCCAGCCCCTTCGACGCCACGCGCTTCACCATCTCCACCAGATCGATCGGGTTCTGCGCGGTCTGCCCCGCCGCCCCGTCCTTGGTGGCCAGCTCGTACGGCGCCTTCCCCAGCTGCGCGAACTCCCGCCGCAGCCGCTGCAGCTCGGCGAAGTCGGGGCCGCTGAGCAGCACGTGATCCACCGCCGTCTCGCGCATCGCGCCGTTGTGTCCCAGCCGGACGATGATCTTCTGGCACCCGTGCTCGGGATCCTCGGCGATCTCGACCGAGAGCGTCTCGCCGGGCTGCGCCTTCGCCAGAGCCGCCTGGAGCGCGGCCGACTGCGCCTTCAGCTGCTGCGGCGCGCGCAGGGCCTGCGCGTCGATCACCGTCGACGAGAGCACGGCGTCCACCACCCGTCCGTCGCGCCGCTTGTCCATCTTCCCCAGGAGCCGCCGGTACTGGAGCACCTTGTCGAGGAGCGCCTTGAGCTGCTCCCCCGAGATCTCCCCGCCGCCGGCCCCGCGCACGCTCGCGCCCTCGGTGCCGAGGGTGAGCAGGTACGCATCGAGCGACGCGTCGTCCTTCAGGTACAGCTCCTTCTTCCCCTTCGCCACGCGGTAGAGCGGCGGCTGCGCGATGTACAGGTGGTGCTTCTTCAAGCCGTCCGCGGTCTGGCGCGCGACCACGTCGTGCATCTGCCGGTAGAAGAAGGTCAGGAGCAGGGTGCGGATGTGGCTGCCGTCCACGTCGGCGTCGGTCATCAGGATGATCTTGTGGTACCGCAGCTTCGAGATGTCGAACTCCTCGTGGATGCCGGTGCCGATCGCCGTGATCATGGTGACGATCTCTTGCGAGGAGAGCATCTTGTCGAAGCGCGCCTTCTCGACGTTGAGGATCTTTCCCCGCAAGGGAAGGATGGCCTGCGTGCGCCGGTCGCGGCCCTGCTTGGCCGACCCGCCTGCGGAGTCGCCCTCCACGATGTAGAGCTCGCACTTCTCCGGATCGCGCTCCTGGCAGTCGGCGAGCTTCCCCGGCAGCGACGCCGAGTCCAGCGCTCCCTTGCGCCGCACCGTCTCCCGCGCCTTCCGCGCGGCGATCCGCGCCCTCGCCGCGTCCGCCACCTTCGCCATCACCCGCTTGGCGACGGGCGGGTTCCGCTCCCAGAACTCGGTGAGCTTGCGTCCCACCAGGTCCTCGACGATGCCCTTCGCCTCGGTGTTGACCAGCTTCCCTTTCAGGTTGCCCTCGAACTGCGCGCCGGGGATCTTCACCGACACCACCGCGGTCAGCCCCTCGCGGATGTCCTCGCCGGAGGGCGACTCCTTGATCTCCTTCCAGGCGCCGCTCTCCTCGCCGTACTTCACCACCGACCGGGTGAGCGCGCTCTTGAAGCCGATCAGGTGCGGGCCGCCGTCGATGGTGTTGATGTTGTTCGCGAACGAGAACACCTTCTCGTCGAAGCCGTCGTTCCACTGCAGCGCCACGTGCACCTCGGCGCCGTTGGCATCGCCGCCGCGCACCGAGATCGGCTCGTCGAACAGCACCGTCTTGTTCTTGTTCAAAAGCTCGACGTACGCGACGATCCCGCCTTCGTACTTGAAGTCGTGGCTCTTGTCGGAGCGCTCGTCGCGCATGAGGATGCGCAGCCCCGGGTTGAGGAAGGCGAGCTCGCGCATCCGATTCGAGAGCACGTCGAAGTTGAAGTCGGTGGCCTCGAGCACGGTCGCGTCGGGCTTGAAGGTGACCTTGGTGCCACGCAGCGAGGTCGTGCCGATGGTCTTCACTGCGCCGCCGGGGATCCCCGTGTGGTAGCGCTGCTTGTAGATCTGCCCGTCCCGGTAGACCTCGACCTCCATCCACTCGCTGAGCGCGTTGACGCAGGAGACGCCGACGCCGTGGAGGCCGCCGGACACCTTGTACGAGTTGCTGTCGAATTTTCCCCCGGCGTGCAGCTTGGTCATCACCACGTCGAGCGTGTCCATCGACTCGGTAGGGTGCGGTCCGACGGGAATGCCGCGCCCGTCGTCCTGGACGGAGAGCGATCCGTTGGCGTGGATCGTCAGCTCCACCGTCTTCGCGTGGCCGGCCAAAGCCTCGTCGACGGAGTTGTCGACGACCTCGTAGACGAGGTGGTGCAACCCTTCGGCGCCGACCCCGCGGATGTACATGTGCGGACGCTTCCGGACGGCCTCCAGGCCTTCGAGAACCTTGATGCTGTCGGCGGAGTATTCGCCCGCGGCGGGCGCCGGCTTGGGCACCCGCTTGTCCTGCGCAGTCTCCAAAATCACACCTCTGGGAAGTGTCCGGAAGTATCACGCCAAAACGCTCGGAAGCAAGGCGAAAAGGCGTGCGGATCACTCTGGAAACACGGGGTTTTCTCGAGTGAGCCGGCCTCTCTCCACCCTCTGGAAAATCGCCTCTTTCGCGGCGCTGTTCGCGACCAGCTTCGGGTCGGTGGTGGTGAGCACGACCTGCCCGTCCAGGCCCGCCAGATAGGCCATGAGGTATGCGTTCCGCGCGGGATCGAGCTCGCTGGAAACGTCGTCGAGAAGCAGCAGGGGCGCCCTGCCCTGCGCGCGGCGGAGCGTCTCGATCTCCCCGATCTTGAACGCGAGCACCACCGCCCGCGATTGCCCCTGGCTCGCATACGCGCGCGCCGCCTGCTCGCCGAGCGAGAGCCCCAGGTCGTCCGCCTGCGGACCGACGCTGGTGTAGCCGCGCTCGCGATCGCGCGGCAGGCGACGGTGCAGCGCCGCGAGCAGCCGGGCCTCGAGCGACGCGCCGCCTTCGCCGAGTTGGTCCGAGTCGCGCCCCGCGGCGAGGTACTCGAGCGACAGAGGCGCCTCGCTGCGGGCGACCTCCGCGAACGCCCGCTGCGCGTGCGGCCGGATCTCCTCGAGCACCTGCTCCCGCCGCGCGCGCACTCGTGCCCCCAGGCGCGCCAAGGGCTCGTCGAAGCTCTCCAGCAGCGCCGGCGCCGCGTTCTGCCGGAGAAGCTCGTTGCGCGCCCGCAGCGCGCGCCCGTACTCGCGCGCGTCGGCGAGGTGCGCCGGATGCCTGTTCTGCACCGCGCGGTCGAGCAGCCTGCGGCGCCCCTCCGGCCCGCCTTTCACCACCGCCAGGTCGTCGGGAGTGAAGGCGACGGTCGCGAGGCCGCCGAACAGCTCGTCGGGATCGCGCACCGGCTTCTTGTCGACGCGCGCCTCGCGCCCCTCGCGCCCGATCTCCACCTCCACCTCGCGGACGCCGGAGGGCAGCTCGAATCTGCCGCGCACCAGCGCGGGCAACTCGCTTCCGATCCGGACCAGCTCGCGAAGCTTCTGGGCCCGCAGCGGCCGCAGCGTACAGAGCAGGTAGCAGGCCTCGAGGAAGTTCGTCTTCCCCTGGCCGTTCGGCCCGTACAGCACCGTGGTGTGCGGGCCGAGCGAGACGTCCTGCTCGACCAGGTTGCGGAACTCGCGGGTGTGGACGTCGAGGAGAAGCACCTACTGCTTCACGCACATGTCGATCGGCACGTCCGCGCCGGCGCTCCTGCATTCGAATTTCGGCGGACAGCGCGGCGGAGGCTTCTTCGCTTTGGTGGTCACGTCGACGGGCGCGCCGGGAGTCACCTTCTGCGTTCCCGACTCGAACGAGGCGCAGGGCAGCACGCAGAAGCCGGTCCCCAACGGCTTCCCCTTCATGTCCGCCTGGTGGATGCAGCGCTGCGACCGGTGCTTGCAGTCGCCGTTCTTGTGGCAGCTCTTTCCCAGCCCTGCCGTCCTCGGGTCGCGCGGGGGCGTCTTCTTCGCCGGCCGGGCGTGGGTTGCGCCGAGGAGCAGGAGCGCTGCCAGAAGTCCGTGCATCAGATCCGCATCGGCATGATCACCGCCGTGTAGCGCGCGCCCGGGCCCACGTCCCCCGTCGGCTTGAGGACGCCGGGCGACAGCTCGTCGCAGAGCTCCACGTTCATCTGATCGGTCTCGACGACCTGGAGCACGTCCATCAGGTAGCGCGCGTTGAACCCGATCTGCAGCGGCAGCCCCTTGTAGGCGACCGGGATCTCCTCTTTCGCATCGCCCAGGTCGGGATTCTGCGAGGTGACCCGCAGCGATCCTTCCTGCAACTCGAAGCGGACGGCGTTCGTGCTCCGATCGCTCGAGAGCAGGCTCATCCGCTTGAGCGTGTCGAGGAGGCGCGGGCGATCGACGGTCACCGTCCGATCCGCCTCCTTGGGAATCACCTGCATGTAGTCGGGGAAGGTCCCGTCGATCAGGCGCATCACCATGGTGACGTCGCCGCGGCGGAACACGCCGGAGGTCTCGGTGAAGCCGAGCTCGCAGCCTCCGGTCTGCTCCTCGGAGAGAAGGCGGCGCAGCTCGAAGAGCCCCTTGCGCGGCACGATCACGCCGCGCTTGAGGTTGAATTGCCCGTCGAGGGGCCGCTGGATGAGGCTGAGCCGGTGCCCGTCCGTCGCCACCATGCGGACGACGCCTTCGCCGGTCTCGAAGTACACGCCGTTCAGGTTGTGCCGGGTCTCGTCGGCCGAGATGGCGAACTGGGTCTTCTCGATCATCTCCAGGAGCGCGACCGGATCGACGGAGACGAAGCTGACCTTCTCGGCCCGGGGGAAGGGAGGGTAGTCCTCCGCCGGCTGCCCGACGATGTTGAACTCCGCCGCTCCGGAGGTGAGCCGGACGCGGTTGTTCGCCTCGCGCTTGAGGACCAGCGTCTTCTCCGGCAGCGCCCGGACGATGTCGTAGAGCTCCTTGTGCTTGAGCGCCACCGAGCCGCCCTTGCGCACCTCGCAGGGATGGGTTCCGGTCACGCCGATCTCCAGGTCGAAGGCGGAGACGCGCAGGCGCCCGTCTTCCGTGGCCTCCAGCAAGACCGAGGCGAGGATCGGCATGGTGCTCTTCTTCTCGACGATCCCCTGCGCGCGGTAGAGGGCGCGCGAGAACTCGTCCGTCCCGATCTGGAGCTCCATCTGTTGCTTGCCTTTCTGATCAGGAGAAGAGGATCCCGTAGTCCTCTTAGAGCCTGTGATTCTGTGCGAAACGGGGGTTGATCCGCAGGATCGTTGATCTTCGCGTTGCGGACAACGCCTTTGAAGTCCTGTGCGCGGGCTGTGTAGCGGCAACCCCCGGGTCGGTCAACACCGTGGGAGTCCGGTTCTTCACAGCCTGGCGCCCCACTAGGAGTTCAGCTTGCGGAAGAGGGACTGGACCGTCCGCGACAGATCCGGTTCCTCGTTCATCAGCTGATCGATCCGCTGCTCGGCGTTGATCACGGTCGAGTGGTCCTTGCCGCCGAACTTCTCCCCGATCACCGGATACGACAGGCTGGTGATGCGCCGGGTGAGGTACATCGCCACCTGGCGGGCGCGGGCGACGTTCTGCTGCCGCCGATCGCCCTTGATGTCCTGCGGCTTCACCTGCATCGCCTCGGCGACCACCCGGATGATGGTCTCGACGTCGGGCTTGTCGCCCCGGACCACCAGGATGTTCTTCAGCACGTCCTGCGCGAGCTCGACGGTGAGCGCGGCGCCGGTGAGGCTGGCGAACGCCGAGAGGCGGATGAGCGACCCTTCCAGCTCCCGGACGTTGCTGCGGATGTGCGTGCCGAGGAAGAGGGCGACGTCGTCGGGCAGGGCGATGTGATCGGTCGTCGCCTTCTTCTTCAGGATCGCCACCCGGGTCTCCGTCTCCGGAGGCTGGATGTCCGCGATCAGTCCCCACTGGAACCGGCTGCGCAGCCGCTCCTCGAAGCCCTCGATCTCGGTGGGCAGCTTGTCGGAGGTGACGAAGATCTGCTTGCCGCCCTCGTGCAGCGCGTTGAAGGTGTGGAAGAACTCCTCCATCGTCTGCTTCTTGTTGCTGAGGAACTGGATGTCGTCGAGCAGGAGGATGTCGCACTTCTCGCGGTAGCGGGCGCGGAACTCCGGCATGCGGTGTTGCTCGAGCGCGTGGATCAGGTCGTTGGTGAACGACTCCGACGACAGATACACGACGTGGCAGTTCGGGTTCTGCCGCAGCGCGTGGTTTCCGACCGCGTGGACGAGGTGCGTCTTGCCCAGTCCCACGCCGCCGTAGAGGAAGAGCGGGTTGTAGGCCTTGCCCGGCGCGTTCGCGACCGCCGTGCAGGCGGCCACGGCGAACTGGTTCGAGGGCCCGACCACGAACGAGTCGAACGTGTACTTCGGGTTGATCTGGAGCTGACGCGAGGGCGGGGGCTCGGTGCTCGGCGGGGCGGTGACCTGCGGCCTGCTCTCGGGCACGGCCGGAGCCTCGGGGACCGCCTCGTCGCCGGACGGGCGCTCCCGCACGACGAAGCGGACTCCGCACTTGCGTCCGAACTGGGCCTCGAGATCCTGCAGGAGCACGTCGAGCAGGTTGTCCCGCACCCAGTCGATCATGAACCGGCTGGAGTGCGCGAGCGTCAGCTCGTCGCCCTCCAGGCTGACCGGCTTGATCGGCTCGAAGTACGTCTGGAAGGTGTGGCGCGAGAGCCGGCCTTTCAGGCGGTGGATCGCCCGTGTCCACAGGTCGACTGCCGCACGCTCTGACTGTACGGGGATCGTCGCCGAAGAGCCGTCCACAGTGTTGTTCACAGCTGTGGACAAGGAGCCAGACATCGGATATCCCCCGGGAATTTGTCGCGGAAAAAGGAAACCCTTCGAGCGCGCGGCGGGCTCGCTGGGCCGTGATCGGTTCTCCGGATGTCCGCCTGACGACAAACTGGAAACAGCGGGGCGGACCCTAGCAAACGGCGGGAAAGAGGATCAAGCAGGATCTCCAAAGTAGGCGGATCGACGCCGGATCGACGCCCGGGCGCGCGTTTCTTGACTTGCCCGGTCGCACATGCTTTCTTGCCGCGCTTTTCGCTCCGTCGTGAGGAGGCAGTCGTCGTGAAGCGCACGTACCAGCCGAGCAAGGTCCGCCGCAACCGGGAGCATGGGTTCCGCAAGCGCAACTCCACCAAGGCGGGCCGCAATGTCCTGAAGCGCCGCCGCGCCAAGGGCCGGAAGCGGCTCGTCGTCAGCGCGCCGAAGAAGTAAGCCGCGGGAGGGCCCGTGGCGGCCTTCGCATTCCCAAAGAGCGCGCGCCTGCTGCGGCGCACCGACTACGTCGCTATCAAGGAAGGCGGAAAGAGCTTCGCCGAGGGACCCCTGGCGGCGAGCTTCCGTCCGCGCGAGGCGACGCCGACCCGGCCGGGAATTCCCGCCGGCGTCGCGCGCGTTGGACTGACCGTGTCGTCGAAGGTAGGAGGAGCCGTGACGCGGAACCGGATCAAGCGGCGCCTGCGCGAGGCGGTCCGGCTCGAGCTCTCGCGGCTCCCGGCCGTCGATCTGGTGATCGTCGCCCGCTCCTCCGCCGCCTCGGCGACCGTCGACGACTTCCGCCGCTGGCTGCGGCGCGCCGCGGAGAGGATCGTGCCGCGATGAACCGCCTGCTCTCGCTGCCGCTCCTCGCCCTGCTCGCGGTCTACCGCAAGCTGATTTCACCAGTTCTTCCGCAGGCTTGTCGTTATCACCCCAGCTGCTCGCAATACGCCCAGGACGCGGTGCGCATCCACGGCCCCCTGCTCGGGCCCTGGCTTGCCCTCAAACGCCTCCTCCGCTGCCACCCCTGGGCGCCGGGCGGACCGGATCCCGTGCCTGCGCGCACGCGAAAGAGAGCTGCATGAAGAACCAGAACCAGAACCTGCTCGTCGCCGTCGCCATCTGGCTCGCCTGCATGTTCGGGCTCTACCTCTTCTTCCCGAACGTGATCGGCCCGAAGAAGCCGGCGCCGCAGCAGCAGCCGGAGCCGGCGGTCCAGTCGCCGGGGCCGACGTCGGCTCCTCCGGCGTCGCCGCTCGGCACCGGGGCCGCCGCGGCGACGAAGCCGGGCGATGTTCCACGTGGAACACCGGCGAAGACCCACCCGCTGCGGACGGTGACGCTGGAGACGCCGCTGGCGCGCACGGTGGTGACCAGCGAGGGCGCCGCGGTCCAGTCGATCCAGCTGCTCGGCGAGAAGTGGACGCTGCACAAGGGGAGCAGCGAAGCGGCCCAGGTCGACCTGGTCCCCTCGCACAGCGGCGAGCCGCTCCCGTTCACCACCGCCCTCAAAGGCGCGGACGGCGCCACCCTGATACCCGCCGCCACCAGCTACGAGCTGGTCCGGTCGGACGCGACCAGCGCGACGTTCCGGGCGGAGCAGGGCGGGGTGACGATCACCAAGACGTTCACCGTCAACCCGACGAATTACGGGATCGGGCTCGCGGTCGAGTTGAAGAGCGCCCAGGCGGTCAACGGGCAGCTGGCGGTCCTCTCCGGGACCCACGCCGAGGAGCCGAAGGGCGGGTTCCTCAGCCCGCACAGCAACGTGCCGGCGCGGACGATCTGCGCCGCGGCGAACAACAAGGTGGAGCGCGTCGCGATCGGGGCGAAGAACCCGGTGTTCGAGGCGCCCGCCGCGCAGTTCGCGGGCATCGACGAGCAGTACTTCCTCAGCGCGGTGATGCCGCCCCAGGGCGTCGCCGCCTCCTGCCGCCTGGAGGCGCAGGGCTCGAAGTCGGGGTCGCTGATCGCCTCGCTGATCGTGCCCGTCCAGGCCGTGGCCGACGCCTCGGCGCATCTCGACTTCCAGGGGTACGCCGGGCCCAAGGACGACACCGACCTCCTGGCGGTGGGCAAGCCGCTCAAGCTCTCCATCGAGTGGGGGTTCTGGTCGGTGATCGCCGAGCTGCTCCTCGGGATCATGAAGTTCTTCTACCGCGTGGTCCCGCCGCACAACTGGGGCTTCGCCATCATCCTCCTCACCCTGGCGATGAAGGCCCTCACCTTCCCCCTGCAGCACAAGAGCATGAAGTCGATGCAGGAGATGCAGCGGATCCAGCCGCAGATCGAGGAGATGAAGAAGAAGTTCGCCGGGGACCCGCAGCGCCAGAACGTCGAGCAGATGAAGCTGTTCAAGGAGCACGGGGTGAACCCGATGGGCTCCTGCCTCCCCATGCTGATCCAGATGCCCATCTGGTTCGCGCTCTACACCACCCTGGGCGTCTCGGTGGAGCTGTACAACGCTCCCTTCATCCACGGCTGGATCAACGACCTGACGGCGAAGGACCCCTACTACATCCTGCCGGTGGCGATGGGGATCACCATGATCCTCACCCAGATCCTCACGCCGACGCCGATGTCGAACCCCAGCCAGAAGACGATGGGGTACGTGATGAGCGGCTTCTTCTCGCTCCTGATGCTCACCCTCCCCTCGGGCCTGACCCTCTACATCTTCACCAACAACGTCCTCTCCATCGGCCAGCAGATGTACCTGCGGCGCAAGCTGCACGTGCACCCGCCGAAGGCCGGCAGCCAGACCGTGGAGGTCGGCAAGAAGAAGGACGACGAGGGCGGCAAGAAGAAGGATGACCGCACGGGCGGTGGCGGGAGCGCGTCCGACCGTGCCAAGCTGCGCGCCTGAGCCATGGGGGACGCAGCGAAGAAGGCCGCGCGGAAGAACCCGCTCTTCGGGGCGGCGGTGGTCAAGGCCGTGCTGCGCAAGCGCGAAGGGGTGACCGCCACCAGCGCGCTCTACGAAGGGATCCTCCGCGACCTGGGAGTCTCCGACGCGCAGGTGGAGGAGTACCTCGCCGCCCACGCCGAAGAGGTGGAGCAGGCGATTCGCAGGCACGGTCGCCGCGGGGACTGAAGGTCATGGCGGACGTCGAGGGCACCCTGTTCGTCCTGCGCCCCCTCGGCAAAGGGACGGCGCGCGAGGAGGAGGTGGCCTTCTCCGACCTCCAGGGTCTTCTGGACGCCTGCCTCGCCCAGGAGGGCGCCGCCTTCGTGCGGGTCGAGATCACGGGGCGGAGCGGGGGCGCGCGGCGCCGGCTGGTGCTGGACTTCGGCCACTTCGGCCGCGACGACGAGGAGTGAGCGTGGACGCTGCGCGGCTGAAGACCATCGAGGAAGGTGCGGCGCAGATCGGGGTCCGGCTGGCGTCCGACCAGCTCAAGCAGCTCGGGCGCCACGTCGATCTGATGTTGAAGTGGAACAAGTCGATCAACCTGACCGCCATCACCGATCCCGACGAGGTGGTGGAGAAGCACGTGCTCGACTCGCTGGCGGTGGCCCCGGTGCTCCCGGCGGGGAGCCTGCTCGACGCCGGGACCGGGGCGGGGTTCCCCGGCATTCCCCTGGCGGTCGTCCGGCCCGAGCTGGAAGTGGCGCTCGTCGACTCGGTCCAGAAGAAGGTGGCGTTCCTCAAGAACACGCTCGCGGAGCTTCGCCTGCCGAAGGCGAAGGCGTACGCCGTGCGGCTGGAAGGCAATCCGTCGCGGGAGGAGCTGCCGCGCGTCCACGCCGCGGTGGCGCGCGCCTTCGCCTCGCCGGAGCAGTGGCTGCGGCTCGCCGTGCACTACGTGCTCCCGGGAGGGGTGGCAATCTGCATGCTGGGACCTTCCGATCCCATCCCGGACAAGGTCGACGACCTGGCCCTGGTGCAGGAGCTGCGCTACGCGCTCCCGTGCACAGGCGCGCAGCGGCGCCTGGCCATCTACAGGCACACCTAGAGGGCGGGGCTCTGGACTTGACGCGTGTGCCCGCCTTCGCGGCAGGCGCAGGGCGGCGAGCGACGTTCCACGTGGAACACCGACGCCCTCGGGCGATTCGCGCAGCGAGGGCGCAAGCGCGGCGGCGCCGCCTGCGACAGCGGCTAGATCCTCGCCGCCGGCTCCGCTCCGTCCGCGGCGCGCGCGTCCGGGCCGCCCTCGAGCTCCTCGACGATCGCCGCGGAGAAGGCCTGCAGGTCGTCGGGCTTGCGGCTGGTGATCCAGTTCCGATCCTTCACCACCGGCTCGTCCTTCACGTTCGCGCCGATCTGCCGCAGGTCGTCCTGGGTCGTCGCCCAGGCAGTCATCGTCCGGCCTTTTACAAGGTGCGCGGCGATCAGGAGCTGGGGGCCGTGGCAGACGGCCGCGATCAGCTTGCCGCTCTCCTCGAAAGCCTTGACGAAGTCGACCATGCGCTTGTCGACGCGGAGGTGATCGGGAGACTGGCCGCCGGGGATGAGCAGGGCGTCGTAGTCCTCGGGGCTCACCTCGTCGATCGACTTCTCGGCCTTGACCTTTTCCTTCCCCTTGTAGCCCTTGAGCTCCTCGCCGGCCTTCACGCCGATGATGTCGACCTGGTAGCCCTCCTGCTTGAGGCGGTCGTACGGGATGCGGAACTCGGAATCCTCGAAACCTTGACCCAGAACACAGGCGATCTTCATCGCGGTCTCCTTCGCTGGGCCGCAAGATGGGCCGCGGTCCCGGATCGCGGAACCCCTGAAACGCACGAGCAAAACGAATTCGCACCCGGCGCCCGCCTCCTTGATTGATGTCGGACCCGCGTGGTACTCGCGCCACACCACGGAGAGGAGGCGCATGGGGCTGGTCCTCGCGGTCGTGAACCAGAAGGGCGGGGTGGGGAAGACCACCACCGCCGTGAACCTCTGCGCCTCGCTCGGAGCGCAGGAGCGCAAGGTGCTCCTCGTCGACCTCGACCCGCAGGGCAACGCCACCAGCGGGGTGGGGGTGGCGCGCGATCCCGGCGGGCGCCCCACCGTCTACCACGCGCTGCTCGGCGAAGCGGATGCCCGCTCGGCCGTGCTGCCCACGGAAGTGCCCAACCTCTTCATCCTCCCCTCCAGCACCGACCTGGTCGGCGCCGAGCTGGAGCTGGTCTCGGTCGAAGCTCGCGAGTCCCGCCTGCGGGCGGCGCTCGCTCCGCTGCGCGACGCCTACGACTACGTGCTGATCGACTGCCCGCCGTCGCTCGGGCTGCTCACCATCAATGCCCTGGTCGCGGCCGACCGCGTGCTGGTGCCGCTGCAGTGCGAGTACTACGCGCTGGAAGGGCTCGGGTCGCTCCTTCGCACCATCGATCTGGTGAAGGCCTCGCTCAAGCCGGAGCTGGAAGTCGAAGGCGTGGTCCTCACTATGTTCGACGCCCGCAACAACCTCGCCCGCCAGGTGATGAGCGACGTGAAGACGAATCTGCCCGGGCAGGTCTACACCACGGTGATCCCCCGGAACGTCCGTCTGAGCGAGGCGCCGAGCCACGGGCGACCCGCCATCCTCTACGACATCGAGTCGAAGGGCGCGCAGAGCTACCTGCAGCTCGCGGCGGAGATGCTCCACCGGCACCGCGCCGCCGCTGCAGAACACAAGCACGCGTAATCTCAGGAGATTCAACGAATGGAACCGTCGAAGGCGCAGCTGAAGCGGCCGGCGCTCGGCCGGGGACTGGGGGCGCTGATCCCCGGCGGCTCCCCCTCCGAGCGCAAGGGCGTGATGAATCTCGGCATCGAGGAGATCCGCCCCAACCGCGCGCAGCCGCGCCGCCACTTCGACGAGGTCCACATCGAGGAGCTGGCGGAGTCGATCCGCAGCAAGGGCGTGCTGCTGCCGCTGATCGTGCGCCGGGCGTCGGAGGGCTACGTGCTGGTCGCCGGCGAGCGGCGCTGGCGTGCGGCGCAGAAGGCCGGATTGCGCGAGCTCCCGGTGATGGTCCGCGAAGTCACGGACAAGGAGGCTTTCGAGATCGCGCTGATCGAGAACATCCAGCGCGAGGACCTCAACCCCGTCGAGGAGGCGGAGGCGTTCAAGCGCCTGATCGAGGAGCACGGCCTCACCCAGGAGGAGCTCGCGGCGCGGGTCGGCAAGGACCGCTCGACGGTGGCCAACGCGCTGCGCCTGCTCCGGCTCCCCGAGCCGATCAAGCAGGCCATCGTCGCCGGGCAGCTCAGCATGGGGCACGCGCGCGCGCTCCTGGCGATCGCCGACGAAGGCGATCTGCGCAAGGCGGCCGCGCGGGTGATCGCGGAGAACCTCTCGGTGCGCGCCGCGGAGGCGCTGGTGCAACGGCTGAAGTCGAAGCGCCTCCCGCGCGAGAAGCGCGACGGCCACGCCGGCAGCCAGGTGCGCCACCTGGTGGAGAAGCTGCAGCGCAAGCTCGGCGCCAAGGTGGAGCTGAGGGACAAGGGCGGCAGCGGCACGCTGGAGATCCGCTACGGCAACCTCCAGGAGCTGGATCGAGTGCTCGCCGCGATCCTCGGGGAGTGACCATGTCGGAGGAGAAGGCCGGAGCGGCCGACGCACCCGCGCCCGAAGTCCGCGTCGGAGGAACGCCCCCCGCGCGCGGCCTCGTCGCCGCAGTCCACCGCGCGGAAGTCGCCGTCGCTCCGCCGCGCCTCGAGCTGACCGCGCGCGCGATCTGCGTCGCCGTCGTGGTCGCGGCGCTGATGGGCGCCGCGGAGCCGGTGGTGGTGCTGAAGATCGGGTACGGCCCGAATCTCTCCGTGGTCAGCGCCTTCCTCGGCTTCATCGCCATCTCGCTGCTGGGGCTCGTCACCGGCACGCGCGGGACGCGCTGGGAGTGCAACCTGGTGCAGACCGCGGGTACGGCGGCGGGATCCGGCGTCGGCTTCATGGCGGTGGTGCTGGCCGCCATCGACATGCTGAACGCGCGCGGGCTCCTCGACCTGCACCTCTCCGGGCTGCAGATCTTCGCCTGGCTCGCCCCCTCGGGACTGCTCGGCGTGCTGCTCGCGGTGCCGCTGCGCAAGCACTACATCGACCAGGAGGACCTCACCTTCGCCGACGGCACCGCCGCGGGCGAGACGCTCCTCGTCCTCGACGAAGGGCCGCGAGAAGCGAAGCCGCGGGTCGCCGCGCTCGGCATCGGCGGCTTCGTCTCCGCCGCCTTCACCGTCGCGCGGCAGGCTCTCGGCTGGATCCCGGAGACGCTCAACTTCACCTTCCTCTCCCCGCACGCCGAGGCGCTCCGCCTGGGCACCGAGATCGGAGTCCTCTCGCTCGGGGCGGGGCTCCTGATCGGCCTGCGCGTCACGCTCTCCATGGGTCTCGGGATGATCCTCGCCTGGGTGGTCGCGCCCGAACCGCTCTTCCGTGCCGGGCTCGTGCCCTCGCTCACCTTCAACGCCATCCTCCAGCGCTGGATCATGTGGCCCGCCACCGGGTTGATGGTGGCCGGCGGGCTCGCCGCGCTGGCGCTGAAGTGGAAGGTGATCGCGAAGACCTTCCAGGGCCTCGGGGCGAAGGACGTCGACGCCGGCGGCGATTTTCCCATCAAGTGGGTCGTCTGGGGCGCCGTCGCCTGCACGGTGGCGCTCGCCGCGGTGCAGAAGTTCTCCCTCGGGTTCCCGGTCTGGCTCTCGCTGGTCTCGGTGTTCCTCTCGCTGATCCTGATGCTGGTCGGGATCCGCGTGCTGGGCGAGACGAACTGGGCGCCGATCAGCGCGATGGCGAACGTGATGCAGGCGGTGTTCGCGGTCCTCGCGCCCGGGCACGTGCCGATCAACATGATCGGGTCGGGGATGAGCGGGGCGGTCGCGGCCAACGGCGAGCACCTCATGCAGGACTATCGCGCCGGCAAGATCGTCGGCTCCACCAACCGGAACCTCACCATCCTCCAGCTGATCGGCGTCCCGGTTGGCGCCCTGGCGGTGGCGATCGCGTATCCGCTCGTGCGCGCGAAGTACGGCGTGGGCGGGGAGGGCGGGCTCTCGTCGCCGATCAGCGTCAAGTGGGCCGGTTTCGCCGAGCTGCTCTCGACGGGCTTCGGCGCGCTCCCTTCCAGCGCGCTGCAGGCGCTGGTGATCGCGCTGGCGATCGGCGTGGCGCTGACCCTGCTGGAATCGCGCCCCGGCATCGCGCGCTGGGTGCCGTCGCCGACGGCGATCGGCCTGGGGATGCTGATCCCGGGCTTCGCCATCATCCCGATGGTGATCGGCGGCATCGCGCAGTTCGTGTGGCAGAAGGTGAGCCCGAGGACGGAAGGCGTCTACAACACCCCACTCGCTTCCGGGTTCATCACCGGAGAGGCGATCGTTTTGTTGGTTCTCGCCGCGGCCTCGTTCAAATAAACCCGGAGGCCTGCTTGTTGGGAAGTGCTAGAACCCTCAACCAGAGGACTGACACGCACATGCTACAGAACACCGCTCCCTCCCAGACCGGCCCGATCCCCTCCAACGTCGCGCCGCTTCCCACGGCGTCGCGCCAGCCCGAGCTGAACGCGCTGCTCGGCAAGGGCAGCCAGTTCGAAGGCAAGCTGATCTTCGAGGGCACCGTCCGCATCGACGGCAAGTTCTCCGGCGAGATCATCTCCAGCGATCAGCTGATCATCGGCGAAGGCGCCGAGGTGAAGGCCAACGTCAAGGTCGGCACCCTCACCTGCCTCGGCGACTACCAGGGCGACGCCACCGCCTCCAAGGCGATCGAGCTGAAGGCGCCCGCCAAGGTGCGCGGCAACCTCGTCACCCCGTCCATCGTCATCGAGCGCGGCGTGTTCTTCGACGGCGCCTGCAAGATGGACACGGGCGGCGGCAGCGCCCCGATGAAGAAGTAAGACCGCTTCCCCCAGGAACGGACAGGGGCGCCCCGGGATCCTCCGGGCGCCCCTGCGACTGCTTCGACTCGACTCCGTCCGTTACTGCTTGCTGACCGGTCCCGACTGCGTGTGCTGCGCCGAGACCGCGACCTTGATCTGCCGCGGCTTCGTCTCCGCCTTCTTGGGGAGGAACAGCCGCAGGACGCCGTCCTTCGACTCCGCCGTGATGTGCTCCACGTCGACCGTGTTCGGCAGGTTGAAGGTGCGCGCGAACGCGCCGTAGGTCCGCTCGATGCGGTGGTAGCCGTCGCGCTTGTCCTCGCGCTCCAGCTTGCGCTCGCCCTTCAGGGTGAGCGTGTTCCCTTCGACCTGGATCTCCACGTCCTTCGCGTCGACCTCGGGCAGCTCGGCCTTCAGCGTGATGCCGTCGGCGTCCTCGAAGACGTCGACCAGCGGCGACCAGGTCGCCACCATCGACTGCTCGTCCTCGCGCGGGGTGCCGCGGTACGCGGCGTCGAACGTGCGGAACAGCTGGTCCTGCAGCGACAACAGATCGCGGAACGGATCGTTACGACGAATGATGGCCATCTCTCTCTCCTTTCCGGGTGCTCCGGGCAAATAGAAATCCCTCTGGGAAACCGGGCAGTTCGCCCGTCCCGTCGGCAGCCGCAACGTAAAACAGCAAAGGTCCGCGTCAAGGCCGGCCGAAACAGGTTCGCCATCGAAGGGGGACACGATCATTCGTGTCCCCGCCAAGCTCAAACAGGGAAAACCGCAGAGGCCTACTTCCTCCGCCTCCCCCGCCGCTGCCGCTCGACCGCGTCGAGCGCGCGCCCATTCGGCAGGTCCTCGACCAGCCCTCCGGGAACCCCGCCCTCCGAGACCACCGTCGAGAGCGGATGCTCCTTGTGCCGCCCCTTCGGCCGCCGCATCTTGCCGAGCTGCTTCTTCGCGACGCGCACCAGCCGATCCGCCGCGACGTCCAGGCACCCATACACGTCGGGAGTGCTCTCCTCGATCTGGATCGTCTTCGCGCCGGGCATGTGGAAGGTCAGGTGGCACTGCCTGGACTCGCCGCGATTCACGTTGTCGCGCCCGACTTCGACGCGCAGCTCCGCGGCCTCGTTGTCGTAGAACCTTCGCAGCGGCTCCAGCACGTGCTCCGCCGCGTAGCGTTTCAGGCCTTCGCTGACCCGCATCTGCTTGCCCTGGACGATGAGCTTCATGCGGCAAAACTACGCACCAAAACCGCCCGCCGCAGCGCATTGACCCTGCTAGTCCAGCGTGTTAGGTAGCCGCGCTTCCCGCATCTCGAGGAGTCAACGAGTTGATCCACTCCGGCGTCGCCCGACGTTATGCCCGCGCCCTGCTCTCTCTCGGCCTCGAGGAAGGCCGCTTCGAGCAGTACGGAGACGAGCTGGAGGCGGTGCTTCGGGCGATGCGGGAGAGCAAGGAACTGCAGTTTCTCGTCGCCAATCCGGGATACGCGCAGCCGCAGCGCCAGGCCGCCGTTGACGTGGTGGCGAGCGCTCTCAACCTCTCGCCGGTGACGGTGAGCTTTCTCCGGCTGATCGTCGACCGCGAGCGCGGCGGCGATCTCCCCGCCATCGCGCGCGCGTACCGGGCGATGGTCGACCAGCACGCGGGGCGCATCCGGGCGAGCGTCACCGCGGCCCGTCCGCTCGACGACGGCGAGATCGAGCGTCTCCGGGAGACCATCGGGCGGATGACCGGCCGCTCGATCGTGCTGGAGGCGAAGACGGATCCTTCGTTGATCGGCGGGGCGGTGACGCAGGTCGGCGCCACCCAGTTCGACGGCAGCCTGCGCACGCAGCTGGAGCGGATGCGCGACGATCTCAAGGCCAGGCCGATCGAAATCCTTCGCAGCTAGGAGCAGAGCAAATGGCAGAAATCCGCGCCGACGAAATCAGCCGCATCCTGCGCGAGCAGATCAAGGGATACGGCAAGCAGATCGAGGTCAGCGAGACCGGCACCGTGCTCTCCACCGGCGACGGCATCGCCCGCGTCTACGGCCTGGAAGGCGTGATGGCCGGAGAGCTGGTGGAGTTCCCCGGCGGCCTCACGGGCCTGGTGCTGAACCTCGAGGAGGACTCCGTCGGCGTCGCCCTGATGGGCGAGCAGGAGCACCTGCGCGAGGGCGACATCGTCAAGCGGACGGGGCGCATCGCCGACGCGCCGGTGGGCCCCGAGGTGATCGGCCGCGTGCTCGACGCGCTCGGCCAGCCCCTCGACGGCAAGGGACCGCTCGCGGGCAAGGAGCGGCGCAAGATCGAGGTGAAGGCGCCTGGCATCGTCGCCCGCGAATCGGTGAAGGAGCCGATGCAGACGGGCATCAAGGCCATCGATTCGATGATCCCCATCGGCCGCGGACAGCGCGAGCTGATCATCGGCGACCGCCAGACCGGCAAGACGGCGGTGGCGGTCGACGCGATCATCAATCAGAAGGGCCAGAACATGTTCTGCATCTACGTCGCGATCGGCCAGAAGCAGTCGACGGTCGCCCGCGTCGTGGATCGGCTCGCGCAGCACGGGTCGATGGAGTACACCACCGTCGTCACCGCCAGCGCCTCGGACCCCGCGCCGCTGCAGTTCCTCGCCCCGTACACCGGCGTGACCATGGGCGAGTACTTCCGGGACAACGGGCAGCACGCGCTGATCATCTACGACGATCTCTCCAAGCAGGCGGTGGCGTACCGGCAGCTCTCGCTCCTCTTGCGCCGGCCTCCGGGCCGCGAGGCGTATCCGGGCGACGTGTTCTACCTGCACAGCCGCCTGCTCGAGCGCGCCGCCAAGCTCTCGAAGGAGCGCGGCGGCGGGTCGCTGACGGCGCTGCCGATCATCGAGACCCAGGCGGGCGACGTCTCGGCGTACATCCCCACGAACGTGATCTCCATCACCGACGGCCAGATCTTCCTCGAGACCGACCTCTTCAACGCCGGGCAGCGGCCGGCGATCAACGCCGGCATCTCCGTCTCCCGGGTGGGCGGCAACGCCCAGATCAAAGGGATGAAGAAAATCGCGGGCTCGCTGCGCCTCGAGCTCGCGCAGTACCGCGAGTTGGCGGCGTTCGCGCAGTTCGGCTCCGACCTGGACAAGGCGACGCAGGAGACGCTGGCCCGCGGCGCGCGGCTCACCGAAATCCTCAAGCAGGGGCAGTACGTGCCCATGCCGGTGGAGAAGCAGATCGTGCAGATCTACGCCGGCACCCAGAAGGACAAGAGCGGCGTGGTCTGGATCCGCAACGTCGAGGTCTCCGACGTGCAGCGCTACATGGAAGAGCTGCTCACGTACATGGACGCCCGCCACCAGGCGGCGCTCAAGCTCCTGCGGGAGAAGAAGGACCTCACCGACGACGTCCGCGCCGCGCTGGACGCCGCCCTCACCGAGTTCCAGAGCGTGTTCAAGCCCACCGCCGCGAAGGGATAGATGGCTTCTCTCCGCTCCATCCGCACCCGGATCAAGTCGGTGCGGAACACGCAGAAGATCACCAAGGCGCTGAAGCTGGTCGCGGCGGCGAAGCTGCGGCGGGCGCAGGACGCGGTGGTGCGCACGCGCCCGTTCGCCCAGGCGCTCGACGAGCTGCTCTCGTCGCTCGCGGGGGCGCGGGCGGCGGCGGAGATGCCGCCGCACCCGCTGATGGAGGTCCGCGAGAACCCGCGGCGGATCGAGGTGGTGCTGCTCACCAGCGATCGCGGGCTCTGCGGCGGGTTCAACTCGAACATCATCCGCCGCGCGCAGCGCTTTCTGGTGGAGGAAGGCGACAAGTACGACGCCATCCAGTTCTCCACCATCGGCCGGCGCGGCCGCGACTTCGCGAAGAAGCGCGGCATCGAGACGCGCAAGGACTACGTCGGGTTCTTCGGGCGCCTGCGCTTCTCGATGGCGAAGGAAGTCGCCGACGACCTGATCGTCGAGTTCAACCAGCGCAAGCTCGACGCCGTGTACCTGCTCTACAACCAGTTCAAGAGCGCGATGACGCAGGCCATCACCTTCACCCAGCTCCTGCCGATCGTCGCTTCTCCCGCGGCGAAGGCCGGAGCGACGGGCGGTTTCATCACCCCGGAGCACCTCTACGAGCCGTCCCGGCCGGAGCTGCTCGAGCAGCTGATTCCCCGGCAGCTGGCCATGCAGATCTGGCGGGCGCTGCTCGAGTCGGAGGCGTCGGAGCACGGCGCGCGGATGACCGCGATGGACTCCGCCACCAAGAACGCGAACGAGATGATCGACCGCCTCTCGCTCCAGTACAACCGCGGCCGCCAGGCCTCGATCACCAAGGAACTGATGGAGATCGTCTCCGGCGCCGAAGCGATGAAATAGAGGATTCCCGAATGGCTGCGATCGCGATGAACGAGCTGCAGAAGATGGGCAAGGTCACCCAGGTGATCGGGCCGGTGGTGGACGTGGAGTTCGCGCCCGGCGCGCTGCCCGAGATCTTCACCGCCTTGACGCTCTCGAACCCGAGCATCTCCGACAAGTCCGACAACCTCACCATCGAGGTGGCGCAGCACCTCGGCGAGAACACCGCGCGCTGCATCGCGATGGACTCGACCGAAGGGCTGATTCGCGGGCAGTCGGTGAAGAACACGGGCGGCCCGATCTCGATGCCGGTCGGCAAGGAAGTGCTGGGGCGCATCCTCAACGTGGTCGGGGAGCCGGTCGACGAGAAGGGCCCGATCAAGGCCACGCGCAGGCTCTCCATCCACCGCGATCCGCCGACGTTCGAGGAGCTGGACGTGCGGATGGTGCCGTTCGAGACCGGGATCAAGGTCATCGACCTGCTCGCGCCCTACCTGCGCGGCGGGAAGATCGGCCTGTTCGGCGGCGCCGGGGTGGGCAAGACGGTGCTCCTCCAGGAGCTGATCAACAACGTCGCCAAGCAGCGCGGCGGGTTCTCTGTGTTCGCCGGCGTCGGAGAGCGCACCCGCGAGGGCAACGACCTCTACACGGAATTCCAGGAAGGCGGCGAGAACGCCGTCATCAAGGCGAACGATCTCGAGAAGTCGCTGGCGGTGCTGGTGTTCGGGCAGATGAACGAGCCGCCCGGCGCCCGGGCCCGCGTCGCGCTCTCCGCGCTGGCCATCGCCGAGTACTTCCGCGACGAGGAGGGCAAGGACATGCTCCTCTTCATCGACAACATCTTCCGCTTCACGCAGGCGGGCTCGGAAGTTTCCGCGCTCCTCGGCCGCATCCCCAGCGCCGTCGGATACCAGCCGACGCTCTCCACCGAGATGGGCGGACTTCAGGAAAGGATCACGTCCACCAAGAAGGGCGCGATCACCTCGGTGCAGGCGATCTACGTGCCCGCCGACGACCTCACCGACCCCGCGCCGGCCACCGCCTTCGCCCACCTCGACGCCACCACCGTGCTCTCGCGCGCGCTGACCGAGATCGGCATCTACCCGGCCGTCGACCCGCTCGACTCCACCTCGACCTTGCTCGACCCCGGCGTCATCGGCCAGCGCCACTACGACGTGGCGCGAAACGTCCAGGCGGTCCTCCAGAAGTACAAGGACCTGCAAGACATCATCGCCATCCTCGGCATGGACGAGCTCAGCGAGGAAGACAAGCTCACGGTCTCGCGCGCACGCAAGATCCAGCGCTTCCTCTCTCAGCCGTTCTTCGTCGCCTCCCAGTTCAC